>CAVKZC010000093.1:0-11926 GCA_963660455.1 Sphaerochaetaceae bacterium | reverse complement strand
GATTCATACATAAGGGGTGGCTATCACTCGTAAAAACTAATTTTTAGAACTTACCTTTAGTAAAACATCACACCGGGCGTTCCCCTTCATAGAGGGCACGCCCGCGCAAGCCTGCCCCAGAGGGGGAACAGGCACATTGTCCGTGCCGCAAAGAAGAAAAGTATGGCTATCATGCCGATGCACGGACACAGCAAATATTCAAAAAACAGATTCTCATATATATACATACACATACATTTATTATTATGGCAAGTATCAACCATTTGGAAATGTGCGACACAGTAAAGGCACTACCACAGATCAAGATAAAGAAAAGCATGTTCGGACTTTCTACCAAGATAGTCTATACCACTACGGGGAGCAAGGTCGCCGTAAGGCAACAGGAATACAGCGCAGAGACAGGCGCCAAGCTTCACACCATACTGAAAGCCGATGCCGCCACCGTTGCCGACCAACTGAAGAAGGCCGACATCCAGTCAAGCTCCATCGGCAACATGCGCCTCGAAGGCTGCATCTCCGAAGACCGCCAGTTTGCAGCCGTACAGTTGCTCCGCTTTGCCGACTTCAACTACCAGCCCTACTCCGACGTGGTGGTATACGAAGGCAAGCCGGCGGAGGCCATTGCCCAGTTGTTCGACTAAGCCTTCTCAAAGGCATTATATACTCAAAGAGGATGCGCCACGCATGTTGTGGCGCATCCTCTTTTTTCATTCCGCACGATATTGGCCTAACAAAAAAAATGTTTTTAGTAGAATGGCGCAAGAAAACGAGTAGGAGATTTTGCGAAACCAATTCTTTTTCTTATTTTTGCAAGCGTAATAAATAGGTTGTTTTATGACTGCAGTTACCAAAGAGCGTCTTAAAGACGAGGTATTGATGTCGATTAGGCAAAGGGCAGAGTCGATAATGCCGGGAGATGCCAGGGTTATCCTTTTCGGGTCAAGGGCTCGCCAGGATGCCAAGGAGGATTCCGACTGGGACATCCTTGTGCTCCTTAACAAGGACAAGATTGTCGAGAAAGACCATGATGACTATACCTATCCCTTTTGGGAACTTGGTTGGGAAATCAACCAAATGATTCATCCGATAGTATATTCCATGTCGGATTGGGAGAAGAAGAAGGGCAGCCCTTTCTTCGATAATGTAGAAAAGGAGGGAGTAGTGCTATGTTAGGCAGCCAACAACGTTGTTAAAGATATGGAGGCTTTGATTCTTCACAAATAAGAAAAATACAATAAAACGATATGGATGTAGAATTGCAAACGGAGTTAGATAAGGCTATTATGGACCTAAAGAATGGAAATGTTAAGAATTTCAATACGTTGGAGGATATGATGACTTATTTGGAGGCTTGACAATGTATATAGCCTTTTATGTCAGTTTTATATCTCCTGTATAAGACATTTGAGTTGGGACTGGTACATTTGTGATGAGACGGAGCAATCGTACACACCCTGTATGTATGGTTTTAGTTACAATGTTTGCAGATGAAAATCTGACATCTGAAATCTGAAGTTTTTTGTTTTTTACGATCTTCATACATTCTTCCTTTATGCAAATTATTAAGACCTTTCAACCCAATTCTCAATTTCCAGTCCTTGAATATGGCTGATATGTTTGGTGTTTTCTGTAACCATCACGAGATTGTTTGCCAATGCCGTTACACCAATAAGCAGGTCAAAGTTTTCAATCATCATTCCTGATAAGCGCAGTTCTTTCTTTACCCGGCCATAGTCTTGTAGGGCAGGACGGATGGGGAGGACGTGAATGATGGAGACTAAATCCTCAATCTCTTTTGTGTGCTTTTTTACATTGCTGCTACATTGGGCACCATAGATGAGCTCAGCCAAAGTGATTTCTGATACGAAACAATGTTCTGTTCCCACCTCTTTCAGTTTCTTGCGAATGTTGTACTTGCCTTTGAAAAGATAAATGCAAATGTTCGTATCCAACAAGTAATTCTTAGGCATATTGGTTTGTTTTTAGTCATCAAAAGAAACAATTTCCCGGGAATAGTCCGTCTTTCTGCCATCATGGATGGCTTGTGCAATCAAATCACCATCGGCATTGTCCCATGCACCGAAGAGTTTGTCTAAGGTTGCTATTCCTTGGTTCTTTTCTGCCTTTTCCTTGGTGACTGCTGACTCGTGCAGTTTCTCTGCCAACCACTGCTCGTTGTTGGCACTCAGCGACATTGACTGAATGAAATTCCATAAACTATTTACTGATATTGTTGCCATATTTCGTTTCTCCTTTTTTATGTTTTTCCCAAATTTTGTGGCAAAGATAAGAAAAGTAAATGATATGCGCAAGAAAACGAGTGGGAGATTTTGCGAAACCAATTCTTTTCACTAACTTTGCCGATGTCATTCCGTGGATGGCGGGCAATCTTTTCTTGCCGTTACCGAGACAGCCAAGCATACGTATCAAAAACGCAATAGGCTTCATCGTCCATTGAACTTGGTAGAGTTTTTCTTATCAAGAATTAGAGAATTTGAGAAATTTTCGACCTGTACGGTTGGAACATCACTGTCATTCCATGAAAGTTGTCCCCGCACGCCCTGAAAGGGCAGAAGCGCCTAGCCCAGGGCAACACCCTGGGTTAGGTTGCAAGCAAGAGTGTCGCCCTGAAAGGGCAAAAGCGCTACCATTGAAAGGTAAAAAAGTAAAAGTGTAAAAAGGTGCAGGTTGCCCTTTCAGGGCGCGTTGCAACCGTACAGGTCGGAATTTTTCCGCTCTTGTTGGCTTTGAATTGGCAAGAATTACGGGAAAGGCTTGACTCGTCAAGCCTTTCCCGTAATTCTCATTTTTCAGAGGAAACTGGAAATTCCTAAATTCTCTAATTCTTGATAAAAAAGAAAATGAGACAAAGATGTACCAAGTTATTTTTTATCATCAATTAGTACCACTGCACGGCATTGCTGTAGCCGCTGCGCTTGTCATACTTGAGAGCATCGGTAAGCGTGGCGGCGTTGCAGCGGAAGGTGAAGTTGTAGCTGGTGTATGGCGCTAGCACTACCGAGCAGCTCATACTGAAGCAGTGGAGGTCGCGCTGCAGACTGGCCGTCGTCATGCTCATGGCCTTGTTCTCGAAGTCGTAACCCGATGAGAAACTGATGTTCCATCCGTCGCTGATGCGCACGTTGCCGCTGAAGTTGAGCGTCTGCGTGAAGCGGTAGGGATAACGCATCTTGCTGTAGTTGAACTTCTCCACGCGCTGGTCTTCGCGCATGGTGATGCCATAACCTATGGAGAGCGACCAGGGCATGCTGAAAGCCATGTATCCGTCGTCGTCGGTCTTGGCCTTTCCGCCCTTCTTGGCACCGTGCTTTCCCTTCTCCATGTCGTCGTCGACATTGGTCTCTATGTTGGTGTCCACACCGTCGTCGTCGCCTTTCTTTCCGTTATTCTTGTCCTTGTCGTCGTCCGAGTCGTCACCCCCACCGAAGAGCTTGCGCAGTTTTTCGGGCGTAAGGGTGAAGGAGAAGTTCTGCGACATACCCTGGAATCGTCCGAAGCGTCCGTGGCTCCACTCAGTGCGGTTGCCCACATAGGGCGTACCCTGCTCGTTCAGTTCGTAGGCGTATGTGGCGAAGACGGCATTCATCTGGAAGGTATAGTTCTTCCACCACTTCAGACGCAGGTTGATGCTCATGTCGCTCCATGGTTTCTCCTTTGCCGCCAGGTTGTAGCTCATGTTGATGTTGAAGGCGTCGATAAGGCTCAGTTTCTTGAATCCGGTAGAGTCCTTGTCGCTCTTAACCTTCATCTCGAGGTTGTTGCCCAGTGTGAAGGCAATGGTACCCTGTTTGCCCGACGAAGGATAGCTGAAGAGCGAACCTGCGAAGGGCGAGTAGCTCTCGAGCGACACGTTGCCGTTGGCGTCGGTCTTCAGGTACGTGTCCATGAATCCGTAGCGCGGCGCACCGAAGTCGGGCGCATAGCTGAAGGTTACGCTGGGCTTGAAGACGTGGCGTATGGCCTGTATCTTGTCGCCGAAGATCTTGCGGTTGGGCACCCAGAATCCGTAGAGCGTGGTAGACATGGCCAGACTGAGGTTCCAGTTGTATACATTATAGAATCCGTAGGTAGTGTCGCGCACCACGGTCTGCTTGTCCACATCCCACGACTGCTTCACCTTGTTGGTGTACATACGGTCGGTGAAGGAGAACTGCGGCGTTACGGTGATGTACTTGAAGATGTTAAAGTCTGCCGATATGGGTATGCGGTGTTCCCATCCGTTGCGCCAGTCCTTGATGAGGTTGCTGTTCATGAACTTGTTCTCCTTGGTGGAGATAGAGTTGCTGATGTGTCCGGTATACGTCACGGCGATTTTCTCGTACCACCGCTGGTCGCCCACCATCTTCTTGCGTCGGAAGGGATAGAAGCGTGCCACACTGATGTTGAGGTCGGGCAGTGTGACGGCGATGGACGAGTCGCGCATGTTCTGCGAGAGGTTGGTGGTGGCGGTAAGGGTGAGTCCGAGGCTGGAGAACCCCGTGCTCCAGTTGACGGAAGAGGTACGCGTACTCTGCGTCATGGTCTGCGGGTTATAGAGCGAGTTGAGGTTGTTGCGCTCATAGCTCGTAGACGCGAAGTTGACGCTTGCCGATAGCGAGTTGTAGGGATTGGCCTTGGAGTCCTGTCTGTGGCTCCACTGTATCTTGAAGCTCTCCTGGCGTGCGAAGTCGGGCATGCCCTTGTCGCCGGTCTTGGTGTCCTGGTAGCTGAAGTAGAAGCTGCCGGAGTAGCGGTATCGCTTGCGGTAGTTGCTGGCGGCAGAGATGCCCCACGACCCCTTGGTGTAGATTTCACCCAGCAGTTTGAGGTCCCACTTGTCGTTGATGGCGAAGTAGTATCCACCGTCGCGCAGGTAGAATCCGCGGTCGCTCTCGTCGCCGTATGTAGGCATGATAAAACCGCTGGAGTAGCTCTTGGTGAAGGGGAAGAAGCCATAGGGAATGGCGAGCGGCATGGGCACGTCGCACACCACGAGGTATGCTGGTCCGAACACCACGTCCTTGCCGGGGCGCACCTTGGCGCGCGAGAGCGAGATATAGAAGTCGGGGTGTTTCTCGTCGCAGGTGGTGTATCGTCCGTGCTGCAGGTAGATGACGCCCGAGGAGTCGCGCTTGGAGCGCATACCCGTCAGGAATCCGTCCTGCTGCTCGGTGTACACATTGTTGATGAGCGCCTTCTTGCTCTTGAAATTGAACTTGATGGTATCGGTATCATACTGGTCGCTGCCCATCTTGAACACAGGCTTTCCCTTCACGCCTCCCTCGGCAGTGGTGTCGGCTGTTCCGCTTGCCTTCACGTTGCTCTTGTCTATGTCCATGGAGATACGGTCGCTGGTGAGGTCCATGTTCTGGTACTTCACCTCTGCCGATCCGTAGAGGTGTGCCACCTTGCTCTTGGCGTCGTATACGAGCGAGTCGCTTGCCGAGTAGTTGACGGGGGCGTCCACCCCACCCTGCTTCTTGCGTGCAATACTGTCGAGGCGGATGCTGTCGTCCACCACCTTGTTGTGTCTCCATATAGCCTTCTGCAGCGAGTCCATGTGCGTGGTGTCGTCGGGCGACGGTTTTATCTCGTTTCCCGTCGAGTCCACGTATACGGAGTCGGCCACGGTCTCGGCGATGCCGGTCTTAGTCTTTTTGCGCTTCGAGTCGGGCACACCGGGGTTTGCCACCATCGCCAGGGCCATGGAGGCAAGCATCAGAACAGCTATAGTCGATTGTTTTCTCATCAAAAATTATTGGAATCCTTATTCAAACATGCGTTCCCACATACGGAAGCGCTCCACCCCTTCCTCGCCAAACTTCTTGAGGCTTTTCTCTGCCTGCTCTATAGTTTTCTCGCGGCCGAGGTGTGTCTTGCTGAAGAACTTGTCAGCGTAGCATATCAGTTGTTCGGCCACTGTTTCGGGCAGGAAGTCCTGGTGTGGCAGTGGCAGTTGTTGCTCTATGATCTGCTCCTCGGTGATGCCCGCACCGGTGTGTCGTTCGCATACCCTGGCGTGCGCCTCATAGCCTTCGCTGCGCATGATTTCAGCCCCCAGACGTCCGTGGCAGATGTAGGGTTGCGAGCCGAAGCACATGATGCCGGGTGCATCGGTGAGGTAGATGCCGATGTCGTGGAGCATGGCAGCCTCTTCCACAAACTGGGGGTCGAGATGCAGTTCGGGATGAGACGAAACAATCTGCAGCGCTTTTCGCGCTACAGATTGGCTATGGTCTACGAGGATATGGCGTAGCTCATTGTCCTCGGGATAATACTTATCAATGATTGCTTGATAGTTCATTCTATTCTCTATGTTGTTGTAGGGATGATAAAAACAACTTGGTACAATTTGCATCTTTCCATTAGTGCGCCCTGAAAGGGCAACCTGCGCATAGTCCAGGGCAACACCCTGGGTAATACGTTGTGTGACGTGCGCCCTGTAAGGGCAAAAGCGCTATTACATCATGCGCGTGGTAGCGCTTTTGCCCTTTCAGGGCGACATTTCCCCTTGCCTAATAACCCAGGGTGTTGCCCTGGGCTAGGCGCTTTTGCCCTTTCAGGGCGTGCAGGGGAAATGTACCAAGTTATTTTTTACATCGCTTATTCCGCCTCGCGCTCGATGTATGCGATGACGTCGCCCTTGCGTATCTTGCTGCCCTGCTTGGCGTTGATTTCCACGAGCTTGCCGCCGAGGGCTGCGGGCACTGCCTCAAACTCGCCCCATGAGGTGAGGATGTAGCAGAAGGCGTCGCCTTCCTTGTACTCCTTGCCGATGAAGGGTTCTACAGCTGGCTGGCATTCGCCCTCGCCCTGGAACTCCCAAAATATCTGTCCTGCCACGGGAGCGACGATGGCATCGGCCTTGGCGTGCTTGAACTCTGCCAGCTGTGCCGGTGTCAGGGTAGTGCCGAGCTTGGCGTCCTTGGCTTTCTGCAGGTCGGCCAGGAAGTTCTTCTTGGCCTGTCCGCTCTTGTAGTTGCGGTACTGCTCGGGGTGCATGGCCAGTTCGAAGAGTTCCTCGTCGTCCTGTCCGTAGTCCCATCCGTTCTCGTCCATCTCCTTCTTGAAGTCGTCGAGGGCATCGTTGAGCAGTGTGTGAGCATCCACGTCGGTGAACTCGCGTCCCTGCTTCTTGGCCAGTTCCACCAGTTCGGGGGCAATGGTGCCGGGTATCTTTCCGCTCTTGCCGAGGATCATGCCCCACATCGAGTCGTCCATCATCACGAAGCGTCCCTTGCCCTGCTCCATGGTGAGGAGGTTCATGAGGGCGATGTTCTTGGTATACTGGCTGAAGGGTGTCACCAATGGAGGATAACCCACGCGTGGCCATACATACTCCACCTCGTCGAAGAGCTTGATGAGGAGGTCGTCCATCGACAGTTCTGCGTCGCCCTTCTTCTTGCGTATGTTGTTGATGGTCTGTCGCATGCCGCCCAGGTCGGCCATCATACTTCCCATCATGCCGCCGGGCAGTCCGCAGCCCAGGAGCAGTGAAGACATGATCTTGTTGCCGGGGTTGATGAAGTAGCCGAGCCACTCGTCAATGAACTCCTGTGTCAGTGCACGTGCCTTCATGTATGCGCTCATGTTCACCTCGGGCACGTCGAAGCCCTCGTTCTTGAGCATGCTGATGACGGAGATGATGTCCGGGTGTACCTTACCCCATGACAGCGGTTCGATGGCGGTGTCGATGATGTCGGCGCCGTTCTGGCACACCTCGAGGATGCTGGCCATGGAGAGTCCGGGGCCTGAGTGGCCGTGGTACTGTATGATGATTTCGGGATACTTGTCCTTGATCATCTTGGTGAGCTTGCCGAGGAATGCGGGCTGTCCGATACCTGCCATGTCCTTGAGGCAGATTTCCTCAGCGCCTGCAGCGATCAGTTCGTCGGCGATGCCCATATAATATTCCAGAGTGTGCACGGGCGAGTTGGTGATGCAGAGAGCGCACTGGGGTGTCATGCCGCCTTCCTTGGCCCACTTGATGGAGGGCTTGATGTTGCGCACGTCGTTCAGTCCGTCGAAGATACGTGTGATGTTGGTACCCTGCTTGGCCTTCACCTTGTACATGAGTGCGCGCACGTCATCGGGCACGGGGTACATGCGAAGGGCATTCAGTCCGCGGTCGAGCATGTGGGTCTTGATACCTGCCTCGTTGAAGGGCTTGCAGAAGGCACGTACTGCCTCGTTGGGGTTTTCGCCGGCGAGGAGGTTTACCTGCTCGAAGGCACCGCCATTGGTCTCTACACGGCTGAAGCAGCCCATTTCAATGATGACTGGCGCTATCTTGGCCAACTGGTCTTTGCGTGGCTGGAACTTACCGGAGCTCTGCCACATGTCTCTGTAAACGAGACTGAACTGAATTTTCTTCTTCATTATTTTATATGGTTCTTGTTTCTTTTCCTGTCAGGTTGCCGTCAGGGCACAGGTGCCCTTCCCTCTATGCAGAGCCTAACAAGCTGCAAAATTAGGCAAAAATTCCGAATATCACATCCTTTCGGTGTTTTTTTTAGAATTATTTGAGTTTCGGGGGAGTTACCGTGATTTCTCCCGACCCGTAGCAGCGGTGGTGGTCTTCGTCGTAGACCACGCAGAACTGTCCGGGTGCCACGCCGTGTATGGGGTGGTCGGAGTGTACCATCCACATGCCGCCGTCGAGCGGTTCGATGGTGGCGGGGTGGTACTCGGGCGTATGGCGTATCTTGAACGTCACGCGCCGCATCGCCACTTCGCGGGTAAGGAAATGGAAGTCGTGCAGGGGGAAGTCGGTCTTGTATGCCGTCTGCGGGTCATAGCCGTGGCTCACGTAGAGGATGTTGGCCTTCACGTCCTTCTTCACCACAAACCAGGGGCCGCCTCCGAAGCCGAGTCCCTTGCGCTGGCCTATGGTGTGGAACCACAGTCCGCGGTGGCGCCCTATCAGTTTGCCGGTCTCCAGTTCGACGACATCACCGGGCTGTTCGCCCAGGTAGCGCCTGATGTAGTCGTTGTAGTTGATCTGTCCCAGGAAGCAGATGCCCTGGCTGTCCTTGCGCCTGGCGTTGACGAGATGCTCTGCCTCGGCTATCTGCCTCACCTCGTCCTTCACGTGGTGGCCGATAGGGAAAATGGCCTTGTCCAGTTGCCAGCTCTCTATCTGTGCCAGGAAGTCGGTCTGGTCCTTCACGGGGTCGGGACTGGTAACGAGCCACTTGCGGCCCTCTGCGTCGCGCTCGGTCTGTGCATAGTGGCCCGTGGCGATGAGGTCGTACTGGTGCCCCATCTTGCGGTCGAAGGCACCAAACTTGATGAGCCTGTTGCACATCACGTCGGGGTTGGGGGTGAGTCCTGCCTTCACCTTGTCCATGGTATAGCGTGTCACCTCGTCCCAGTATTCGCGGTGGCAGTCTACCACCTCCAGCCGGCACCCGTACTTGTGTGCCACGGCGGTGGCCATCTCCAGGTCTTCCTCCGACGAGCAGTCCCACTCCTCCTTTTCCTCGGGACCTATCTTGATGTAGAAGCAGTCGGGGTGCAGTCCCTGCTGGGCCAGTTCCCATACCACTACCGAACTGTCCACGCCGCCCGAGAGCAGCACGGCTATGCGCTTGTCTTTTATTTCGTCCATGTATTCCATTTTCCCGTTATTTTTGCAATCTCTAGTAATCGAAAAAAATAAGTTGGTACATTTTCCCTGCACGCCCTGAAAGGGCAGAAGCGCCTAGCCCAGGGCAACACCCTGGGTAATGTTGCAAGGGAGAATGTCGCCCTGTAAGGGCAAAAGCGCTACTATGCGCAAGATGTTTTATAGCGCTTTTGCCCTTACAGGGCGCACGTTAACCTCTTGTATACCCAGGGCGTTGCCCTGGGCTAGGCGCAAGTTGCCCTTTCAGGGCGCTCTTAGCAAAAGGGACGCAAACTGTACCAAGTTATTTTTAATCATCACCTATTGGCTGCAAAAGTACAAAAAAACAATGAGACAAGGGGCTAAATGGAAAAAAAACAGTACCTTTGCACCCGAAAATCTCAATATCAACGTAGTTATGGAAATCATCAGAAACTTGTTTTACGGCTTTCCCGACCTCTGGGGAGGCGGTGTAGCCCATTCTGTGATGATCCTTGCACTGGTCATCACGCTGGGCCTGAGCCTGGGCAAAATCAAGGTGAAGGGCGTGTCGCTCGGACTGGCCTGGATTCTTTTCATCGGCCTTGTCTTCGGCCATTTCTCGCTCAGTCTCGACCAGCACCTGCTCCACTTCCTGAAGGAGTTCGGACTGATTCTCTTCGTCTATTCCATCGGTCTGGAGGTAGGCCCCAGCTTCTTTTCTTCGTTCAAGAACGGCGGCAAGAGCCTTAACCTGCTCAGCATTACCGTCATAGCCATCAGCATCGCCGTGACACTGGGCATCTACTACCTCTCGGGCACCTCCATCACCTCCATGGCAGGCATCATGTCGGGTGCCGTCACCAATACCCCGGGACTGGGTGCCGCACAACAGGCCTTCAGCGACCTGCGCCACATCGACGCGCCCTCCATCGCCGCCGGATATGCCATAGCCTACCCCATGGGTGTGCTGGGCGTGATACTGTCGTTCATCATCCTGCGCTATGCGCTCTGCATCGACAAGAAGACGGAAGACAAGGAGGCGAAGAGCGGCTTCGGACACCTGGAGGCCATGACGCTGAACACCTTCTCCGTGAAGGTTACCAACAAGATGGTGTTCGGCAGCACGGTGAAGAAGATACACGACTTCCTGGACCGCGACTTCATGATTTCGCAGATACACCGCGAGCAAGGCGGCAGCACCAAGGAGATGGTGAACGGCGGCACGGTGCTCAACGAGGGCGACATCATACACATCGTGGCACACCCCTCCGTACAGGAGCCTATCGTAGCCCTGCTGGGCGAGACGGTGGACATGACGTGGGAGGAGTACGGCACAGAACTCATCACCCGACGCATACTCATCACCAAGTCGGGCATCAACGGCAAGAGCATCTCGCAGGTGCAGACCCACTCCAACCTGGGTACTAACATCACACGCGTGAACCGTGCCGGTGTGGACCTCCTTGCCACGCCCGACCTGAAGCTGCAGATGGGCGACCGCGTCACCGTGGTGGGCACCGAACTGGCTGTGGCTCACACGGAGAAGGTGCTGGGCAACCAGCTGAAGCGACTCAACTACCCCAACCTCATACCTATCTTCCTGGGCATCGTGCTCGGTTGCTTCGTGGCCAACATACCCTTCTTCATTCCCGGCATATCGGAGAGCCTGCGACTCGGACTGACGGGCGGGCCGCTCATCGTGGCTATCCTCATAGGATACTTCGGGCCCAAACACAACCTCGTGACTTACAACACCATCTCTGCCAACCTCATGATACGCGAGATAGGCATCTGTATCTTCCTGGCATGCGTAGGCCTGGGCACGGGCGAGCAGTTCATTGAGACGGTGACGTCCGAGAGCGGCATGACATGGGTGCTCTACGGACTCGCCATCACCATGGTGCCGATGCTTCTGGGCGGTGTCATCGGCCGACTGGTGTTCCACATCAACTACTTCACGCTGCTGGGTGTGCTGGCCGGTGCCAACACCAACCCCTCTGCCCTCGCCTACGTGAGGGAACAGACCTCGGCTGACGCTCCCACCGTGGGATATGCCAACGTCTACCCCTTCGCCATGTTCCTGCGCATCGTGACGATACAGATCATCATCTTCGTGTTCGGATAATATAGTGAAGAGTGAAGAATTCAATAGCAAAGGCTGTTGCAAGACAACGGAGGAAACGACAACATTAGACAACACAAACAACTCATACAACATAAACAACAATGCTACAGCGGCAGCATAAAAAAGTTGTCTTAGTTGTATACGTTGTCTCTATTGTCGGTTCGGCAAACCACAAAGGCTGTTGTCTTAACACCTTTAACTCCATTAGTTTT
>CAVKZC010000092.1:0-11952 GCA_963660455.1 Sphaerochaetaceae bacterium | reverse complement strand
CGTCACACTCCATTCGGTAACAAGTATCGTCCTCAGTTCTATCTCCGTACTATGGACTGTACCGGTGAAATCCACTTGCCAGAAGGAATCGAGATGGTAATGCCTGGTGATAACGTAGAGATCGAGGTAGAGTTGATCTACAAGGTTGCTCTGAACGAGGGTCTTCGTTTCGCTATCCGTGAGGGTGGTCGTACAGTAGGATCTGGTCAGATTACCGCTATCCTTGACGATATCCAGCAGTAATTGAGTATTCTCAATTCACGATAAATAACTCCCGCTTCTGCGGAAGTGGGAGTTACTTACGGGTTTAGCTCAGTTGGTAGAGCACTGGTCTCCAAAACCAGGTGTCGGGGGTTCGAGCCCTCCAACCCGTGCTAAAAAAAGATAATATGAATAAGATAGTAAATTATTGCAAGGCATGTTATAGTGAACTTGCGCATAAGACTACTTGGCCCACACGCGCCGAACTTACTCATAGTGCAATGGTTGTATTATCTGCTTCCTTGATCATTGCATTAGTGGTGTTCGCAATGGATTCTATCTTTAAGGCCTTTATGGGCGTTGTTTATCCGGGTTAATTCTTCAAGAAATGGCAGACACAGGAACAAAATGGTATGTGCTTAAAGCCGTAAGTGGTAAAGAGGCTAAGGTGAAGGAATACATCGAAGCTGAAATGAAGCACAATAATTTGCTTGCAGCCAATGTTTCACAGGTGTTGATACCTGTGGAAAAATGTGCGTCTGTACGTAACGGTAAACGAGTTGTCAAGGAAAAGGTAGCTCTTGCCGGTTATGTTTTCGTAGAAGCCAGACTGAAGGGTGATGTTGCGCATACTTTGCGTTTCTTCCCTAATGTCCTTGGTTTTCTTGGAGGTCTGGATAATCCTACCCCCGTCCCACAGTCTGACATTAACAGAATGTTGGGTAATGCAGAGGAGACAGAATTTGAGGAAAACATTGATGTTCCTTATCTGGTCAATGATGCTGTAAAGGTGACAGATGGTCCGTTCAGTGGATTCAGTGGTGTGATTGAAGAAGTAAATTCTGAGAAGCACAAGCTGAAGGTAATGGTCAAGATCTTTGGACGTAAAACTCCATTGGAACTTGGTTTTATGCAAGTAGAAAAGGAATGATGCATTGTTACGGATGTTCTTCCTTTTATAAATTTTCAATTTTTAATATTAACAAAGAAAATGGCTAAAGAAGTTGCTGGATTAATCAAATTACAGATTAAAGGTGGCGCTGCAAATCCTTCACCTCCAGTAGGACCTGCCTTAGGTTCTAAGGGTATAAACATTATGGGATTCTGCAAGGAGTTCAACGCCCGTACCCAGGATAAAGCAGGTAAGGTTTTGCCAGTTGTTATCACATACTACGCTGACAAGTCATTTGATTTCATCATCAAGACTCCTCCTGCTGCTGTTCAGCTGAAGGAAGCTGCCAAGATAAAGACAGCTTCGTCACAGCCTAACCG
Organism: Sphaerochaetaceae bacterium; assembly: GCA_963660455.1. Classification (GTDB taxonomy): domain Bacteria; phylum Bacteroidota; class Bacteroidia; order Bacteroidales; family Bacteroidaceae; genus Prevotella. The sequence goes on along the minus strand of CAVKZC010000092.1, from coordinate 10,479 downwards.
CCAAAAGGTCGCAAGCCTTACTTGGGATCAGGTGAAGGTTATCGCTGAGGATAAGATGAAGGACTTGAACTGTTTTACAGTAGAGTCGGCTATGAAGCTCATCGCCGGTACTGCAAGAAGTATGGGTATTACTGTAAATGGGGACTTCCCTGGTAAATAATTTATAACTTCAATTAGAAAAATGAGTAAACTGACAAAAAATCAAAAATCAGTAGCTGATAAGGTTGAAGCAGGGAAGGCATATACATTGAAGGAAGCAGCAGAGCTTGTAAAGGAGATTACCACTACAAAGTTTGACGCTTCTCTCGATATTGATGTGCGTTTGGGTGTTGACCCTCGCAAGGCTAACCAGATGGTACGTGGCGTAGTTTCTCTGCCTAACGGTACAGGTAAGGTTACCCGTGTGCTCGCTCTCTGTACTCCCGACCAGGAGGCTGCAGCTAAGGAAGCTGGTGCTGATTATGTTGGTCTTGACGAATACGTTGAAAAGATCAAGGGCGGTTGGACTGACATTGATGTCATCATTACAATGCCTTCTTGCATGGGTAAAATCGGTCCCTTGGGTCGTGTACTCGGCCCTCGCGGTTTGATGCCTAACCCTAAGAGCGGTACTGTAACGATGGATGTCGCCAAGGCAGTTAAGGAAGTAAAGCAAGGTAAGATAGATTTCAAGGTTGACAAGGCTGGTATCATCCATACCTCAATCGGTAAGGTGAGCATGACTCCCGAGCAGATCTACGGAAATGCCAAGGAATTCATCGCAACAGTCATCAAGTTGAAGCCTGCTGCTGCCAAGGGTACATATATCAAGAGTATCTTTATTTCAAGCACTATGAGTAAGGGTATCAAGATTGATCCAAAATCAGTTGAATAACTCTAAAAGTTTTGTAAAATGAAGAAAGAAATAAAAGATACCATTATTGCCGAGCTTGGTCAGAAGATTCAGGAGTTTCCTCACTTCTATCTTGTAGATGTTACAGGGTTGAATGCTGAGCAGACAAGCAATCTTCGTCGCAAGTGTTTCGCGAGTGAAATCAAGATGGTTGTCGTCAAGAACAACTTGCTTCACAAGGCTTTTGAGGCTTCAGACATTGATTTCTCTCAGCTGTATGACAGCTTGAAGGGTAATACTGCCGTGTTGTTTGCCAACACAGCAAATGTACCTGCTAAGTTGCTGAAAGAGTACGAGAAGGATGGTGTTCCTGCACTGAAGTCTGCATATGCAGAGGAAAGTTTCTATGTAGGTGCCGACAAGCTCGCAGAACTTGCAGCACTCAAGAGCAAGAACGAGGTTATCGCAGAAATTGTTGCTTTGCTTCAGTCTCCCGCGAAGAACGTTGTTTCTGCTCTCCAATCAGGAGGCAACACTATTCACGGTGTGCTTAAGACATTGGGCGAGCGTCCTGAATAACCCCACACAATGTTATATCAATTTTTAGTATAAACAAAAATAAAATTTAGAATAAAATGGCAGATATCAAAGCTATTGCAGAAGAGTTGGTAAATCTTACTGTAAAGGAAGTTAATGAGTTGGCAACAGTCCTCAAGGACGAGTATGGAATTGAGCCTGCTGCTGCAGCTGTAGCTGTAGCTGCTGGTCCTGCTGCTGGTGGTGCAGCTGCAGCTGAGGAGAAGACTTCTTTCGATGTTGTCCTCACTGAGGTTGGTGCTACAAAGCTCCAGGTCGTTAAGGCCGTTAAGGAGGCTTGTGGTCTTGGTCTGAAGGAGGCTAAGGATCTCGTAGACGGTGCTCCTTCTACTCTGAAGGAAGGCGTTGCTAAGGACGAGGCCGAGAACCTGAAGAAGGCTATCGAAGAGGCTGGTGCCAAGGTAGAGCTCAAGTAATAAGAGATTTATCTTTTGATATAACGGTTAGGATTCTCCCAGTAGGCGAATCCTAACCTTTTTTTGTCTTTTCATATTTCGACACAACCATTTAACGACTTCTAATGGCTACTAAAATTGTTGATAACAGAGTAAATTTTGCCAGCGTTCACAATCCGTACCCTTATCCGGATTTCCTCGATGTGCAGCTTAAGTCTTTCAAGGACTTCTTACAGTTGGATACTCCGCCTGAGGAACGCAAGAATGACGGTTTGTATAAGGTGTTCGCCGAGAACTTCCCTATTACCGATACGCGTAACAATTTCGTTCTTGAGTTCCTGGATTACTATATTGACCCGCCCCGTTACACTATTGACGAATGTCTGGAGCGTGGCCTTACATATAGCGTACCTTTGAAGGCTAAGATGAAACTGTATTGTACTGATCCTGACCATGAGGACTTCGGTACTTTCATCCAGGATGTCTTTTTGGGTACAATACCTTACATGACTGACAATGGAACTTTTGTCATAAACGGTGCTGAGCGCGTTGTTGTTTCTCAGTTGCACCGCTCACCTGGCGTGTTCTTCGGTCAGGGTGTTCATGCCAATGGTACCGTACTTTATTCCGCCCGTATCATTCCTTTCAAGGGTAGCTGGATAGAGTTTGCCACTGACATCAACAATGTGATGTATGCTTACATAGACCGTAAAAAGAAGTTGCCTGTAACAACGCTTCTTCGTGCTATCGGTTATGAGCAGGATAAGGATATTCTTCAGATTTTCGATCTTGCCGAGGAGGTGAAGGTTAACAAGAAAAACCTGAAGGCTGCCGTAGGCAAGAAGCTTGCTGCCCGTGTGCTGAAGAGCTGGAATGAGGATTTCGTAGACGAAGATACCGGTGAGGTGGTTTCTATCGAGCGTAACGAGGTCATCATGGAGCGTGAGACGGAACTTACCGAAGACAATATTGAGGATATCATGGAGAGTGGTGCGCAGACGGTTCTCCTTCATAAGGACGAAGAGGCTGCCAATAAGTTCACCATCATCTTCAATACATTGGCCAAGGACCCGAGTAACTCGGAGAAAGAGGCTGTCAACTACATTTATCGTCAGTTGCGTAATGCCGACCCTGCCGATGATGCAAGTGCCCGTGAAGTGTTCCAGAACTTGTTCTTCTCTGACAAGCGTTACGACTTGGGAGAGGTGGGTCGCTACCGTATCAACAAGAAGCTGGGCCTTAACACCGATATAGATGTTCGTGTCCTGACAAAGGATGACATCATCGAGATTATCAAGTACTTGATTCAGCTCATCAACTCCAGTGCTACAGTCGACGATATCGACCACTTGTCTAACCGTCGTGTGCGTACTGTGGGTGAGCAGTTGGCCAACCAGTTCTCTATCGGTTTGGCCCGTATGAGCCGTACTATACGCGAGCGAATGAACGTTCGTGACAACGAGGTGTTTACACCGACTGACTTGATCAATGCCAAGACCATTTCGAGTGTAATCAACTCCTTCTTCGGTACCAACCCGTTGTCACAGTTCATGGACCAGACTAACCCGTTGGCTGAGGTTACACACAAGCGTCGTCTTTCTGCCCTCGGTCCTGGCGGTCTGTCACGTGAGCGTGCCGGATTTGAGGTACGTGACGTACACTATACCCACTATGGTCGTCTTTGCCCCATCGAGAGTCCTGAAGGTCCTAACATCGGTCTTATTTCGTCTCTCTGTATGTACGCTAAGATCAATGACCTTGGCTTCATTGTAACTCCTTACCGCAAGGTGCGTGACAGCAAGGTGGATATGGACAACAAGGATGTTGTTTACCTGACTGCTGAAGATGAGGAAAACAAGATAATCGGTCAGGGTAATGCACCGCTGACAGAAGACGGAGCATTTATCCGTGACGTGGTCAAGTGCCGTCAGGATGCTGATTATCCTGTGGTAGCTCCTGGTCAGGTGGATTATGTGGACGTCTCTCCACAGCAGATCGCATCTGTGTCAGCAGGTCTTATTCCTTTCTTGGAGCATGACGACGGACACCGTGCCCTGATGGGTTGTAACATGATGCGCCAGGCTGTGCCATTGCTTCACAATGATGCGCCTATCGTCGGTACAGGTCTTGAAAAGCAGGTGTGCGAAGATTCACGCACCATGATTACTGCCGAAGGCGAAGGTGTCATTGAGTATGTCGACGCCACTACGATACGTATACTCTATGACCGCACCGAGGATGAGGAATTCATCAGCTTTGAACCGGCTCTGAAGGAGTATCGTATTCCCAAGTTCCGCCGTACCAACCAGAATATGACCATCGACCTCCGTCCTATTTGTGACAAGGGGCAACGTGTGAAGAAGGGTGATATCCTTACAGAGGGCTATGCTACGGAAAATGGCGAACTGGCTTTGGGTCGCAACCTGTTGGTGGCTTATATCCCCTGGAAGGGCTACAACTATGAGGATGCTGTGGTAATCTCAGAGCGAATGGTTCGTGAGGATGTCCTGACATCTGTACATGTCGATGAGTATTCTCTCGATGTGCGCGAGACAAAGCGCGGTATGGAAGAGTTTACCAGTGATATTCCAAACGTCAGCGAAGAGGCTACAAAAGACCTCGATGACAATGGTGTGATTCGCGTAGGTGCTCGCGTGGAACCAGGTGACATCATGATCGGTAAGATTTCTCCAAAGGGAGAGAGCGACCCGTCACCTGAAGAGAAGTTGCTCCGTGCCATCTTCGGCGACAAGGCAGGCGACGTGAAGGATTCTTCTTTGAAAGCCAATCCTTCGTTGAGCGGTGTTGTCATTGACAAAAAACTCTTCTCCCGTGCCATCAAGACACGTGAGTCGAAGAAACAGGATAAGATTATCCTTGCCAAGATAGACGAAGAATATGAGGCTAAGGGCAATGACTTGAAGGATATCCTTGTAGACAAGCTCCTTACTCTTACTGAAGATAAGGTTTCGGAAGGTGTCAAGGATTACACAGGGGCAGAGATCATCACAAAGGGTAGCAAGTTTACCGCTGCTGCGTTGAAAAACCTTGAGTACGACGGAGTGCAGTCTAACAACTGGACTGACGATGATCATGCCAATGGGCTTATCCAGAAGCTCATCATGAACTATATCCGTAAGTACAAGCAGCTTGATGCCGAATTGAAGCGTCGTAAGTTTGCCATCACTATCGGTGACGAACTTCCTTCTGGAATCCTCCAGATGGCCAAGGTATACATTGCCAAAAAACGTAAGATTCAGGTAGGTGACAAACTTGCCGGTCGTCATGGTAACAAGGGTATCGTTTCTAAGGTGGTACGTATGGAGGATATGCCGTTTATGGCAGACGGTCGTCCTGTTGATATGGTACTGAACCCTCTGGGTGTGCCTTCACGTATGAACCTTGGCCAGATTTTCGAGTGTATCTTGGGTGCTGCCGGTAAGAAGTTAGGTGTGAAGTTTGCCACTCCAATCTTTGACGGTGCCAAGCTCGATGATCTCTCGGAATGGACAGACAAGGCAGGATTGCCACGCTTCTGCTCTACTTACCTCTATGACGGCGAGACGGGCGAGCAGTTCGACCAGCCGGCTACGGTAGGTATGACATACTTCCTCAAGCTCGGTCACATGGTAGAGGACAAGATGCACGCCCGTTCTATCGGTCCGTACTCTCTTATCACGCAGCAGCCTCTTGGCGGTAAAGCCCAGTTTGGTGGTCAGCGTTTTGGAGAGATGGAGGTTTGGGCCATCGAGGCATTCGGTGCAAGCCATGTCCTGCAGGAAATCTTGACCATCAAGTCGGATGATGTTGTAGGGCGTAGTAAGGCTTACGAGGCTATCGTCAAGGGTGACCCCATGCCTACCCCCGGTATCCCTGAGTCTCTCAATGTCTTGCTCCACGAACTTCGCGGTCTTGGCCTGAGCATCAAACTTGACTAATTTTGAGAACCCCATAATATAATAAAGAAACATGGCTTTCAAAAAAGATATAAAGGTAAAGAATAATTTTACGAAGATTACCATCGGTCTCGCTTCGCCAGAGGAGATACTGGAAAATTCGTATGGTGAGGTTACTAAGCCGGAAACCATCAATTATCGCACATATAAGCCTGAACGCGACGGTTTGTTCTGCGAGCGCATCTTCGGTCCTACCAAGGACTATGAGTGCGCCTGCGGAAAATACAAGCGTATACGTTACAAAGGCATTGTCTGCGACCGATGCGGTGTAGAGGTTACCGAGAAGAAGGTTCGCCGTGAGCGTTCTGGACACATCGAACTGGTGGTGCCTGTAGCACATATCTGGTATTTCCGTTCCTTGCCCAACAAGATTGGTTATCTTTTGGGTATGCCTACCAAAAAACTCGACTCTGTCATCTATTATGAGAAGTATGTAGTTGTACAGCCGGGTGTGCTGGAAGGAAAGACTGATGCCGACGGTTTGGAAATGAACGGTTCGCACAAGCTTGACTTGCTGACCGAAGATGAATATATCGATATCATTGACAACAAGCTCAGTCCAGACAATGAGAACCTTCCCGACGAAGATCCCAACAAGTTCATCGCCAAGATGGGTGCGGAGGCTATCTATATGCTGTTGCAGAACTTAGACCTCGACTCGCTGTCATACGAACTGCGTGACCGTGCCAACAATGACAATAGCCAGCAGAGGAAGACGGAGGCTCTGAAGCGTCTTAACGTAGTGGAGGGATTCCGTGCCAGCAAGGGTATCAACAAGCCAGAGTGGATGGTGATGAAGATTATCCCCGTCACTCCTCCTGAGTTGCGTCCGTTGGTGCCGCTGGATGGTGGCCGTTTCGCCACTTCCGACTTGAATGACCTTTACCGTCGTGTCATCATTCGTAACAACCGTCTGAAGCGTCTGGTTGAAATCAAGGCTCCTGAGGTGATTCTCCGTAATGAGAAGCGTATGTTGCAGGAGGCTGTCGACAGCTTGTTCGACAACTCTCGCAAGAGCTCTGCTGTGAAGAGCGAGAGCAACCGTCCGTTGAAGTCTCTCTCTGACTCGTTGAAGGGTAAGCAAGGCCGTTTCCGCCAGAACCTCTTGGGTAAGCGTGTTGACTATTCTGCCCGTTCCGTTATTGTCGTAGGACCGGAATTGAAGATGGGTGAGTGCGGTCTTCCCAAGTTGATGGCTGCTGAACTTTACAAACCGTTTGTCATCCGCAAACTCATAGAGCGTGGTATCGTCAAGACCGTCAAGAGCGCAAAGCGAATTGTTGACCGTCGCGAGCCTGTTATCTGGGATATTCTTGAAAACGTGATGAAGGGCCACCCTGTCATGCTCAACCGTGCTCCTACACTTCACCGTCTCGGTATCCAGGCTTTCCAGCCCAAGATGATTGAGGGTAAGGCTATTCAGTTGCACCCGTTGGCATGTACCGCATTCAATGCCGACTTTGACGGTGACCAGATGGCTGTTCACCTTCCATTGAGTAATGAGGCTGTATTGGAAGCGCAGATTCTGATGCTCCAGAGCCACAATATTCTGAATCCTGCCAATGGTGCTCCTATCACTGTGCCATCACAGGATATGGTGCTTGGTCTCTACTATATCACCAAGATCCGCCCGGGAGCCAAAGGTGAAGGCTTGTCCTTCTATGGTCCTGAAGAGGCTTTGATCGCAAACAATGAAGGTCGCTGCGACCTCCATGCTTTGGTAAAGGTGGTTGTCAACGATATTGTTGACGGCAAGATGCAGAAGCATGTTGTCGAGACTTCCGTAGGTCGTGTTATCGTCAACCAGATTATTCCTGACGAGGTGGGCTTCTTCAATGATGTCATCTCCAAGAAGACATTGCGTGGCTTGATCTCTAATGTAATCAAGGCTGTGGGTATGGCCGAGGCATGTGAATTCCTCGATGGTATCAAGAACTTGGGTTACCGCATGGCATATGTGGCTGGTCTTTCGTTCAACCTCGGCGACATTATCATTCCTCCCGAGAAGGAAGAGATTGTGGAGAAAGGTCGCAAAGAGGTGGAGGAAATCACCAATAACTATAACATGGGTTTCATTACCGACAAGGAGCGTTACAACCAGGTCATCGATGCCTGGACACACGTTAACTCCAACCTTGGTAATATCCTGATGAAAGAGATGACCGAGGCCGACCAGGGATTCAACGCTGTGTACATGATGCTCGATTCCGGAGCCCGTGGTTCTAAAGACCAGATTAAGCAGCTCTCCGGTATGCGTGGTTTGATGGCCAAGCCTCAGAAGGCAGGTGCTGAAGGTGCGCAGATCATCGAGAACCCTATCCTTTCCAACTTTAAGGAGGGTATGTCTGTGCTCGAGTACTTTATCTCTTCTCACGGTGCACGTAAGGGTCTTGCCGATACCGCCATGAAGACAGCCGATGCCGGTTATCTTACACGCCGTCTTGTGGACGTGTCGCATGATGTCATCATCTCGGAGGAAGACTGTGGTACTCTTCGCGGTCTCGTCTGCACGGCGCTGAAGAACGGTGACGAGGTGATCTCTTCTCTCTATGAGCGTATCTTGGGACGTGTCTCTGTACACGACATCATACATCCTACTACAGGCGAACTCATCGTCAAGTCGGGTGAGGAAATCAACGAGGCTAAGGCCAAGGCCATTGAGGACTCTCCCATTGAAAGCGTCGAGATTCGTTCAGTTCTCACTTGCGAGAGCAAGAAGGGTGTTTGTATGAAGTGCTATGGCCGTAACCTTGCCACTGCACGTATGGTACAGTTGGGTGAGGCCGTCGGTGTCATCGCTGCTCAGGCTATCGGTGAGCCGGGTACTCAGCTTACACTTCGTACATTCCACGCCGGTGGTATCGCATCTAACGCTGCTGCCAACGCCAAGATTGAGGCAAAGAACAAGTCGCGCCTTGAGTTTGACGAGTTGCGTACGGTTCCCTTTGTCGAGGAAGACGAAGATGGTAATGATGTGACATGCGAAATGGTTGTAAGCCGTCTTGCAGAAGTGAAGTTCGTTGACCCGAACACAAACATCGTGCTCTCTACGCTTAGTGTTCCTTATGGTTCCACACTTTACCATAACAACGGCGAGGTGGTAGACAAGGGCACTAAGATTGCCAAGTGGGATCCTTTCAATGCCGTCATCGTAAGTGAGTATGCCGGTACTTTGCGCTTCAACGATGTGCAGGAGGGTCTTACCTACCGTGCTGAGACTGACGAGACAACTGGCTTGACCGAAAAGATTATCACAGACTCGAAGAACAAGACCATGGTTCCGACTTGTGATGTCGTTGACAAGAATGGTCAGATTCTCGGTACATACAACTTCCCTGTGGGTGGTCACGTCGCCGTTGAGGATGGCCAGACTATCAAGACGGGTGAAACGCTGGTGAAGATTCCGCGTGCCGTGGGTGGTGCCGGTGATATCACGGGTGGTCTGCCACGTGTAACCGAACTCTTCGAGGCCCGCAACCCGTCTAACCCTGCTGTCGTTTCTGAAATCGATGGTGAGGTGACTATGGGTAAGGTGAAACGTGGTAACCGTGAGATTATCGTTACTTCCAAGACTGGTGACCAGAAGAAGTATCTTGTTTCCTTGTCCAAGCAGATTCTTGTTCAGGAACATGATGCCGTACGTGCCGGTACAGCTTTGTCCGATGGTAGTGTGACTCCCGGTGACATCCTCGCCATCAAGGGTCCTACCGCTGTTCAGGAGTATATCGTAAATCAGGTGCAGGACGTTTACCGTCTGCAGGGTGTGGCCATCAACGACAAGCACTTCGAGATTATCGTGCGCCAGATGATGCGTAAGGTACGCATTGACGATCCGGGCGATACAACATTCTTGGAGCAGGAGTTGGTTGACAAGCTCGACTTCGCTGACGAGAACGACCGTATCTGGGGCAAGAAGGTGGTTACCGATGCCGGTGACAGCGAGAACCTCAAGCCTGGTCAGATCATCACAGCCCGCAAGTTGCGTGACGAGAACTCAAGTCTCAAACGTCGTGACTTGAAACTGGTTCAGGTACGTGATGCCGTTTCTGCCACTTCTACCCAGATTCTTCAGGGTATTACCCGTGCCGCTCTTGGTACCAAGAGCTTCATGAGTGCCGCTTCGTTCCAGGAGACGACGAAGGTGCTGAACGAGTCTGCTATCCGTGGTAAGGTAGATTACCTGGAGGGTATGAAGGAAAATGTAATCTGTGGCCATTTGATACCGGCAGGTACTGGTCTCCGTCAGTGGGACAAGATTATCGTTGGTTCGAAGGAGGATTACGAGCGGATACAGGCTAACCGCAAGAACGTTCTCGATTATTCAAACTCCAACATGGGTGATTAATTTAGACAGACACTATAAGCAAAAAGGGGTATGCCGGATGGCATACCCCTTTTTGCTGTTATAAATAATAGTAAAATAAGTTGGTACATTTCCTCAGTATGCTTAGGCTGTGGGCAGGTTACCCTTACTGCGCGTGCTGGCGATGCTATGATGAACAAGACTTTTTGGGAATTGTTTTTGATAGTATGGCTACTTTTGTCTTGAAAGGACTACTGAATAGAAAAGACCCAAAACACTTCACACTACACCGAAATGGTCTATATTACTAAATGCCAATATGTTAGGTTGTTGTAGCTTAGTTCCCCACACTTCACCCACACTACACCACATTTCACCTCTTTTATTACCGGGTGT
>CAVKZC010000091.1:0-12061 GCA_963660455.1 Sphaerochaetaceae bacterium | reverse complement strand
TCCTGCCAGTACGTTGCAACGCGCCCTGAAAGGGCAGAAGCGCCTAGCCCAGGGTGATACCCTGGGCTAGGCGCTTCTGCCCTTTCAGGGCGTGCTGGGGAAATGTACCAACTTATTTTTTACGATTACTTATCAGGCGATGCCGTAAAATATAACTATGCGTACGAGTGCATTCCCGTAAGGAAGTAGTTCACGCCAAAGTATGTCATCACGATGCTGAGGAAAGCGAGTGTGACGTAGATGTGGTAGGCGAGGGGCTTGCGGAAGAGCGGAAGACTCTGCGTGTGTACCACCACGGCATAGATCATGAACGTGATGAGAGCCCACGTCTCCTTGCTGTCCCAGCTCCAGTAGTTTCCCCAACTGACGTTGGCCCAGATGGCACCGATGAAGATGCCTATTCCCAGTGTGGTGAGGGCAGGGTAGAGGAACAGTTGGCTCAATGCCTGCAGTTCCTTGGCCTGCGACCGCAATGTGATACCCATGATGCCGCAGAGGAATGTGAGTGACAGCAGAGCATAGCTCATCATGATGATGCTGACATGCACGCTCAGCAGCGGACTGTTCAGTACCGGCATCATCTGCCCGATGGCGGGATCCATCTGGTTGATGTGGCTTACCAGCAGGAAGAAACCCGACAGGAGGAACCCGAATACCAGTACGATGCGTATCTTGCGCTGCAGGCACAGGGCTATCAACTGTACGCACCATGCCACGCTCAGCATTGTCTCGTAACCGTTGGACAAAGGAACGTTGCCGCTGATGATCCATCTTACAGCCAGTCCGAAGGTCAAAGCCAGGAATGACAGAAGCAGGAGAACAGGCAGGGCGATGTTGAGCACTTTCACTTCTCGGTTCTTTGTAAGTCGGTACACTGTGTACAGAAGGGCGATGAATCCCAATGACAGGTTTACCATGAAAAGGATACTGGCAAAAGGAAAGGCGTTGTTGATGCGCTCCGCCTTGTATTGCGTTTGGGTGGGCAATGAGTTGCCACCGCTCACCTCCTGGTATTTCTTCATCTTGGTGAAGAACTCGTCCACACGCCCCATGTTGCCGGCCTTCACGTCACCGTAGAGCAGACTGAACACATTTGTGATGTAGAGGGCGTGCTGTTTCTCCACACCATGTGGCAGTTTGTCGGTAGGCGAAAACCAAGTGGTGGTACCAGCCTTGATAAAGGGATGTTCCTTTGTGGCTTTCACGTTCTTGGTGAAGGTGTAGGGCAATACCTTGAGCGACACACCGCGGCGCAGGTCCATGATGAGCTGAAGCTTGCTGTCGATGTCTGCAGCCTGTTGGTGGAACTTGTCCTGTGCGCCCTGATAGTATTCCTGCACGTACTGTCCTATGGTATAGCCTCCCATGTCGCGGTTGAAGAACTGGTTCATGCTGCAATAGTCGGGCAGGGCCATGGTTTCTTTCAGTGCACCGCCCTTTATCTTGATGAATGGTTCGTTACCCCATACCTCTCCGTAGAATATCCACCCGCTGAGAACCTGCTCGGCGGTGAGACCTTTGTAGCTGCGTGCCCCGTAAATCTTCTTGCAGAAGTCGAGGGCGTATGTCTGTACAGGACAGATGCGGTCGTTGTAGAGGATGTTCAGTTCGCCGAACTTCTCTGCGGTCTCTTTGGGCAGGACGGCGTTCTGTATGTCTGCCATTGCACTTTCCGCCTTTATGCTTTGCGGACAGCCCATCCCCCATGCCAAGGCAATCATCAGTGCACCCTTCTTGAGCAGCGGACTCTTCAGCAGTTTGCGGTAACCGCCCTTGGGGTCGATGAGTATCCACACCAAGGAGATGAAGAGCAGAGCATAGCCCGTATAGGTAACAGGAATGCCGTAGGGGTCGGCGTTGATGGCAAGCACGCTTCCCTTACCGTCCTCGTCGTAGGACGACTGGTAGAAGCGGTAGGTACGGTGTGAGAAGATGTTGTTCATCGATACCTCGCCCTCGCTCTTCGCATTGCCGTCAGTAACGGTAAACTTCGAGGTATAGTCGGCTGCAGCCTCCGTGCCGTCGTGCATCTTTGTCTCAAACCTCTGCAGGCAGAGCGTAAAGGGAAGTTTCTCTTCAGCCATGCCGTGCTCACCGTCTGTGGTAATGTATGTATCGGTGGGTTGGCCAATGCGGAGGTGTATCATGCCCCTTTTGGCAGAGACATGCGTGAGGAGTGCGCCTGTAAGGATAATGACGAAGGAAAGGTGGAGTGCCAGTGTCGATGCCGTCCTGACCTTTCTGTGTATGATGTAAAAAAATCCAAGGGCAGTTATCACAGCCCAAATCAGTATAAACCACCATGCACCATAGTAGTGGGCATGGACATAATCAGTGCCCTGGCTCTTCTCCACAATAGTGGCAGCAGCCATGCAAACGAGCACAAGGATATAAAGGGTGGAAATAATCTTTTTAATCATTTATTTTTTAGAACTTTAGCTGTTGTTTCAAAATCTAAAGTAATAGAATCTTTTTGTGGATTATCGTTAGCCACAATGATAGCCATATAGAAATATGTATCCTCAACTCGTGAATCGGCTGTGCAAATAGTAAATTTTCCAAAAGAATACTGCTCGAACCATCTTAAAAACAGACGATTCCGTGCTGCTTCCCGATTGTCACTTGTATCGCAAATATATAAAAGTACATCTTGGTTTGCAACAAAGAAGTCTTCAATAATAGCTATAATGGTGTCTTTTATTTTTTTGTCATATGAACCATGGTTTTTCCCCATATTGTCAATGCTAAATTGATAACTCATACAGCCGCCAATCTCGTATTCTTCTGAAAAGGAGATGGAATATACTATGCCTTGGTCTGTTGCAAAGATATAAAAGCTCTCGTTTTTGGATAGCTTGACTTTATAAGGTGACTTACTGTTTATTCTTGGAAGAGATAAGTTATTCATGCTTGTTGAAACTCTTTAGTGTAATCATTTTTCAGATATTCCATAGCTCTTTCTTCCATTTCTTTCTTATGCTGTAGTAGCGTCTTGATTCTCTTGACAGCTTCTTCTTTTGTGATATTCATAATTATTCCTTCCTTTATTTGTTAATCTTATAATATCTTTTGCAAAGTTACGACTTTATCCCGAGAAATACAAGCTTTGATGCAAGTTTCTTGTATGGAGCAAGTAAGTAAAAAGACCAGCTTGTACGTATATTATAATAAGGTGGCCGTATGTGTGTCAATGCAGCCGGCCATTTGGTAATGTCAAATTCCTAATGGTATATTATGATGATCCGCAATCTTAACTCCATGCTCCTTTCGGGCACTCTTCTCGTTGTGCCTCTGTCACTCCATGCCCAATACCACTCCCAGGTATGGAATCCCGACAATGGCAACGGTACGTATACGAACCCCGTGCTTTATGCCGACTACAGCGACCCCGACGTGATAGCAGTGGGCGACGACTATTATCTCACGGCCAGTTCGTTCAACTGTATTCCCGGACTCCCCATTCTCCACAGTAAGGATTTGGTGAATTGGGAAATCATAGGTTATGCTCTGCAGGAACAGGAGCCCAAGGCTCTTTTCTGCCATCCTCAGCATGGCAAAGGCGTATGGGCACCGGCCATACGCCATCACAATGGTGAATTTTACATCTACTGGGGCGATCCGGACCATGGCGTATTCATGGTAAAGGCCCAAGATCCCAAGGGCGAATGGAGCAAGCCCGTATGCGTGTTGGAAGGCAAGGGCATGATAGACACCTGTCCTCTCTGGGATGATGACGGGAGGTGTTACCTGGTATATGCATGGGCGGGAAGCCGTTCCGGGTTCAACTCAGTACTGACCGTATGTGAACTTTCGGCCGATGGCACCCGTGTGATAGGAAAACCCCGCATCGTGTTTGACGGCGGTCAAGCGAACCATACCACTGAGGGTCCCAAGTTTTACAAGCGCGACGGCTATTACTGGATCATGTGCCCGGCTGGCGGTGTACAGCATGGATGGCAGCTTGCCATGCGTAGCAAGAGCGTCTATGGCCCCTATGAGGCCAAGGTGGTAATGGCACAGGGCAATAGCCGCATCAACGGACCGCACCAGGGGGCATGGGTGCATACCTCGCAAGGCGAAGACTGGTTCTTGCACTTCAATGACAAGTATGCCTACGGCCGTGTCATCTTCCTTCAACCAGTCGACTGGAAGACAGGATGGCCTGTTATGGGAAACGACAAGGATGGTGACGGGTGCGGTGAACCTTACATGACATACCGTATGCCTAAAGCTGCCTCGCACGTAAAGGTAAACCCACAGGAGTCGGACGAGTTCGACAGTACGGAGTTGGGCTTGCAGTGGCAATGGCATGCCAATTATGACCCACTATGGGGTATGCCAACCAACAATGGCTGTCTTCGCCTCTATACGGCAGACCTGTTTTCGGATGGAGTGCCATACAAGAGTCTGTGGGAGGCAGGAAACCTCCTGCTCCAAAAGACACCTGCCGACAAGTTTAGGGCAACGGCTAAAATCCGCTTTGCCTCTAAGGAAGATGACCAGTATGGCGGTATCATTATGATGGGCATGAACTATCAGGCGCTTGTCGTTCGTCGTATGGGCGATGAGTTCCTGTTGCAGCAATTGTATTGTACAGGTGCCGATACAGGTGGCGTAGAGACCGAAAAGACGCTTGCTGTCCTTCAGCCCACGGCTAAGGACACTATTCCTTACTCTCCTGCCATCTACCTCGATATCTATTTGCAGATGAAGGTAAAGGACGGCCAATGCCAGTTTGCCTACAGTCTTGATGGAAAGCGTTTCAAGGAAGTGGGTGACCTCTTTACCATGAGGCAAGGCAAATGGATAGGAGCAAAAATGGGATTTGTAAGCGAACGCAAGAACATCCAAGGTAACCGTGGATGGATTGACGCAGATTGGTTTAGGGTAACAAAGTAACCCTAAACCTTTCTTTGCCAATAATAAACCTAAAACCTATATCTAAAAACCTATTAACTAAAAACTTATCTTCTTAGCCCTCATCAGTGCCTCCAGATAATAGTAGTCGGCATAGATGATGCTGGCATCTATCTCGCTCCCGGCAGGATGGTGCCCTGTGCTGTGCATGAGGAAGGCCACATTCTTCTTGCCGCTCTGATACTTGTCAGTGCTCAGTTGGGCAAGTGACTCCAGGGCAAACTTCTTGTATTCCTCACGCTTCTTTCCGGAAACATATTGCTGAAGTTCCAGCAACGCATCTGCTACCACGCAGGCTGCACTTGCATCCTTTGGTGCCTTCACACCTCGCGGGTCATCCATATCCCAAAGAGGTATGAGGTCGTCGCTCGTTTCCTTCAGGCGCTTGATGTAAATGTCGGTCACCTTTTGGGCGAAATCCAGGAACATCTTGTTGTGTGTGTAGCGATACACCATCGTGTATCCATAGATGGCCCAACTCTGTCCGCGTGCCCACATCGAGTTGTCGGCATACCCCTGATGGGTCACTCCCTTGATGAGGCTACCGTTGATGGTATCATACACAGCCACATGATAGCAACTGCCGTCTGGGCGGAAGTGGTTATGCATCGTGGTCTTGGCATGAGTCACAGCCAGATCATACAAGAGCTTGTCGCCTCCGTTCTTGGCAGCCCAGAACATCATGTCGAGGTTCATCATGTTGTCCATGATGGTGTTGTGGGGCCAGTTGCGTGGCTTTACCTCCCGTGGCCAACTCAATATGGTACCTACTATGGGGTTGAAGAGGGTGGCGAGCGAATCGGCAGATGCCAAGATGACTTTCTTGTATTCCTGCGAATGGTTCACCTCATAGCCCTTGCCGTAGGAACAGAACATCAAGAAACCGATGTCATGGTCGTAGCAGGGGCGATATGCGATGTTTCGAAGGCTGTTCGTATAGCCTTCTGCTGCCGTTCTAACGGCATCGTCACCTGTGTTCTGGTAGTCCATCCAGAGAATGCCGGGCCAGAATCCAGCACACCATTCTTCTGCGCATGCCTTGCGGCAGTTCCAGCCTTTCTGTTTGTCTCCATGGAGGATATTGCGAGGCTCCATGGTGAAGTCGTAGCCACCGTCCTTCTGTTTCAGTTCGGCCAGGGCGCACTTAACCTGCTTGTGGCAGTACTGCAACTGTTTGTCTATGTCCAGTGCTTGCGCCATGCTTGCCAAGGAGAAGGCAAGGGCAGACACCAAAAAAAGTATTCTTCCTATTTTCATCGTCTTAATCCTTTTATATTAATACGAATCCGACAGGAAGAATACTTATGTGTATAGTCTAAAAAATGTTATTATTCCTCGTCCAGGAACCTCACGAAGTAGTTCTCGCGACTCAGGGTGGCGCTGTTGTCCGCCTCCTCGTCTTCAGAAACGTCTATGCCCGTAACCTCACCACTGGCGCAGAGCAGTTCGGTGTCATTCGTGTCCATGACCTTCATGGTGGGCCTGATATATTCCTTTTTCATGTTGTCTGTGGCTTATGGTTATACATTTATCGTTGTTTATCTGGCAATGAATGCCTTTCCGTTGGATATGTACATCTGGTTCTTCTGCAGGGCGTTCTTGTTTACCTTTACGCCGGAGAGTGTATAGTATGCACTGTCGGCAGTGTCTTGTCCGGTGGTTATCTCGCTGATGCCTGTCGTGCCATCAAAGCTGATACCTATGCTTTTTGCATCTGATGCGGAAGCGGTGAGGTAAGCCTGGTTGGCATTCAGTTTGACTTCGTTTGTACCAACCTTGTAGAAAGCCACTGTGCCATTCTGGTTCTGCAGAACGTATGCGCCTTGTGGAACAGTTGTCTCCTCCCATACTCCAGTCAGTGCACCTGAAGACGGAGTCTCGTCCTTTGTCGTAGTGGTTGTCGTGGCGGCGAAGGTATACTTGCCTTCCTCTGCATTGATGAGGACCGGTGTGTTGGCGGGTATTTGGTCTGTCACCTCCGTTGCTACTGCTTTTGTGCCCGATGTGTAGGTGAGGGTATACGCTTTCACTCCTTCGGGGATAGTGGCTTCGTAGGGTAAAACCAGTGTGGCTGCACCGGCATCTGTCACGCTCAGTTCGTAGGAGGCCAGTGTGTATTCTACTACGAGCTGGGGCTTCAGATCATCGGCAGAGAAAGTAACGTTAGAAGTACTATTGGTGACTTCGGTTATTTCTTTCGAGAAGAACTTGGTAGACTGACCGTCCTTGTCGGCAGACTCCAACATCAGGTTGAGCGTACCGTTCATTCCCTTCACGCACGATGTCAGGTCTATGGCGTTTGTCCACTTGTCTATTGTTTTGTAATCGTCGCTTACGGCATCCTTCTCTATAGACTTGCCCTTCTCGCCTGCAGCCTTGAATGTGGCAACAGCCGATGTGTTTCTTGTATTGGTGATGTTCTCTTTCTCGGTATCGTATGTCGTGGTTTCGGCAAAGTCGGAAACATACTTGTAGAGGTTCATGCTGTTGCTGCCTTTGTAGGAATTTGTCACCAGACGAAGGGTGGCATATTGTACCTCATAGTTGGAATATTGCAAATCTTCAGGCAGAACGAAAGAGAGCAGACCGACGAAGTCTTTTTGGGTCTCAGCCGTAGTGGCTGTAGTCATGATTTCCAGCGAAGTGCTTGTGGCATTGTTTCCCGACGATTTGTCGCTCCGCACAAACGTGTCTGCCGTGGGAAGAATAGTATAGTTGTTGATATCTGACACCTTCTCGTACACAATGACCAACTGCGGCTTCAGATCGTCGGCCTGAAAGGTGACGTTGGTATTGCTGTTCGTAACATCCTTTGCATCACTGGTAAACACCTTGATGGAAGTCGTTGTGCTGTTGGCGGCATTGGTAAAGAGCAGGTTGCATTTGCCGTGTCCTCCCATGCTCTTTACATAGTCAGTGAGGTCTATTTCGTTCACCCAGTCGCTTAAGGTAGAAGAGGCATCTTTATCTGTTATAGCCTTATTGCTGGTACCGTTCAGCTTCTGTGTGGCTATCGGGTCCTTGCTGCGGGCTGCGGTGATGGCATCCGATTGCGAGTTGTATGTGTCGTTATCGGTAATCTCCGTCCCCAGTGCATAGATGTTCATGGTGCCTTTGGCGCGTTCTGTCACCAGTCTGAGGGTTGCCGACTTAACCGAATACCCCTGCTTGTAGGGTATGTCGAATGACATCAAGCCTACAAAGTCTTTTGTAATCTGCTCGTCAGTGCGAGTGGTATACAGTTCGAGTGTGGCATCGGCAGCATTGGCCGTGGTGGGCTTGTCGCTGCGTAGGGAAACATCGTTGGCTACGCTTAGCGTAGAGGTAGATGTTTCTTCTTCGGCTCCCCTCATATTGCCTGGCAAGGAAAGCATGACTGCGCTTAGAAGCGTGAATAGTAGGTTTCGTTTCATATTGTCTCTTATTTAAGTTAGTAATATTGATGGTTCTATTATGATTACGGACATGTAGAAGGATTTACGTAAAAATCCCTCTCCCTAAGTTAGGAAAACTGTCGGAAGAGGGATTGCTAAACGATATGTAATAGTGCTATTGAAACGCTCGTCAAACGATTATCTGTAGAGCATCAGCGTGCCCCAGCCCAACTGGTCGAAGGCACCCGAGTTGCTGCCGTACCGGCTGTCTCCGGCACCACATTCCGGGCGTAGCTTCTCGGCCATCATCTTGGTGTAGGTATAGCCGGAGGCCAACCCCTTAACCTTGGCATAATGGTTGTAGAATATCTCCCAGCCCGGTCGCACGCTGCCTCGTCCGCTGTCATCTGCCAAGGCTACATGGGTGGCACCGTGGTTCTGGTCCTTGCAAGTACAGCCCGTACAGTACACATACTTGTTGAAAGGCATGTTGTTGGCATTGATGAGCCACTGCCCCTCCTTGTTGGCATTGTCCGAACCGCTGCGCAGGTTGCTCAGCGCCACATATTCGCCCAGTTTCATCAGTGCATTGTCTTCTGCGGCAAAGAAGTCGAGCTTGGTGGCATCGGCATTCAGCTTGTTCTGCTCATAGAGGCTGTATGCCATCTGCGCAAGGTTGGCTGCCACCATAGCCGACATCTGTGCATGGCCCTGGTCGCGTCCGCTCTCCTGGTCCTGCGCTATCTGCTCTCCTGTGCCGAGAGGGTCGGAGAAGGTGCCCTGTATCAGATTGGTGATGCAACCGTTGCCCGCACCCTTGTAGAAGTAGTTTACCACATAGTTTACCATCTCGCTGTTCTCCGTCAGTATGCCGATGGCCATGTAGGAGCACATGTTCACCAGGTCCCAGTTGCTCCAGTAGTGGAGCGAGCAGACGCTGGAGCCTGTATGATTGTCCAGGAAGTCCTTGTTCTTGCTGGCGAAGACATCGAGCATCCATTTCTTGTATACGTCCTGGTCGGCTTTTGCCCATCCGCTGTACGTGGTCATGATTTCGGCGGCACAGGCAAATGTGTAGCCCTGCGCGCCGGCTGCCAATACCTGGTTGGCATCATTGGAGGTAATCTTTTTGCATTTGGCAGCCCAGGCATTCAGTATTTCCACTGACTTGTCGGCATAAGCCTCGTTGTCTGTCAGCTTCCAGAGCATGGCTTGCTGGTAGGCTGCAGCCGCGTCGCGCATGGCATACACATAGTTCTCCTTGTCAACGCCTGTGCCCGTCACGTCACCGCGCACTATCAGTTCCTGTGGCTCAGCCTGATAGGTAAGGCTCGCGTATGGACTTACCTTCAGGTTGTCGAACGCCTTCTGTACATCGGCAATCGTGTTGGAAGCAAGCTCTTCCTTCACGCGGTTGAAGTCTGCTGCTGTATACATGGCGCACGGATGACTGAATGTATAGGTGGCCGAGACATCAGGAGTCTCAGGCAAGGTAAGGTCTACGGTACCAAACTCGTTTTCCCTGCAGGAGGTTGGCAGCAGCATGAAGGCTGCCAGTCCTGCCGTGATGATCATTTTCTTGTTCATGATGGTTTACTTTTTGATTTCGTAAGTCAGGCCGTCTACATTCTTGATGTAGTTCTGTAGGTCTTCGATGCTTCTGAAGCTTTGCATCCAGTATACATTGTATTGTATCTGGTGGTCGAGCGTGGCAATGTCAGCCACCTTCAGTTGGAAGGTATTGAAGCTGATGGATTCGTTGGTGGGAGCGATGCCACCCGTGCCAAATGCCAAGGTGCCCAGATCGTAGATGAAGACGTGGCTGCCGTCGGAGCACTTGTATTCGCCAGTATACTTGTTGTTGCCGTTGCCTAAAGCCTTGAACGACTTGCCGCTCTCGCTTGTTCCCACTACGTCAAAGTTGAGGTTGCGGGCAGTGATGCCGCTCTCCAGTTCCTTCAGTTCGTCCATCTTGATGGCGACGATAGGGTAGTTGCCGGCATGGAGTGTCACAGGCGTGTCCCACCATTTGAGGTCACCACGCTGTTTGGTGGCGTTCTGCGTGTAGGTAGTAACTGTGATGTAGCCGTCGTGCCATACGTGCGAACTCTCGGTGCCGTTGCCGCTCTGCTTGGAGTTGTAGAGACTGTAGTGGCTCTGGTTGTGGAAGGTTTCGCGGATGAGGCCTACAGGAATATTGAGGTTGATGCTACTGCTCTTGCCGTCGGGGGTAGTGGCAGTGATGGTGGCTGAGCCGAAGCCCTTGAATGTTACGACACCGGCATCTACTGTGGCTACACTCTCGTCGGAGGATGTCCACTGCAGCAAGGAAGTGGTACACTCGGCAGGAATCGTGGTGTAGGCGAGTTTCAGTGTCTGCTCGTTCAGTGCGCAATTGTAGCCGTTCTCCATAGCGTAAGCCTGGTCGATGGTCACTTCCTCCGGTGACACGATCTTCTTCACGTTGAGAGTCTTTTCTCCTACGATGCCCGAACCGTCCAGGGCTTTCGCCTGTACCTTGACTGGTGTAAGGATGGATGAAGCCTGCTTGCCTGTCAGTATGCCTGTCATGGGGTCAATGCTTGCTGCTTCTTCATTGTCTACGCTCCACGTTACCGTCTTGTAGGTGGAGTTGGCAGGAGCTATAGTGGCACTCATGTGGAGTGTGTCGCCGGCATACAGTTCGTCGGCAGAAGAACTGACTGTGATGCCTGTTGCCTTGTGCATCTCGCTCGACACCACTACCTTGAGGTTGGCATTGATGCCGCTGCCTTCGTAGAGACCTACGGGTGCTACCTGTACCACCGAATATCCGTCACCGTCTACGGCATATACGGTACCGTCTTCTGATACCGTGGCGTAATTGGCGTTGGACGTAGTCCATACCACGTCCCTGAAGGTGACGGAGTCGGGGGTGATGGTATATGCCATCTTCAGGCTTTCGCCCTTTACCATAGGCAGGCACCGTGCTCCCGTCTCGTCGGTATAGACGAGCTGCTGTTTGTCCTGCGACAGGTTGAACTCGATGGAAGAAGGGATGACAGCCTTGTAGAGTGTGCCGCCCTCCTTGTCGTCGCTGCATGACGTGACTGCTGCGGCTGTCATGCCGAGCATCAGCATCATGGTGTGTATTTTGTTGTAACGTATCATTGTTTTCTTGAAATTAGAGAATTAAACACATTCCTCTTATTCCCAACCTGGGTTCTGACCCAAGTTAGGGTTGAGCTGCAACTGCTCTGAGGGCAGAGGATAGAGGTAGAGCTTGTCGTTCCATGTGCGATTGTTGTAGAGGATGATGCAGCCGTCTGCATTGACCTGGCGGCTCTGGTTGGCCCAAAGGGTCTCAAACTCAGTTCCCTTCCACTTTACGCCCAGCTGGTCTTGTGGCATCTCCACAGGAGCAGTGGCCCATCGCTTCAGGTCATCGATGCGGAATCCCTCAAAGGTCAGCTCCACGGTGCGCTCGCGGCGTATTTCCTCGCGCATGCTCAGTGCATTGCCGTCAACCAGTGCATTGCTCAGCTTCGCCATGTTGGGGTTGGAGCGCAGGCGTACCAGGTTGACGCTCTTGTCGAGGTCGTTGTCCGAAATCTTGCCGTTCAACTCGTAGATAGCCTCGGCAAAGTTGAGAAGCACCTCTGCGTAGCGTATTACGGGGAAGTCCATGGTTTCGTACTTGTCAGCCACCTGGCGCTCCACAGCCCACTTGTGTGTCTGGTAGCCGCTGTTGGATGTAGCACCCACACTCTTGGCACGGCTTGCATCGCTGT
>CAVKZC010000090.1:0-12091 GCA_963660455.1 Sphaerochaetaceae bacterium | reverse complement strand
AACCCAGGGCGATGCCCTGGGCTAGGTGCTTCTGCCCTTTCAGGGCGTGCTGGGGACAACTTTCATGGAATGACAGTGATGTTCCAACCGTACAGGTCGAAAAAGTTTGATACAACTCGAGGAGCCTACTCTATAGCACTTACGGCTCTTGATAGAAAAGGACGGCCTTGATGTAGGTCTCAAGCTTGGCATTCTTCATACGCGCAAGACGGAAACGGATAATCAACTGCTGCACTGCCCTGACCAGCAGGGCTATGAGTAAACCCAAGGCCAAAGCTGCCACCGTAGCCGCCGCCTGCCCCTTGGCGTATACTACGGACGTGTTGGGGAATCCGGAAAGGACCAACACGGGCAACACCGTAAGGAAACCGCCCACCGTGAGCTGGCTGCGCGCGCTGCCAGCACTGTCCATGATGGCCTGCTTGTCGAACAGATAATCGTCCAGTTCGGCACGGCTCACACCGTAGTCCTCCATACGGGGGAATCCGCTACTCTCGCCATAACGGCTGATCTTTCCTGTCACGCGATGCTCGTAGTCATCGACAAATTGTTTTTCGGGTTCTCTTATCTGCATATACTTTTTTCTAACTGTAAAAATAAATTTTTCCAACTGGTAAAATGAAAACGGATAAAAAGAAGAAAGCAGTGCCCCCGTAAGCCGAGTTCTGTTTTAGCCTGACATTTATCTAATCCCCGAGTCACCCCGGGGCTTGAGCACTCTACCCTCCGCAGCGACATCTCAAAAGGAGTCTTCGGACGAGCCGCCCTCAGTCTGCGGTATACATGAGCTTGCAGCTCCCAGCCAGCACAGCCCGGCAGTCACCTGCCGACTGGTGGTCTCTTACACCACCTTCTCACCCTTACAGGCTCCCCTATACATTATTATATATAAGAACAGCCTGCGGTCATTCTCTTCTGCCGTTGCCTACTGTCACCAATAGCTTCTATTTTCGGAAGTGGGACGCTCTATGCTGCCCGGACTTTCCTCTCGCTCCTATTCCAGGAAGCCAGCGTCAAGCCGGGGCACTGCTTTCTTCGTACAAAGGTAAGAAAAAGTTCTGAATATGCGCTACTTTTTCATCAAAAATGTACTTGGCAAACCGGTTTAATGCCTAAAGGCAATTAACAGTTGTTTGATTTATACCAATTTTTAGTTATGTATAAGCAACTACCATTTTCATGCAAAGTATTGAAGAATTGTGAATTAAAGAGGTTTCTTGTTTAAGAGCCGTTAAAGTGTTAATTTGGAATGTTAAAACGGAATAAATATATAAGTCTTTTTATCCGAATATCATTTTTCTCGCTATCTTTGCAGCCGTAAATCACGAACAAGCAAAACAACAAAATAAAAAACGTAACACTATGAAGAAAGTAATGAATTATGTAGCAGCCCTGCTCTGCGTGACTTCCCTCGCATTCTCGGCAGGTGCATTCATGAAAGTGAACGCTTCCACCAAGTCGGTAGAGTCTGCGGCTCCCGCAGGACAGCCCGTCGACTTGACGTATGCAGCAGAAAAGGCGCTGCCGGCAGTAGTACACATCAAATATGTACAAAACTCCAAGACAAAGACCATTGACGTGCAGAGCGACCCCTTCGGCGGGTTCTTCGACCCGTTCGGTTTCTTCGGCAACCCCGGACAGGGCAATGGCGGCACACGCAAGCAGAAGGTGCAGACCCCGAAGAAGGAAGCTACCGGTTCGGGCGTCATCATCAGTGCGGACGGATACATCGTTACCAACAACCACGTGGTGGAAGGGGCCGACGAACTGACCGTGACACTGAACGACAACCGCGAGTTCTCCGCACGCATCATCGGCACGGACAAGACTACCGACCTCGCCCTGATCAAGGTGGACGGCAAGAATCTCCCCACCCTGCCCATTGCCGACAGCGACAAGGTGAAAGTGGGCGAATGGGTCATCGCCGTGGGTAACCCCTTCGGTCTGAACAACACCGTGACGGCAGGCATTATCTCTGCCAAGGCACGCTCGCTCGGAGCCAACGGCGTGGAGAGCTTCATACAGACCGATGCTGCCATCAACGCCGGCAACTCGGGCGGTGCGCTGGTGAACACACGCGGTGAACTGGTGGGCATCAATGCCATGCTCTACTCACAGACAGGTTCGTATGCCGGCTACGGCTTCGCCATCCCTACATCCATCATGAACAAGGTAGTGGCTGACATCAAGCAGTATGGCAGTGTGCAGCGCGTGATGCTGAGCATACAGGGTACGGATGTGCTCAACTACATCAACTCGCAGAAGGAGGACGGCAAGGAGGTGAACCTCGGAACGAACGATGGTGTGTACATCAGCAAGGTGGACGAAGACGGCAACGGTGCTGAGGCAGGACTGAAAGAGGGCGACGTCATCACTGCCGTGGACGGCAAGAAGGTAACGAAGATGGCTGAGCTGCAGGAGAGCCTGAACGGCAAACGCCCGGGCGACAAGATGAGCATCACCTTCCTGCGCAACAAGAAGAGCCAGACCAAGACCATCACGCTGAAGAACGCACAGGGCACCACATCCGTCATCAAGGCGGCTGACCTCGATGTGCTGGGCGGCAACTTCAAGCAGATCACGGCTCAGCAAAAGGAGCAGCTGAACATCAGCTACGGTGTGGAAGTGATCAAGGTGAACAGCGGTGCCCTGAAGGATGCAGGTATCTCTCGCGGATTCATCATCCAGAAGATCAACGACAACAACATCGCTACGCTCGACGACCTGCAGAAGAACGTGAAGAGTGCCTCTACCAGCAAGGATCCCGTGCTCTACATACAGGGTATCTGGCCTACAGGAAAGAAGGCATACTTCGCCGTCCCGCTGAACAACTAAAACGGGGATAATCCCCATGGACGTAAAAAAAATAACTTGGTAAAGCCTTTACCAAGTTATTTTTTTTACGATTACTAACATAAAAAAAGCCGCACCATGAGTAAGTGCGGCTTTCTGTATTCTTATTAGAAGGGCAGGTCGTCTGCGCTCTGCCCAGCATCTGCTGCGGGAGCGGCTGTTCCGGCAGCGGGAGCAGGAGCTGCTGCAGGGGCAGCAGCAGGAGCGCCCATCGGCGGGAAGGGCTGCATGCCCGGCTGCATGCCACCCATGGCACCGGCTACGGCATTGGGATCAACACGCTGGATGTTCCAGGCGCGAATGCTGTTGTACCAACGGCCCTGATACTCGTGTGCATCGATATCGAATGAGACAAGCAGTTCCTCACCGCTCTGTATGTTAAACTGGGCCAGGCGGTCGGCACCGAACACATCGAACACCAACTTCTTGGGATAATTCTCGTGTGTCTCGATGACATACGACTGCATTTTCCACTCTCCTCTGGCTGAGGTACCGCTTCTTTCAGGCAAAACGGCAATAACCTTTCCTTGTAATTCCATAATCTTCTTTCTAAAAGTTTTTGAGTGCGAAATTACTAAAAATAGTTCACAAAATAAAACTTTTCCTCGGTTTTTTTGTTAAGCTACGATATTTTTTGTATTTTTGTGGGCAAGAACAGACAGGGGGCAAGAACAGGTCTTGTACCCTCGGTTCCGAACGAAAAAGAGAAAGTAAAAACATAAGGCGGGTTCTAAAAATTACCTTTGTAGGATTTTTGCATTTTAGCCGGATAAAATCAAAAAGACGCAAAGAGCAATCCGTCAAAAGAAGAAGAAGAAGAAGAAGTTTAACAATGCGTGGATTTTTTAGAACACGCCTAAAAATATAGACCCATGAGATTCGTATTATCCAGCTCTGCTCTCAGCAGCAGGCTCAACATGCTATCCAAAGTTATCAGCAACAAGAACTCGATGCCCATCCTCGAATGTTTCCTTTTCGAAGTGGACGGCAACGAGATGACCATCACGGCCAGCGACAGTGACAATGTGCTGACGAGCACGCTCGAACTGACGGAGAGCGACGGAAACGGTGCTTTCTGCATCCCCAACCACGTGATGCTGGGAACCATGAAGGAACTGCCAGAGCAGCCCCTTACCTTCGAGGTGGATACCGAGACCTTTGCCGTAAAACTGATGTACCAGAACGGACTGTACAACTTTACCGCACAGAGCGCCGAAGAATATCCACACAACCAGCCTATGGACACCGACACGTGCAATACGGCCACCATCCCCGCCCAGGTGATGGTAGACGCCATCAGCCGCAGCCTCTTCGCTACAGCCAACGACGAACTGCGCCCCATCATGAACGGCATCTACTTCGACCTCACTCCCGAGTCGCTCACCATCGTGGCCAGCGACGGACACAAACTGGTGCGTAACCGCGAGTTCGGCGTAAAGGGTGAGACCACAGCTGCCTTCGACCTGCCCAAGAAGCCTGCCGGCCTGCTCAAGAACGTGCTGAGCAGGGACGGAGGTGACGTAACGATAAGGTTCGATGCACGCAACGCAGAGATAGAGTACGACGACGGCGTGCTCAGTTGCCGACTCATAGACGGCAGATACCCCAACTACAATTCCGTGATACCTACCAACAACCCATGCGAGGTTACCGTGGACCGACGCTCCATGCTCAGTGCCCTGCGCCGCGTGATACCCTTCGCCAGCGAGAGCAGTCAGCTGATACGCGTACACATCGAGACGGGACGCATCGAGGTTTCATCGGAAGACCTCGACTTCGCCACCGCTGCCAAGGAGCAGTTGGCATGCGAGTACGCAGGACAGCCCATGAGCATCGGATTCAAGGGAAGCAGCCTTCAGGAGACGCTCAGCAACCTTACCTGCGACCAGATTGTAATGAAACTGGCCGACCCCAGCCGCGCCGGCATCATCGTACCGGCAGAGCACGACGACAACGAGGACATACTGATGCTCATCATGCCTATGCTCCTGAACGACTAAGGGATAAAACATCGAATACAGAACACTTAACAACAAAAATGAAACTGAACCTCACTAAGCCCCTGGTGGTCTTCGATCTGGAAACCACCGGGCTTGACACGGCAAAAGACCGTATCATACAGATGTCTTACATCAAGGTGATGCCCGACGGCACCGAGACACGCCAAAACCTCTTCTTCAACCCCGGAATGCCCATACCCGCAGAGGTGGTGGCACTGACGGGCATCAGCGACGACATGGTAAAGGACGAGCCCACGTTCCAACAGAGGGCAGCAAACCTGGAGAAAGAGTTTGCGGGCTGCGATTTTGCCGGATACAACTCCAACCACTTTGACGTGCCTATGCTGGCAGAGGAATTCCTGCGCGCCGGCATCGACTTCGACTTCGCCAAGTGCCGCCTCATCGACGCACAGACGATATTCATGAAAATGGAACGCAGAAACCTGGCCGCAGCCTACAAGTTCTTCTGCGGAAGGAAGATGGAAGACGACTTCGAGGCACACCGCGCCGACCAGGACACCGAGGCTACCTACCGTGTGCTGATGGCCGAACTGGACAAGTATGCACCGGGCATGCAGGAAGAGGAAGACCGCGTGCTGCACAACGATATGGACGAACTGGCAGCCTTCTCCAAGCACAACGACAACGTAGACTTTTCCGGGCGCATGGTATGGGCGGAGATGAAGGACGCACAGGGCAACGTACTCACCGACGAGAAGGGTGAGCCGCGCAAGCACGAGGTGTTCAACTTCGGCAAATACAAGGGCTATGATGTGGAGGAAGTGCTGAGCCGTGACCCGGGCTACTATTCATGGATGATGGGGTGTGACTTCACCCAGAACACCAAGCAGGTGCTGACACGTATCCGCATGCGTGCCTTCACCAATAACAAGTGATTGTCCCCACCCATTCTCTGACACAAGATTATGTTGAAAGGTAAGAAGATAGTACTGGGCATCACAGGCTCCATAGCCGCCTACAAGGCATGCCTCATCATACGTACACTCATCAAGCGGGGAGCCGAGGTGCAGGTGGTCATCACGCCTGCCGGCAAGGAGTTCATCACGCCCATCACGCTCTCTGCACTCACCCACAAGCCCGTCATCAGCGAGTTCTTCTCGCAGAGAGACGGCACGTGGAACTCGCACGTCGACATCGGACTGTGGGCGGATGCCATGATCGTGGCTCCCTGCACCGCCGCCACCCTGGGGAAGATGGCCCACGGCGTGGCCGACAACATGCTCATCACCACCTACCTGTCCATGAAGGCGCCTGTGTTCATAGCTCCGGCCATGGACCTGGACATGTACCGCCACCCCTCCACGCAGGCCAACATGGCGTTGCTCAGGGGGTACGGCAACCATATCATAGAACCGCAGTCAGGATTCCTGGCCAGCGGACTGGAGGGCAAGGGACGCATGGAGGAGCCTGAAGCCATCGCCGATGTACTGGACCGTTTCTTCGACCTGCTGGAACAAGGAGACGCCGGAACGGATGCATGTGCCGCTGCGCCCGAAGCAAACACCCTGCTTGGCAAGCGCATACTGATAACCGCCGGACCTACCTACGAGAAGATAGACCCCGTGAGGTTTGTAGGCAACTACTCCTCGGGCAAGATGGGCTTTGCCCTGGCCGAGGAATGCCTGAGGCGCGGAGCCGAAGTCACACTCGTGACAGGGCCCGTGGGTCTGACATGCAGTGCGGGCATCCACCGCACGGATGTGGAAAGTTGCGAGGAGATGCACCAGGCGGCCATAGAGGCCTTCGCACACTGCGATGCTGCCATACTCTGTGCGGCGGTAGCCGACTTCCGCCCCGCAACGGTGGCCCCGACAAAGATCAAGAGAGAGAAGGACGACCTCATGCTGCGGCTCGTACCCACAAGCGACATTGCCGCATCGCTGGGCAAGATGAAGAAGGAGGGGCAGCGCATCGTTGCCTTTGCCCTCGAGACCAATGACGAGGAAGCCAACGCCGAGAAGAAGCGCAAGAAGAAGAATGCCGACTTTATCGTGCTCAACTCCACACGCAACGAAGGCACTACCTTCCGTACCGACGACAACCAGATTACCATCATTTCCGAGAATGGGAAAAAAGAATATGAGAAGAAGCCAAAGACTGAAGTGGCTCGCGACATCATTGACGAGCTGGCTCGTTTGTGGTAGCGTGGCATCGACGGCGGCAGCGCAGGAACTGCAGGCCAAGATAACCATCAACCATGCCAAGATAGAGGGTACGGACAACGCCGTGTTCGACAACCTGCAGCAGACGCTGGAGCAGTTTGTGAACGACAGGCAATGGACCAACCTGCAGTTTCAGAAGAACGAGCGCATCACGTGCAACTTCAACATCACGGTATCCAAATACGACAAGGATCAGAACCTCTTCACCTGCAAGGCGCAGATTCAGGCCAACAGACCGGTATACAACGCTGCCTACACCACCACCATATATAACAATGTGGACGACAACTTCACGTTCAACTTTGCGCAGTTCGACCAGCTGGAGTTTAACGAGGAGAACATCGACAACCAGCTCACGGCGCTCTTTGCCTACTATGCCTATCTTATCATAGGACTGGACCTGGACACCTTCTCGCCCATGGGCGGAGAAGACGTGCTGCAACGGTGCATGAACCTTACCAACAACGCACAGAACCTCTCCTACCCCGGATGGAAAGCCTTCGACGACACGCGCAACCGGTATGCCATCATCTCCGACTATACCGACGGAGGCATGCAGCCCTTCAGGCAACTGCAGTATGACTACTACCGCAAGGGACTGGACGAGATGGCCAACAATGCCGAACGCGGGCGGACAGAGATTACCACCACCCTGCTCGACAACTTCAAGAAGGCGCACGAAAACAAGCCGCTCAGTATGCTGCCGCAGATATGGACCGACTACAAGAAAGAAGAACTGGCCAACATCTACAAGGGCAAAGGCACACAGAAGGAGAAGGAGAGCATCTACGAACTGCTCTTCTCCGTCAATGCCTCGCAAAACACTTACTGGGACAAAATCAAGGAATGAACGCTCATTAGCAAACACTTTAAGCAGATATGCTGAAACAACTGTACATCAAGAACTTCACACTCATAGACGAACAAAACATACAGTTCCACCCGGGCTTCTCGGTCATCACGGGTGAGACGGGTGCCGGCAAGAGCATCATACTGGGTGCCATCGGACTGCTTCTGGGCAACCGAGCCGACACCAAGGCCATCAAGAAAGGGTGCGACCGCTGCACCATAGAGGCCCATTTCGACCTTTCGCGCTACGGCATGCAGCCCTTCTTCGAAGCTCACGACATCGACTACGACCCGCAGGACACCATCATCCGGCGCGAACTGACAGCGGCGGGAAAAAGCCGTGCCTTCATCAACGACACACCCGTGCCACTCTCCACCATGCGCTCGTTGGGCGAGAGCCTGGTGGACATCCATTCGCAGCACCAGAACCTGCTGCTGCAGAAGGAGGACTTCCAGCTCAACGTCGTCGACATCATGGCCGACGACAGCAGACAACTCACGGCCTACGCCACCGTGTACGGTGACTACTGCTGCGCAAGAAAACAACTGGAAGACGTGGAGAGGGAGATAGAAAAGAGCCGTGAGAACGAGGAGTTTCTGCGTTTCCAGCACAAAGAACTGGCAGATGCCCGACTTCAGGAGGGCGAACAGGAAGCACTGGAGCAGGAAGCCGAGACCATAGCCCACTCAGAAGACATCAAGACTGCCTACTTCACGGCAGACGCTGCCCTCTCGGGCGAAGACGGCAGTGTGCTGGAGAAACTGAAGCAGGCATGCCAGCAGATGGACGGCATCAAGGATGTCTATCCGTCGGCGGAAGAAATAACCGAACGGCTGCAGACCAGCTACATCGAACTGAAAGACATCGCACGCGAGATAAGTACCGATGCCGACAACATAGACTTCGACCCCGTAAGGCAGGACACCATCAACACACGACTCGACCTGCTCTACACGCTGCAGCAGAAATTCCACGTCCAGGACACCGCCGAACTGATGGCCATGCGCGACCGCATAGCCGAACAACTCTCGCACATAGACCACAGCGACGAGGAACTGGAGCAGCTGAAGGAGAAAGTCGGCCAACTGCAGCAGCAGGCTTCGCAGCAGGCCGCCAAACTCTCTGAGACACGCCGCACTGCCGCCAAGAAGATAGAGGCAGAGATGAAGCAGCGCCTTGTACCTCTGGGCATCCCCAACGTGAGGTTTGAGATAGATTTCACGGAGAAACCGCTCTCGCCCGACGGACAGGACAAGGTTTCTTTCCTCTTCAGTGCCAACAAGAGCACACCGCTACAGCCCGTCAGTCAGGTGGCATCGGGCGGAGAGATAGCCCGCGTCATGCTCTCGCTCAAGGCGATGATAAGCGGTGCCGTAAAACTGCCCACCATCATCTTCGACGAGATAGATACAGGCGTAAGCGGCAAGACGGCAGAGAAGATGGCGCAGATCATGGCTGAGATGGGCAAGCAGGAACGGCAGGTCATCTCCATTACGCACCTGCCCCAGATAGCAGCCCTCGGCAGTCACCACTACAAGGTGATGAAGGAGGAAACCGAACAGGGCACCCTCTCACACATGACAGAGCTCAACGACGAGGAGCGTGTGTGCGAAATAGCGCAGATGCTTAGCGGAAGCGACGTAAGCGACGCCGCCCTGGCCAATGCACGCGAACTGCTCAAGTCGCTGAAGGCGGGTTCTTAAAAACAACAGGAAAATTATGAAAAGACTTTATACCATCATGGCGGGAATGATACTGGGCATATCTTCCCTTATGGCCCAGCCCTCGGCAGTGGTAAAGGCGGCAAAGAGCGTCTTTACCCTTACCACATTCAACAAGGACGGAGGCATCATCGCCTCCACGCAAGGCGTGTTCATCGACAGCAAGGGAACATGCATCGCCACGTTCAAACCCTTCATTGGTGCCGTCAAGGCCACCGTGGTGGATGCCACGGGCAAATCGATGGATGTCGACGCCATTATGGGAGCCGACGAACTGTACGATGTCGCCAAATTCCGTGTCGGCGGATCTACCACGCCTGCCTCCATTGCCACCTCAGCCACGTCAACAGGTAGCAAGGTATGGCTCGTACCCTACTCCATCAAGAAACCGGCATTCCAGCAGGAAGACATCAGCAGTGTCGAGCACTTCAATACCTCCTTCTGTTGCTACATCTTTGCCAGCGGAGCACCCGAGAACGCTGTGGGGTGCCCCTTTGTCAACAAGGACGGACAGGTCATCGGACTCATGCATCACGACAACGGCATGGTGACGGCCATCGATGCCAACTATGCCCGACAACTGAAGGTTACGGGCATGTCATCCTTTGATGCCGCCCTGCGCGAGAGCGGCATACGCACCGCCTTGCCAGACACCGAGCAGGAGGCCGTCACATTGATGACGCTGAGCCGCACCCGTGGCTCACAGGGCGACTATGCCAAATATGTGGACGAGTTTATAGGGAAATTCCCCTCGTCGGCATACGGCTACAAGGAGAAGGCAACGCTCCTTGCCAACGATGGCAATTATGCGGAGGCCGACAAATGCATGGCTGAGTGCATCAAGAAGAGCAGCGCAAAGGATGCCGCCTACTCCAACTATGCCGACCTCATCTACCAGAAGATAGCTTACAAGGGCGACTCCACCTACCAGGCGTGGACACTCGACAAGGCTGCCGAGTATGCGCAGAAGGCATACGCCATCAAGGCGGAACCCGTATACCGCCATCAGGAGGCGCAGATTCGTTTTCTGCAGGGCAGACACCAGGAAGCCTACGACATGTTCATGCAACTCACCAAGACGCCTCTCAACAGCGGCGAACTGTACTATGAGGCTGCCCAGGCCAAGAGCCACCTGAAGGCTCCAGCCACTGAGATAGAGACATTGCTCGACAGTGCCGTGAACGTAGGCCAGCGCACGGGCGGCATCATTGCCCCCTACTACCTTGCGCGTGGGCAATACCGCGACAACAAGGGCGAATACCGCAAGGCTCTGGCCGACTACAACCAGTATGACTCGCTTAGCCACACGGTAGACCCCACCTTCTTCTATACCCGCTACAAATGCGAGACGAAGCTGCGCATGTGGCAACAGGCCCTTCTCGACATCGCACGCACCTGCTATCTGGCTCCCCAAGAGCCAACCTATTTTGCTGAATGGGCCAGTCTCGACCTGCGCATCAAGCGCATCGACGAGGGCATTGGAGCCGCCACAGCCTGCATCAAGCTGGCACCTGAATATGCCGACGGTTACCTCCTTCTCGGTCTTCTGCAAAAGGAGAAGAACCTAAAGGACGAGGCTGTCAAGAACCTGGAGAAAGCGAAGGAACTGGGTGACCCGCGCGCCGAGGAATACCTCAAGAAATACAAATAACAGCTAAATTACTTGGTAGAGTTTTTCTTATCAACTCAGCTTTCTGAAGTGTGGGAAGTTAAAGAATTTAAGGGAAGTCGGGGATTACAAATCCCCTTAAACGGTTAAGGGACAACAGCCCTACTTACTTATGACAAAACTCCAGCAAGAAAGGTATTGTCCCTTAACTTCACAGCTCTCGAAGAGAGCGATAACTTCCCTTAAATTCCCAACTTTCGAAACATCCGAAAGTTGAGTTATCAAGAATTAGAGAATTAGAGAATCATTCCGTTCTTCTTGATTTTTAGAATTGGCAAGAATTTTCAAAAAGGGCAGCAGGATAAGTCAACCTGCTGCCCTTTCTCTGTATTCACCTTATTATGTGATGATTAAAAAATAACTTGGTACAGTTTGTGCCATTTTTTACTCTCAGCGCCCTGCAAGGGCAAAAGCTACCACAATGCCACTTTCCCCACACCTGCCATATCCAATGAAGCAGGTATGTTCAATGCCTTCAAAAGGCGCGACAAGGTGGAAATCGTGATACTCTTGCCATTCTCCAAACGTGAGATTTGGGCTTTCTGCACACCCACCTTCTCGCCAAGCTGCTGCTGGGTGAGACTTTTCATCTTACGGGCTTACTTGAGAGCCTCGCCCAGTTTGTAAGCTTGCACAGCTTCCTTCACCTCGTTCTCGAAGGCATCACGCTTGGGTGTGCCAACCTTGCCGATGTACTTGTCCTGAAAGTCATCAAACGAAATCATTTTCATTTCTTCCATCTCTTTTGCTCCTTTAGTTCAAAATATTTCCACCTGTACGGTTGGTACAATGGGGCTGTGTAGTGGGCGACGTGT
>CAVKZC010000089.1:0-12110 GCA_963660455.1 Sphaerochaetaceae bacterium | reverse complement strand
TCTCCGTCTCTGCGTAAGAGACGGAGAAAACTGGAGCAGAAATTTATGGGGTATGTCGATATATGGCACACCGGCATAATATCTTTGCAACCAAAACAATCATGACGCAGTCAATGACTACGGTATAGAGCAAATTTAAAGATAAGTCTATGAGCAAGGTATTTCAAGTAAAGCCGAATCGCATCAAGCGCTCCAACGGCACAGTACTCACCCCAGAGATGGTGGTGACTGTAACAACCCAGCAGCACACCACCACTCCATTCTACAATGGGGCCAAGGAAGTGCAGGAGGCATACATGCGCCTCTATGCCTTCGACTACAAGAAGACGTGCTGCAATG
Source organism: Sphaerochaetaceae bacterium (assembly GCA_963660455.1). Taxonomy (GTDB): domain Bacteria; phylum Bacteroidota; class Bacteroidia; order Bacteroidales; family Bacteroidaceae; genus Prevotella. The sequence continues at coordinate 11,771 of CAVKZC010000089.1, read as the reverse complement.
TCAACGATTTTGAATTCAAGAAGTTGGACTAATTATGGAACTGACAAAAGAAGAAAGAAACTATTGCGCCGCATATTCTGAGTTCTACAAGGAATACGGCGATGAGGTTCCCCAGCAAAAGCAATGGGAATTCAACGATGTAAGAAGGGCATTGGGTATTACGAAAGAACGTGCTTTGGAACTAAACGATTATTGCAAGCAGAGCGATATGAAGAAAAAGGTTTCTGCGGCAACGTCTTCCGCTTTGTGTAAATATCGGGAAGTCACCAAGGACAACATTCTTCAGATGCGCAATGATTTGGAAAAGGACATCAGCGACAATATCAGCGCCTATGAGAAGAACACAAAAGCCCTGGATGCTGCCGAAAAGGAAAAGGAGAACAACCATTGCCCGACTCCTATCAGCAAGCCTGATCCTCAAAGCTTCTTCTGGACCGTCATCATGTTTGCCATAGCGTATGGTCTTTTCCGGTGGATACACTGGTTGGGTATAGCGATGTTTGTTATTGAAATTTTGATTTTGATAAACGATCGCAGAAGCAAGGCCAAGTATGAGAGATATGAAGAAGAGCACGAGAATTTTCTCTCAACAAAAGAACGGCTTAAAAAAGAAATTCCGCATCTGAAATTGGAAGTGGAGAAGTTTCGCTATATGGTTGTAGAGGAACTTTATATGGTAATCAATCGTGTGTTGGCGATACCGATTCCTCAAGATGCTATCAGTGAAGATTGTTGGAAGCAGATAAATAGTAGTCTTGCGAAGCTGCTTGAACTCTATGGCAATGTCCAGATGGCAACGGATGCTGCCCAAAAGAGTGTGTGCGCCAAAAAGTACTTTGACGCAAAACTGACATTTGTGTACGAATTCTCGCTCAAGGCTGAAAGCAACGAAGTGGCTTACGAGCCGTTCAAGAAGCAACTGTTTGAAAGCCAAAAGATAGGTACTGCCAATGTGCTTCGTGTTGACGATCGTGAGAATTCGCTCTTGGCTACCAAGAAGTATGACTTCTATACCAGTTTGGACAATTACAAGATGGTGCTGAACGGCAAACATATCAACTGGGCGATAAGCCAACTCAATGCCGTAAAGGATATCAATGTGGACAATTCCTTTGGCTTCACCAACATGGACAAACTCTCGGGCAAGACGGAACAAATGCGTACTATATACGAATCCGTCAAAACCGAATACGACAAATTGCTCGATTTGAGTGAAAAGATCAACAATATCCTGACCTATGCGAGGACAGTGGCTTACAGAAACGTCTATCTTGGCGTGGAACTGCTGAACTACATACGTGACAATGCTGGTGGAAGCAAACTGACAACTCAGAAAGACGGTGTTGGCGTAAGTGCCGTAGACGGATTGAACGGAATGGAGGTTTCCATCGACATGGATGTGACGGCAAATGTCAAGGATTCCCTCAACTCTTTGGCAAATGAACTTTCCAATAAGGATGTAAGAAAGTTTGCTGTAAAAAATCCCAAAATGGCGATGGGCGCTGCTGCATTGATGGTGGTGGGCAACTATTTGAACGAACGTGTAGAGAAAATCAATGCCAACAATGACCTACAAGAGCAGATGGTGAAGAGTATCGGCCAAATGGTAGAGGGATATAATGCGGGCAAGGCAGGTATGCTACGTGCCATCGAGATCACCAAAGCCCTTTCTAACGCCAATATCGGATTCCTTGCGATATATGCGCCATTGAGAGACAAGTTCTTTGTTCAAGGATGCACCTCGGCAACGATGGCAGATTTGCAGAGTCTGGCAAAAGCCACACAGGAATACAAACATATAAGCGATACAAAATTATGACAAATGATGAAAATGGACTGACTGCATATCAGTCTTCTGAAGACATTCTGTCTATACACGGATTTTCAAGTGCCGAAGACTACGAAGAGTTTGGAGGAAAGTTACAACAGAATGTCGAATCTATCTCCAGCATGGTTGACTCCATAGGTAACACATTAGACCAGGCCACCAACATTGCCAATATGTACAGAGAGTGTGTCTTGGCAGAAGAAAGAACCAAGCAAGTACAAGCGTGGGGGCAGGTGGAAATGGCACGGACTGTGGCAAAGTTCAAGACCGCCCAAGACTTCCTTGAGAAGACGTTCGGTGAACGTGATAAGGCCCTTTCCAAGCATTATGATTTGTTGGATAATGCGGTAAAGTCGAACGACCGAGGATTGATTCTCGCAGCCCTGCAAGGCATAAGCTCTATTGTGACGAAGTCTCCACTGGATGATTTTGAAAAGTTCGTCGAACTTTACAATGATACGTCCCAGCCTTTATTGGATTTCTAGGCAAAAATGTTTGCACTTAACAGTGCTAACGCAAATATAAGCAATAAATAACCAAAGCAAATATGATTACGGTAAGAACAAAAGAAGAGTTAGAACAAGCCATCAAGAACAATAAAGGTGAATCCATTAGAGTGGAGGGACCTTATGCCAAGACGCTTGCAAACAAAATTCGTTCAAAGAAGAAAATTCGCAAGGTTGCTATGGCAGGAGGAGCTTTGGCCATAATTGGTGGTGTCGTTGCCGCTCCATTCACCGGAGGTACATCATTGGCGGGAAGTGTAGCAGGAGCCACAGCCATGGGACTTACGTGGGGTACTGTCACACTTACAACCGCAGAATTAGCTATGATTCTTGGTGTTGGCGGTTTATTAGGTGGATACGCGCTTTCAAAAGGCTACAAGATAAAAGTAGGAAAAGGGGACAACTATATTGAGTTAGACCCAAAGTAAATTTGCTTTGACCCATATTGGCACATCTGCCCCTTATCTTTGCACCGTCAAACATTTAAAAACGAAGGATTATGCTTAGAGGAATAACAACATTCGTCTGCGATGACTGCGGACACAAGTTTAAGGGGATGGATTGTGAATGGGCTGCAACCATATACACTTATCCTGTACGATGTCCCAACTGCGGAAGTATGCACACTTGTCCACCAGGCTTCTTGGACTTGAACAAGTACATCTATCGCAATTTGTGGAAGAGTTTGAATGAAAGAATTTTAGGAAAATAGAACAGTATGAGCAGCAATATTTTCTTTCAGCCCTTCGTTGGTAAGGATTATGCCAACGGAGGGCTTTTCGGTAAGCGCATCATGATATTGGGCGAAAGCCACTATTGTGACGAGGGATGTGCAGACTGCGGAAACTGCAGATTGCATCGGGAGTGTATGGGTTTTACACAACATGTGCTTGATGATTATCTCGATGAGGACAAGGAACGACAGAACTGGATGAGGACTTTCTTGAAGTTTGAGCGTTCGCTCGTTGGACACGAGACGGACAGCAAGGAGTCGGAGAAGATTTGGAACTCGGTGGTATTCTTCAATTATTTGCAAGTGGCGATGGGTGGTCCTCGTGAGGCAGGTACGACCGATCAATACCGTCAGGCTGCAAGGGCCTTCTTCGAGGTTCTTGACAAGTTCCAACCAGAGTATGTCATTCTCTGGGGGCAACGGCTTTGGGACAACACGCCCAGTGAGCGTTGGCAAGAAGGAACGGATATCATCGTGGATGGCAAGCGGGTAGCCGTGGGGTTTTATCTTTTGAGCAATGGTAGGAAAGTAAAGACTATGGCGGTGAACCACCCCTCTATTGGTTACTCTTGGGACTATTGGCATCAGGTGATTCGAAGATTTTTGCAATAATTTCTTTCTGTGTCACTCTTTGGCACACCTCGCCTTTAACTTTGCATCATTAAAAGAAAACGATGTAAAGTATACAACAATGAGAAAAACAACGAACATCAACAATACATACAATAGTGCAGCCGCAGATGTGAACAAGTTGAACTCCGTGGTGCCCTCTAAATTAGTAGAGCCAACCTGTCTGTTGCTTGGCAAATTAGGCGAAGCTTTATGTGGCGATGTGAGCGGCTATGTCGCCCATCGCCTACACATGAGCATGGACGAACTTCGTGACGCTTTGGCTGCCGAACAGGTTGATGGTGTCGCCTTGGCTATGTATAACATTGAGAAAAAAGCACAGGCGGTTATCATTGGCGACCAAACGGGTATTGGTAAAGGCAGACAAGCTGCAGCCATGATACGATACGGACTATTGGCTGGATATCTTCCAATATTCTTCACTGACCGTTACACGCTTTTCAGTGACATATACAGAGATTGCAAGGCACTTGGCATAAAAGATACGCGTCCGCTAATTGTCAATGCAGGTGTGTCTGTAGTAGATTTCGATAGCGTTGTAGAGGTTGCAGAGACGGAGCAGTCGGATGAAATTTGGACTCCTATAGTAGATAACGATGAAGAAAATGCCAAATGCGATGCCGACCTTATGAACATCTATCAAAAACAATATGAGGTAGTGTATAAGGCTCCGAAAAGGAAGTATTTGCAAACTATTTTGGAAAGCGGAGACATTCCGACCGATACCTACGATTATCTAATGGTGACCTATTCCCAACTGAAAGATGCCAAACGAGACATAACGAGAGTAGATTTCTTGCAATCGCTGTGCGAGAAACACCGCGTCTTGTTTATTTTCGACGAAGCTCATCGCTGCAGCAGTATCAGTGCCGGCAAAATATCTGTCATCACGCAGAGCATCAACATGATACTCGAGGAATCGCCACAAACACAATGCGTCTTTCTTTCTGCCACATTTGCCAAACGACCGGAAAATCTTGTAACATTCATGCGTCGCACTGCATTGAGTGCGTTGGCCAATGAAAACACTCTGGAGACAGCATTGCATGCTGGAGGAGTGCCCATGCAAGAATATGTTTCAACATGCCTTGTGTCAGAGGGACAGATGATTAGGCGCGAACACTCTTCTGAAAATCTACAGTCACCAACTTATACATATTTGGACGATGACCTGCCTATGCACGCTGATATGTTCGACAAGGTTATGTTCTACTTTCGGGAAGCGGTCAAACTCTCCACGATGGTGCACGACTTGGTTCACCTAGGCCAAATGCATGGTTTGTTGCTCAGTTTCAAATGCTATCCAACCAGAGCGCAATTGTTCTACATCAACAAAGTGCTTTTGCTCTCTCTGAAAGCCCAAAAGGTGGCAGAAGCCGCCATCCGTGAAGTGAAAAACGGCAGAAGCATAGTTATCGGAATGAGCGATACGCTTGAATGCATCTTGCAGGAAATAAAAACCAACGAAGAGGGACAAGTCTGTGGTGACATATCTACACTGCTGGTAAGACTGCTGGAACGCACCATACATGACACAACACCCACAGGGGACACGAATACGACAGTGTTCGACATCATAAATGGGTTGGAAGAAGCAAACGTGGAAGCTTTGAAAGTTATGTCCGATGAAGTCAGAGACTATTATCGAAATGTTGTGAGCAGCATAAAAGAAGAAGTATTTCATCTTCCGATGTCGCCTATCGATGTTATCCGTCAACTGATAGAAAGAGAGTCGTTTGAAGCACCTAACGGTGAGATCATCAATATACGTTTTGAGGAATGCACAGGACGTGCCCATCAGTTGGAATATCTTTCACCTGATGGAGATGATGACTTCAAAAACGCACGGATAACAGTTAGACGGAAACGTCACTCAAGCCACATCTTCAATGATTTCCAAAACAATAGGCTTGATGTCATACTCATCAATGCCTGTGGTGCAACAGGAGCCAGTGCACATGCTGTTTCCACAGCTGAAGTACCAGAAGAGCAGGTGCGTCAACGCAAGATGCTCATCGTGCAAAACGATCTTGATGTAAACATCGACTTGCAGAAACGAGGTCGCATCAACCGTACTGGGCAACGTGCCGACTTACCGCCTCTGTACGAATATATCATCACGGCAATACCATCGGAGAAACGGCTCAACATGATGCTTCGCACCAAGTTGCGCTCGTTGAGTGCTAATACCGCTGCCTATCAAGACCAGAATAAAGAATCGGCCGACTTTGTTGACATCGACAACAAGTACGGCAATGAAGTGGCAGCAGAATACATCATCGACAATCCCGAATTAGCTTTGGAACTTGGGTTGAGGGGAAAAGTGTCAGCAAGCAAACTGCTCGCGAGGATAGCCATGCTGAGTGTTGCTGCGCAACAGGACATTGTTGATGACTTAATGACGGCATACACTACGCTTGAGTCAGAGCTTCGCCGCATTAACCAATGGGATTTGGAATGTGACTACCGTGATTTCGAAGCGGATTTTGTTCGGGAAGAACTGTTCACTACGGCAAAAGCGGACTCCAAGCTTGGCGGATGTTCCTACTTGACAACCTATAAATGCAAACACAAAACTTTCCCATATAATTACAACACGCTCATGCAAAAATGCGATGATGCCAAGGTACGATATGGCAACTGTTACGCCAAAAATACACCGTTACAGAAAGAAGTAGCGGCATACTACTCCCAGCATATCAAACGAATCCACAAACAATACGACAACCGCCGTGCATTGTTGCATGATGACACCAAACGCATACTTGCGAAGTATTGTGGCGATGAGACATTATCAGAAGACTGGTTGACAAGAGCATGTAGAAATTCCGACAACTGGCCGACCGATTACTTTATCGACGTGGTCAAATCAAAAAAGTCAAAACGGATCATGCGCAAACTGATATCATTTTCCAATGAGTTCAATCATCTATTGTACAGAGAGAAAATCGATGTTGGGAAATATGCCACAGAGAAGAAACGGCTTGTCACCATCTTGTCTAAAGCAATGATAGGCAATGGATACGATAATATCTGTGAGCAACTGGCCAATGAAGAATGTCCCCAAAAGGTTATGGCCGTATTGCGTGACATTCGCTTCGGCAAGGATGAGAGAAACAAGTTCCGCCCAAGCAGGGTGGAATTGGTTTTTGCGCTGACAGCTGTTTCAACAGAAATCAGCATCAACTTGGTGCATAACGAAAAATGGAGCAACTACGAAAGAATTTTGGAGATTCTCAAGTCAAAGAAGTGGTGTCCAACCCAAGATGTATGGGATGCAGAGATTGCCAAAAACAACAATAAGATCATAGAACGCAAAATCGTTACAGGCAACATTCTTGGGGCATACGTCCATCCTGCTATCGCAAAGCTGAAGCCACGCTTTATCACCTTTTCGTTGAAACGCAAGGAAGGTGGAAAGGTGCGGACACAATATGGACTGTTGTTGCCCATGGATGAGGGCAAAATAAGAAAAGCCTTGAGTTGCGTGACCATTCCGCTGAATGAAGGCTTAAAGTATGCAAACAATGAGAATACGAGTTATACAATAGCAGGTCTGGGTGTTAATTTCTCCCTTTTACCCTTCAGAGACGCAGATGATGGAATAGGATTCATCATTAGCGTAGAAGATAGTCATTCCAAGGCTTTTGAAGGAGATGGGCGCTTTGATAAATTACGCCCATATTTCACGGGCAATGCCATCAGTTCTATCTACGACCGCGATTCAAACAAGAAAAAGCATAAGACAATCATGCACTATCAGACAGACAAATTGTCTTTCGAGTCGGAAGCATTTCAGACTATCATACAGAGCCTGGCACAGATGGACGCTGTGCTGATTGTGCCTCGCGACCAAATGACTTACGGTGATGTAAAAGAGTTTTCATCACGCTCGATGAAAGACAGCAACGAGCCGTGGCCCATATTGGATTGGAAAAGTGGAAATGATGTCGTGATACCACCAGTAAAAGAGACGCTCATGTTGCGAATATCTGCTCCCATGGTACAGAAACCGCACAAAGGACAAGTTGTGACCCATCATTCAGACTATTATATCCTTGCAGAAGACACCGTGAAATTGAAAGGACTGCTGTTGGAGATGCGCAGCACAATAGACGCATTGCGCAGGATATTCCTCAAATGGAAAAAACAATTAACTCTCTCACAGACACAGAACGGTACATCCGCAAATACCCCTTCACCATCCATGCAACGGTATATATGCGGAGAACTACGCAAGGTGATTGAGAACAAGAACAATCAGACCTTGGTTGATTATAATCATGACATGATGAACATTCTGCAAAACATCATCGACAGCGAATATCTTGAACCGAGCGCAGAGTATATGGCAAGATTTGACAACGAAATGCTGTTCATGTCACCAAGCATATCCGAAGTTCAAAGTTTCGCTGACGAAATGCCATGTTCGCCACGTTTGGACGGCATCAGAAAATGTCTGCAGGATTATATCGACGGCAAGACAAAAATTATCAACTCACCAACTAATTGGGCATAAAACATGTATATAGGAATAAACGGTGCAGGAAGGCTTGACAGAAGCGACGATTCGCTTGGTTTGCTCAGAGCCCATGGAGAGGCTATAAAAATGCACAGGGACAGAATGGACATGCATGAAATTAAATTGCAAACTGGATGGGAACTTGGCATAGACAAGAAGTGGCGTTATGAGACTACCGACCCTTTCCATACCACAGCTGAACTTGAAGACCACATGAAAGGCATTTTGGAGAACCTGTCAACATCGAGTATTGCATGAACGATATGACACTGCTTACAGCCTATCCTGCCTTCAAAGAATTGCGTCTGTTCAGTTTATACCATCCTACCAAGAAGTTTAGCGGTTACTTTGACCCCAGACGTTACGTCATGGTGGTCTGCATGGGAACTGCCAACGATTCCTTTGATTATCAAACGGAAGGTGTTCTATTGCATGAAGTGCAGCATCTAATCCAAGAGGAAGAAGACTTTGCGCGTGGTGGTGACATCTCAATAGGGAGAAGGAAATATATGAGATTGGCAGGTGAGGTGGAGGCTAGAAACGTGTGCGCAAGACATCTTCTCACAGATAGCCAACGCAGTATAAAGTTGCGCACTGACACCCAGGACGTGATAGACGGTATGCAAATCATCAAATTTACATAAACCGCTCAAAGGCACTTTTAGGTTACCGATACATTTTTTGAATAAATTTCTTTCCTGTGTCATCATTTGGCACACCATTGTCCTAACTTTGCCGTCGTAAACATAAAGACAAGAAATTATGGCACGGATTACAATAAACATCCAGACATTGGATTGGACGATGGGCGAAACTGTCGGCTTGCACCTGATGCTGAAGAAAGACAGCAAGGCAAGCATCGCTTGGGGTGATGGCAAGGTGCAGGTCTTGACGGGCAAGCAGAAGCTGGACTCTGAGGAGCTGGCTTGGCTGGAGGCTGGGCATGAATATCCCGAGAAGGGCGGCTACTATACCATTATCATAGAGTCGGAAGAGGAGGATTCCATTGTGGGCTTCGACGGTTGCGGAATGTATGAGGTAAAGACCTTTGACGTGATACTTACGGAATGTCCGAGCCTCCGTTATTTGGGCTACTCCGGCTATGGCGAGGAAATGCTCGACGTGAGCAACAACCCTTTGCTGGAGGTCATAGACTTCCATGAGATAAGGAACGAGAAGTTGGATCTCTCTGTCAATCCGCTCTTGGAGGAACTGTACATCAGAGGAGCCAAGGACTTGGTGTCCTTGAATCTGAGCAAGAACGACAAGTTGCGCCACTTGGACATCTTCATGTGCCAGAACCTGCAGCACCTTGCCTTGAGCAATCGGTCGCAGTTGAACGAGGTGGATTTCGCATTGACCGCCCTCCGCGCCAAGGACTTGGAGTATCTCCGAAAGACGTTGGAGAGAAACGCTCCCTACGAGATACACGGAGGAAGTTTTGATGACAATAAGACTGTTGAACTATGAGGAGAAAAGGTAGAAACAAGACATTCAAAGCTTTCAGTAAGATACTGATGGACGATCAAGAGTGGGATTATGAGTACATGCTCATTATAGAGCGGAAGAAACTGCAGTTGATGGCTCCCTATTATGAGGGGTATCATGCCTATTCAATATCCAATGATCTTCGCCTCTGCATACGTCTGTTAGACATTGCTCTCGGAGAGGATGCGGATTATCAGAATTGGTTGGACGAAAGGCAAGAAGACAGTTATCCAGAAGAGAAAATATCCTCGGCAAAAGATTTTATGGCGTGGCTCAACATTCCTACAAAATGGAAGCGTAAGCCAACGGACTTTCCGAAGTACATCAATGTGCGGAATGCCAAGCGCTTTCAGGAAGAACCGTTGCCGGAGCTTGACGGAACAAACGATACGCTTTCCTTTTATATAAGTGACAAGGTACAGTTGCGTCGCGACAAGGCTCTGCATCTCTATCACCTCATCCGCATGTACCGTATGACACAATGGACTTGGTAAAAAACAACCTGCATTATGGACAACAGAGTAAAATTCTATTGCTGGCTTATCGCCCTGCTAGAGCGTAAGCATCTAACGTTTCAAGAGATTGTGGACGAATGGGTAGAGGCTACGTGCAATCCCTTTCACGAGGAACTGACGCTGCGCACCTTCCACCGCCATCGCGAAGCCATCGCCTCGCAGTTTGGCATCACGGTGGAGTGCAACAAGAGCGACGGCTACCGCTATTATGTGAAGCGTGACAAGGTGGAATGTGACGAAACTACCGAATGGATGCTCAGCAGCATGCGCCTGGCATCGTTGGGCGAGCAACTGAAATACCACAACAAGGTGATGCTTGACACACCGCCCTACAACTCGGAATATCTCGACGATATTCTCGGAGCGATTGACAAGCACTATCTTCTGAAATTCAAATACGTATCGGCATTTGGGGCGGAGAGTGACATGGCGCTGCAGCCAGCTTTCGTGAGATATTTCAAGCAACGGTGGTACGTCATTGGAGTGAAGGAGTCTTCTTCGGAAACCGACGAGAAGAAATGCGTTCGCTGTCTTCCCTTCGACCGCATCAGTTACCTGAAGGTCATCTGCGAGAAGCATCCTTTGTCGGCGGAGATGAAGCGTTTTCTTACTCCCGAGAATTACTACGAGAACTGCTTCGGCATCATGCGTATGGAGGATGAGCCAGTAGTACACATCCGCATCCGTGCCTTTTATCCCGAGTACAATCTGATAGAGGAAGTGCCGCTGCACGAGAGTCAACGTCGGCTGACAGAATCGAAGGACGGACTATTCCGTGAATACGAACTCACCCTGCGCCCCAGCCGCGACTTCCTGCAGGAACTGCTCTGGCACGGCAGAAACATCATGGTGCTGCAGCCCGAGAGTCTGCGGCAGAAGATGATTGGCATCCTGCAAGACATGACGAGGAGTTACGAGACGGGGGAATGTACCAACGGCGAACAGGAAGAATAAACACCAAGGAGGACAACCGATGAAACGACAAAAAGACACCGACAAGAACTACGAGAAGGTTTACGACAAGCGCACGAAGCTCTACGGCATCAAGAAGAAGGGCGAACGTATATGGTACATCAAGCCTTGCTTCCAGAATGTTGAGTCAGATATCTTTGATAAATACGTGAACGACGAGGTGTGGTTTCGCCAGAACGGCAAGTACGGGCGCATCTATTTGCCGGAGCAGCGCATCATGCTTCCGCCCATCTATGGCTATCCCATCGACTTTTACAAGGACGGACAGGTCATGACGTGGAAAGACTACAAGGCCGGAGTAATTGACCGCGAGGGCAACGAACTGATACCTTTCATCTATGACCGCATGGAAAGGCGGTACGAGTGGGTGGACAAGCATCAAGTGTTCAGAGGCTACGCCTGTTTTTGCAATGACGGCACTTCGCAGGCTTACGACGAACACTGCCAACCCAACGAGTTCACTGAGGAGGAGAAACAATGGGAAGCAAAGCGATATGAGTACGATAACAAGGAAGTTGAGATGATGACGCTTGACGAACTGGAAACGCTCATCAAGCAGGAGTATGTGAAACTGAAG
>CAVKZC010000088.1:0-12232 GCA_963660455.1 Sphaerochaetaceae bacterium | reverse complement strand
TGGAATATCGAAGTGGCTCAAAGCCAGATAGTTATAAGCGGTTTTAGTACGTTACTCGTACGCACCGCAGAAGCCTTCGAGAGTTTGCTCTCGGAGGCTTTTTTGTGGTGTATGTCTGTGTGCTTTATGTGCTGCATGAGTGGCGGTAGGACTAAAAAAAGAAGAACATATACTGTTATGGTTATAATATTGACGATACTGGCTTATTTCTGGATACTGGTCATCTTCAGCAGGTTCACGTCCAGGCAGGCCAACAACGAGACTTTCTATAGGGCCGACCGCCGGTCACCCTGGTACATGGTGGCGTTCGGCATGATAGGGGCATCCATCTCGGGCATCACCTTTGTGAGTGTGCCGGGCATGGTGATGCAGTCTGGCATGGCCTACCTGCAGATGTGCCTTGGATTCATCGTGGGCTATGTCCTCGTGGCGCTGGTGCTCCTGCCCGTCTACTATCACTACAACCTTACCACCGTCTACACCTATCTGCTCCACCGTTTGGGCAATCGGTCGTACAAGACGGGAGCGGCGTTCTTCCTCCTCTCCAAGCTCACGGGAGCCGCCGTGCGCTTCTTCGTGGTGTGCATCATACTGCAGCGCTTCGTGCTCGACGACCTGGGCGTGCCGTTCTGGCTCACGGTGCCCGTCATGGTCATGCTCATCTGGCTCTATACGCGCAAGGGCGGCATCAAGACCTTGGTATGGACCGACTCGTTCCAGACACTCTGCATGTTCGTGGCGCTTCTGCTCATCATCTTCCAGGTGGTGGCGCTGCTCGGCCTCTCGCCCGTAGAGGCGGTAAAAGCCATCTGGAACGACCCTCACTCCAGGGTCTTCGTCTTCGACGACTGGGTGTCGCGGCAGAACTTCTGGAAGCAGTTCCTCAGCGGCATCTTCGTCGTCATCGTGATGACGGGACTCGATCAGGACATGATGCAGAAGAACCTGACGTGCAAGACTCTGCGCGAGGCGCAGAAGGACGTGTGCAGTTACGGTGTGGCCTTTGTCCCCGCCAACCTGCTGTTCCTGTCGCTGGGCGTGCTCCTTGTCATGCTCGCGCGGCATGAAGGCATGGCGCTGCCCGAGGCTCCCGACGATCTGCTGCCCATGTTTGCTGCCTCCGGCTATATGGGCGTCACCGTTGTGGTTCTCTTCACGGTAGGCATCGTGGCGGCAAGTTTCTCCAGTGCCGACTCGGCGCTCACCGCCATCACCACGAGTGTCTGCATCGACCTCTTCGGGCGTGACGAAGACATCGCCCTGCGCAAGAAGGTACACCTTGCCGTGGCGGTCGTGTTCATGGTACTCATCGTTGCCTTCAAGGCCGTCAACTCCACCAGCGTCATCGATGCTGTGTACATCCTCTGTTCCTACACCTACGGACCGCTGCTGGGCCTCTTCGTCTTTGCCCTCGCCACGCGCCGCAGGGTAGCCGACCGGTGGGTGCCGTGCGTGGCTGTGGCGAGTCCGCTCATCTGCCTTGCCATTGCCTATGGTGTGGAGCGTTCCACGGGCTACCGCTTCGGCTACGAGATGCTCATGCTCAACGGTGCGCTCACCTTCCTGGGGCTCCTTGCCTCTTCCGTGGGCAAGGGTACCGTCAAGAGGGTGGAGTATTATGAGGACGAGAGAATGGGAGAGAATGAGGGAGAATGAGAAAAAACTGCCATCTGGCATTGCCATCGCTTGACGATGATAAAGAAATGGTCTTTGTGGCGTATGGCCTTTTGGCGCCGGTTGCCTTTTCTAGGGCACATGTTACCCTCGTCTGGTTAGAGGTAAAAAAATAAAAAAAAGGCCGTTCAAAAAACTGCTGTTCCTCTATCAATCGATTATTCGTCATCGCTATCCCAGTCATCATCGTCAAATCCGAACATGGCAGGGTCTACGAAGGCATCGATGGCACGGCGTTCCTTCTTGGTAGGTCGTCCGGTTCCGCGTGCACGGTCTACAAATCCGCTGATGCGGCTCATCTCCAGCAGTTCGTACTGCTTGGGGTCTGTAACATTTGAATAGACAGTAGTGAGCAGTTTGGCTCCCACACGCTGTTCTATGCAGTCGAGCACCTTGAAGGAGTATGTGATGGGAGCCTTCTTGACGCTTACCACATCGCCGCGCTTGATGACGAACGACGGTTTGCGCGTTACACCGCCCACGGTGACACGCCCGTTCTTGCAGGCATCGGCAGCGATGCTGCGTGTCTTGTAGATACGGGCGGCCCATAGCCATTTGTCTATTCTTGCACTCTCTTTCATAGTGTCTTTCTTTCGGAATGTTTACTTTTTCCCCAGTTTGTTGTACTGGTTCATGGTGATGTCGATACCTGCAAGCACAAAGCTGCGTATGATTTCCACTCCCAGGTCAATGGCCGGCTGCAACACTTTCATGTCCTCGTCGCTGTACTGACCCAGTACCCAGTCTATCTGTGCACCGCGTTGGAATTCATTGCCTATGCCCATTCGCAGTCGGGCATAGTTCTGCCCTATGAGCTGCTGGATGTGTCCCAGTCCGTTGTGACCTCCGTTGCTGCCGTTGGCTTTCAGGCGGAAAGCGCCAAGCGGCAGAGCCAATTCGTCGCTGATGACGAGTAGACGGCTTTGGTCTATCTTCTCTTGCTGGAGCCAGTAGCGTACGGCATTGCCGCTGAGGTTCATAAAGGTGGTGGGTTTGAGCAGAAACACTTTTCGCCCCTTGAGCGAAGTCTCGGCAACAAATCCGTAACGCTTGTCCTCAAAATGAATATTGGACGCTTCGGCAAAAGCGTCCAATACCATAAATCCTGTGTTGTGCCTCGTCCGGGCATATTCTGCACCGGGATTGCCGAGGCCACAAATCAAATATTTGTCCAATGTCTTAAAGATGAATTGTCAAATCACATGACGGATTACTCTGCAGCAGCGGCAGCAGCAGCCTGCTGTGCGGCACGTGTCATCTTGATAGAGCAAACTACGACAGCCTTGCTGGTAGCCAGCTCGAGACCCTCGAATGAAAGGTCACCCACCTTGATGCTCTTGCCGATCTGCAATGCGGTAACGTCGATGTCAAGGTGCTCGGGAATCTGCTGGTAGGGAGCTGTAACATTGATCTTGCGGATAGAGAGGTTCATGCGGCCACCGTCGCGTACACCCTGTGCCAGACCAACCAACTTAACGGGGATACCGATAGTGATGGGCTTCTGGTCGTTCACCTCGTAGAAGTCTACGTGCAGGGGAGCGTCTGTTGTGGGGTGGAACTGAATCTCCTTCATGATGGCTGTGTGGCTCTCACCGTCGATGATGAGGTTGATGACATACACGTGGGGAGTGTAGATAATCTTGCGAAGCTCAGCGAAGGGAACTGCAAACGACATTGCTACGGGCAGACCGTTCTCGCCCTTCTTCTCGCCATAGAGGTTGCATGGTACCAAACCTTCCTTACGCAATGCTTTAGAAGCTTTCTTTCCAAGGTCTGTGCGCTTCTGACCTGTAACGTTAATCTCTTTCATGTTGTGTTACTCTAAATTAAGTTGTAATTAATGTGTCAATTGCCTTAACTCGCCATCACACGGATAAGCTTTGAAAAAGCGGCTGCAAAGTTACTGCTTTTATTTGAATTGAGCAAATCTTTCCTTAAAAAAGTCGAAAAAGTGGTTTTTTCTTGTTTGTTTTGGGGAAATTGCGTATTTTTGCATCGTAAAAACATAGTGAAACCGAAAATTATTAGAGAATGATTAACAGGGATTTGATTCGCAGGAAGATTGTACAACTTACTTATGCCTACTACCAGAACGGCAACAACAACATGGATAACGCCGAGAAGGAGTTGGCTTTCAGCCTTTCCAAGGCTTATGACCTGTACAACTACATGCTGCAGCTTATCGTGGTCGTGACTGGCGAGTCGCGCAAACGCTACGATGTCGAGTTGGCACGCTCCGAGCGTGAGGGCGGTGCGGCTCCCTCTTCCAAGTTTGCCTTCAACCGTTTTGCTCTCCAACTGGAGGAAAACAAGATGCTGGCTGAGTGGATAGAGACCAAGCACTCTTCCTGGGATGATAATGTAGAGCTGGTGCGCCGTCTCTACAATACCATTGTGGAAAGTGACATATATAAGGAATATATGGAGTCGGGTGAGGACAGTTATGATGCCGACCGTGAGTTGTGGCGTAAACTGTACAAGAATTTCCTGGCTGAGAATGAGGACATAGATGCCATGCTCGAGGAGCAGAGCCTCTACTGGAATGACGACAAGGACGTGGTGGACACATTCGTGCTGAAGACCATCAAGCGTTTTGATCCTGCCAACAAAGGCGGACAGGAGCTTCTGCCGGAATTCAAGAGTGAGGAAGACCGCGACTTCGGACGCAAACTCTTTCGTGCCACCATACTCAACGGCGACCAGTATCAGGCGTATATGAGTGAGGCTTCACGCAACTGGGATTTCTCTCGCTTGGCTTATATGGACATCGTCATCATGCAGATAGCCATCGCCGAGCTGCTGACTTTCCCCAGCATACCGGCTGCCGTCACCATCAATGAGTATGTCAACCTGGCCAAGATGTATAGTACGCGCCGTAGTGGCGGGTATGTCAATGGTATGCTCGACAATATTGCACGTTTCCTTATTGAGCGCGGACTGACTATGAAGGAACTGCCCGACCGCAACCGTTATGTGCAGCCGGAGTCACGCAGCCGTGCAGGCCGTAACGACAGAACTGAATAAAATACAAAATTAAATAGAAAAAAGACAATGACAAATTTATTATTGGAGGCACAGGGAGGCGGTGGCAGCATCAGCTTCCTTATTATGATGGTGGCCATTTTTGCCATCATGTGGTTTTTCATGATCCGTCCTCAGCAGAAGAAGCAGAAGGAAATACGCAAGTTCCAGAACTCGCTGACTGAAGGTTCCAAGGTCGTTACCGGCGGCGGCGTGTACGGTATTGTGAAGCACATCAATGTTGAGCAGAATACGGTAGACGTAGAAGTGGCGCGTGGCGTGGTGATTACAGTGGCAAAGGGCTACGTGTTTGCCGATGCAGCGTCGCAGACTCCCAATGCTTGATTCTCTGCGCAGTCATAGCCGGTTGTACGGCAAGGCCGGGAAGTGGGTGTTCGGTTCGTTGCTGAACAAGAATACGCTTATCTTCCTCTTCTTTCTTGTGTTGAGCGGTGTCTTCTGGTCGATGATGACGCTGAACGAGACTTATGAGGAAGAACTTGTCATTCCGGTAAACCTCAGTGGCGTACCGCGCAATGCTGTGATGACGGGTGACCTTCCCGATACGGTGCATATTGTGGTGCGCGACAAAGGGTTTACGCTCATGGCCTACCGCTTTGGGCGTGTGTTGCGCCCGCTCACGGTCAAGTTCTCGACATACGCTGACGAGGACAAGGGCAAGGGTGTTGTGCCTCTGTCTGAGATACAACGGCAGGTGCAACAGCAGTTGTATGGCTCCAGTAAACTGGTGTCCCTTAAACCGTCAGATTTTGACTTCTATTTTACTTATGGTGCCTCCAAACAGGTGCCTGTAGTATTTAGGGGTAGGGTGAAGACGGCTAAGAACTACTATGTGGCCCATACCGAGTTTATGCCGTCGCAGGTGACCGTATATGCCAGCAGCGACAAGATAGACCAGGTGAAGTATGTGGAGATTGAGCCTTACAACGTACAGCAACTGCAGGATACGGTACACACGACGGTGAAGTTGCGGAAGGTGCGCGGTCTGAAAATAGTGCCTCGCCAGGTAAGACTCTCCATCTATCCTGATGTGCTTACCGAGGAGACGGTCGATGTTCCTGTTACAGCCATTAATATGCCGCAGGGCATGGTGCTTCGTACTTTCCCTTCGAAGGTGACGGTGCGCTTTACGGTGGGTGTAAGCCAGTTCCGCAGTATCAGTCCGGATATGTTTCGCGTTGTGGCTGACTACAATGACATTGCCGCCAACCCTTCTGACAAATGCACGATCCAGTTGCGTGGTGTTCCGCGTACTGTCAGCAAAGCCAAGCTTACCGTCCAGACGGTGGACTATCTTCTGGAACAGCAATGAACATAAATAGAGCCAAATGAAGATAGCGATAACGGGCCCCATAGGCAGTGGCAAAAGTTATGTTTGCCGTGAACTTAAAAGGCATGGTATAGACGTTTACGATTGTGATGCCGCAGCCAAAAGGCTGATGCGTGAAGACATTCGTTTGCAGCAAGCCTTGCAATCGCTCGTGGGAGAGGAGGTGTATCGGGAAGGTGTGCTGCAGAAAGCTGTCTTGGCACGCTTCATCCTTATGGGCGAAGACCAAAAGCAGGCTGTCAATGACGTGGTACATCCTGCCGTGGCGCTTGATTTCGAACGGAGCGGTAAGGATTGGCTGGAGAGCGCTATCCTCTACGAGAGCGGGTTCCATCACCGCACAAGGCTGGACCGTGTGGTGTGTGTCACGGCTCCCGAGGAAATACGCGTATGCAGGGTGATGGAGCGTGACCATATTGGTCGTGACAAAGCCCTGCAATGGGTAAGAGCGCAGATGGCACAGGAAGAAATGGCGAGCATGAGCGACTATGTCATCGTGAATGACGGAGAACGGGATGTTGCCCAACAGGTGGAACGCATTTTGGGAAATATACTTGAAAACAAATAAAAACAAATAAAACGACAACAAATAAAAATGGAAACAATTCTTTCTATCGCAGGCAAGCCAGGCCTCTACAAACTGGTATCACGCGGAAACAGAAATCTTATCGTCGAGACAATTGATGCCAGCCACAAGCGTGTGCCGGCCTTTGCAACAGACCGTGTGACCAGTTTGGGTGACATTGCCATGTATACTGATGCCGACGAGGTGGCCCTGTGGAAAGTGCTGGAGAGCGTTGGTCAGAAGGAAGAAAGCAAGGAGTGCAGCCTTAACTACAAGAAGGCTTCTGCCGACGAGTTGCACGCCTACTTTGCAGAAGTGTTGCCCAACTATGACCGCGACCGTGTGCACGACAGTGACATCAAGAAACTGCTGCAGTGGTACAATATTCTGGTGAAGAATGGCATTACAGACTTCAAGGCTACGCTTGCACCTACTGACGGTGACAACGTGGACGACCGTCTGGAGCAGGATGCAGAACCTGCTGCAGAATAAAGGTGGGGCACATTACCCCCAAAAACAAAACTTGGTATATTTTCCGATCGTGAAAATATACCAAGTTTTTTGTTGGAGGAAATCTGTATTATTTCATCAGCTCGCCCAGTTTTTTGAGCAGTTCCTCCGCGCGGAGGTCAGAGGCCACGATGGTACCGTTGGCGTCGAGCAATACATTGCTGGGAATGCTGTTGACACCATAGGCATCGTGTGCGGCACATTTCCATCCCTGCAGGTCGCTCATCTGAGGCCAAGCCAGACCAAGATCCTTTACGGCCTTCTTCCATGCCTCCGCCTTGTTGTCGAAGCTTACGCCGAGCACCTCAAATCCTTTGGCGTGGTACTGCTCGTATGCCTTCTTGACGTTAGGCATCTCCATGCGGCATGGTCCGCACCATGAAGCCCAGAAGTCTACCAGGAGGTACTTGCTCTTGCCCACAAACTGACTCAACTTCATGTCGGCTCCGTTCATGTCCTTCATGCTCAGTTCGGTATACTTCAAACCCGGGCGGCGCTTGGCGAGGGAAGCCAACTGCATCTTGGGACGCTTCATCATGGGGTGGTTGTAATATGCTGTGCTGCTGTCGCAGAGGGCTGCAAGCTCGTCGTAAGAGAAGCCATAGAAGTTGTTTGACAGCAGGTAAGCGGGCAGAATGTTGTCTTTGTTCTCTTTACAGAAGTTGACGATGTCCTTGTTCTGCAATGCCTCTATCTTCTCTATTTCCGTCTCCAATTCTTTCTGTTTGGCCTTTGCGTCAGCAGCATCGCTTGTCTTCAGTTTCTGCCACTGCTGGTAGAGATTGCCCATCTGCTGGTCGTACAGTGCTGCCTTTTGTTCGAAGGCATAGAGCTTGTCATTGAGGGGCGAACCGGCTATCTTCTTGTCTGTGAGGTCGAGCGTGATGGCAGGGGCGTCGATGACTGCCGTGAGCGTGTTCTCGCGACTTGCCGCTACCGTGATGAATGTGCCGGAAGGTTTGTTGCCCTTGACCTCGAATTTGCCGCCCTTGGAATTTATCACTTCTGCCTCGTTCATCTGACCGTTGTAGAACACGTAGAGTGAGTCGATGCCCTGTGGGGCTGTGCCCTTAACGGTATATGATACATCTTGGGCGTTGGCGCAACTGATAGCCGTAGTAGCTATTAGAGCCATGGTTAGGATTTTCTTCATGTTTCTTCTATTATATATAATAATGTGTATTATCGCAGCTATGTGCGTTGTTGCGAATCGGATGCAAAGGTACGGCTTTTTTCTCCTTTCCCCAAACTTTTGTGGTTGAAAAGGTGAGGCTGCAGTGGCTTTGTTCTTGTAAATTTGCTCGTTTCTTGATAAAACGATAACTTTTCTGAAAATAATTGAAGAAAAGTTTGGCGGTTTGTGATAGTTTATGTACTTTTGTAAGTAATATTAACCCAAATCAGAAAACTATGAAAAAGACATCAGCAATCTTTGGATTTGTTTTTTCCGCTGCAATCCTGTTCTTTACAGGTTGTACCAGTGGCAACGACGGGGTGGAAACAACCTCGCAAGTATCTAACCAGGAAGTGAACTTCTCTTTCTTCCAAGTTGAAATGACGCCTATGGGTACTCAGGGCGCCAAAACAAGGGGAGACAGCGACAGCGGTGAACAGAGCCTAAGCAGTTCGGTATTTACAAAACTCGATGTGTATCTGTATCCCGTCAGTGAAAAAGACAAAGACAAGGTCCTCTCTTTCCAGCAGAACAAGACCGACAATGCAACGGAATTCGGCAACGTGAGCATGAAGGTTCCTGTGGGCGAGTACACTATGGTTGCCGTTGCCAGCAAAGGTGGCAACGTTCAGTTCAATTCCGTCGAGGAGGTGGAATTCCTGAACAAGGTGACGGATATGGCCTATGTCAGTCAGAAGATAACCGTGAAGAATGGAAGCAACAACTTCAGTTGCTCTTTGAAGCGCGCTGTAGCCAAGTTGACAATTACTAATACAGGCGTTCGTGGAGATGATGCGCAAAGTATTACATGGCATCTGAGTGGCAATGTCAGCAATAAATTTAATCCCACAACGGGTTTGGCTGTCGGAACAAATAATATTAACCTTACGTTTACAGGTATCAATAAACTTAAGACAACTGGTGAAACCTACAGCATCTACGCTTTCCTTCCAAGTGAGGAGGAGAAAAAGACCGTTAACTTTACCTTGGATGTTAAAGATGCCGATGATAATGTCCTGAAATCGCTCAGTTTCAGTGAAGTTAGTATGAAGGTCAATTACTGCACTAACTACAAGGGCGACATGTATGGCTTGACTTCAGCAGCAAGCTTTACTTTCAGCAGTGGCGATTTCGTAGGTTATGGTGATGCCATCACTTTTGACGAGTAAAGACTAAATAGTCATCCCTCAAATAATAGGCCCGCAGGCGGTTTGAGTACCGCTTGCGGGCTTCTTCTTGCGTTAAGGATGCTTTAGGAGAATAAAATACCGTTCGTTTTTTCGATTTTTTGGCCTTTATGCTTTTGTTTCTCAGAAAAAATACTTAACTTTGTCGGGCGTTTTTCAGCATGCAAATGCGCTTAGAACGCAAAAGAATGGCCTTCAGCGTGATTTTTCCGCAAAATGGGCTTAAACAAAACAAACAAGAACAGACAAACCAATGGACGAAAATCAAACAATTGATCATGACAGAATCATGAGAGTCGACATTGAGGAGGAGATGAAGTCATCATACATCGACTATTCTATGTCGGTGATTGTGGCACGTGCCCTCCCTGATGTGCGTGATGGTTTCAAACCCGTGCACCGTCGTATCCTCTACGGTATGCTCGGTATAGGAAACACCAGTGACAAGCCTTACAAGAAATGTGCGCGCGTGGTAGGTGAGGTGCTCGGTAAGTACCACCCTCACGGTGACTCTTCTGTATATGGTGCGCTCGTGCGAATGGGCCAGGAATGGAACATGCGCTATACGCTTATCGACGGACAAGGCAACTTTGGTTCGGTAGACGGTGACTCGCCTGCTGCCATGCGTTATACAGAGTGCCGACTCTCCAAGATGGGTGAACATATCATGGACGACCTCGACAAGGACACGGTCGACATGATGAACAACTTTGACGACACGCTGCAGGAACCTACAGTGATGCCAACCAAGATACCTAACCTGCTGGTGAACGGTGGCAACGGTATTGCCGTAGGTATGGCTACCAATATGCCTACGCACAACCTGCGTGAGGTGATAGACGGCTGCTGTGCATACATAGACAATCCCGATATCGACACCGAAGGACTGATGCAGTTTATCCCTGCCCCCGACTTCCCTACTGGTGCCACCATCTATGGCATACAGGGCGTGAAGGACGCTTATGAGACTGGACGCGGCCGTATCGTGGTGCGTGCCACTGCCGAGATAGAGAGCGGCGAGAGCCACGACAAGATAGTTGTGACGGAGATACCTTACGGTGTCAACAAGGAACAGCTCGTCATGTCCATAGCCGACCTGGCCAAAGAAGGAAAGGTTGAGGGTATAGCTAACGTCAACGACGAATCGGGCCGACAGGGTATGCGTATAGTGGTGGACGTGAAGCGTGACGCCAACGCCAATGTACTGCTCAACAAACTCTTTAAGATGACGGCTCTACAAAGCTCATTCTCTGTCAATTGCATTGCTTTGGTGAAGGGTAGGCCAAGACTGCTTTCGCTGAAGGAATGTGTGAAGTACTTTGTGGAGCATCGTCATGATGTTACGATACGCCGTACACAATTCGACCTGAAGAAGGCACAGGAGCGTGCACACATCCTCGAAGGTCTCATCATCGCTTGCGACAACATCGACGAGGTGGTACACATCATCCGTCAGAGCAAGACCCCGAGTGACGCACAGCGCAACCTGGAGAAACGCTTCGAACTGGATGAGGTGCAGAGCAAGGCTATCGTAGATATGCGTCTCAGCCAGCTTACCGGTCTTCGCATGGAGCAGTTGCACGGTGAATATGACGAGCTGATGAAGACTATCGAGTTCCTTAACCAGATACTCAGCGACCCCGAACTCTGCAAGAAGGTTATGAAGGACGAACTGCAGGAGGTGAAGGAGAAGTATGGCGATGACCGTCGCACGATGATCAAACCCGACGACCATGAGTTCAACCCCGAGGACTTCTATCCCAACGACCCCGTAGTCATTACGGTGAGCCACCTCGGCTACATCAAGCGTACGCCTCTTTCTGAATTCCGCGAGCAGGCACGTGGTGGTGTGGGAGCCAAGGGCGCACGCACACGCGACAAGGACTTTACAGAGTATATCTATCCCGCCACGATGCACCAGACTATGCTCTTCTTCACCAAGAAGGGACGCTGCTACTGGTTGAAGTGCTACGAGATACCCGAGGGCGACCGCAACTCGAAAGGACGTGCCATCCAGAACCTGTTGAACATAGAGAACGATGACCAGGTCAATGCATTCCTCCGCTTGAAGGGTCTGAACGATGCCGAGTTCATCAACAACCACTATGTGGTATTTGCCACCAAGAACGGAACGGTGAAGAAAACTTGCCTTGAGGCATATTCCCGTCCACGTGCCAACGGTGTGAATGCCATCAACATCGTAGAGGGTGACGAGGTGGTCGATGTACGCCTCACCAACGGACATAACGAACTGATATTGGCCAACCGCAACGGTCGTGCCGTACGCTTCAGCGAGACAGCCGTGCGTACCATGGGCCGTACCTCTACGGGTGTGCGCGGTATGCGTCTGGACGGTGGCGACGATGCCGTGATAGGCATGATCGTGGTCAACGATGCAGAGAACGAGAACGTGATGGTGGTAAGCGAAAAGGGCTACGGAAAGCGTTCGCAGGTAGTGGACTACCGTGTAACCAACCGTGGCGGCAAGGGCGTGAAGACCATCAGCGTGACCGATAAGACCGGTCGCCTTGTGGCCATCAAGAACGTTACCGATGCCAATGACCTCATGATCATCAACCAGAGCGGTATCGTGATTCGCCTTGCCGTGGCTGAATGTCGTGTGCAGGGACGTGCTACACAGGGTGTAAGACTCATCAACCTCAGCAAGAAGAACGATGTCATTGCCAGCGTGTGCAAGGTGATGAGTTCTGAGCTGGAGGCTTCAGTCGAAGAGGAGAGCCGTACTGCCT
>CAVKZC010000087.1:0-12280 GCA_963660455.1 Sphaerochaetaceae bacterium | reverse complement strand
TCAAACTATCATCAGGTTCCATATCAAAGAGTTCCTCTCCACGTCGATGAACTTCGACATTAAGATGTTTCATTAATATTTCGTCTTTGTATGCTAGACGAATAATTAAGTCATCGTCAACGCATTTGTTGTGAAGAATTCTGTATTTTTCAATGTCGATCTTCTCGCCACAAGTTGCCAATTGATAATTCCAGTCTAAATCCTTGTTCATGGCAGCGAGACGCATTGCGAATTCATTCATCATCTCTGACGTCCATTCGATGTACTTGATGCCGTTCTTCTCAAGATTTGACTTGACTTTCCTATAGCTAAGAATGTCAGCGAAACTGAATACCATTTTTTCAGTATAGCCTCGCAGTTCATTGCCTATGTAGCGTACTTTTTCTAGAAGGGTATCAATAGATATGTCCTCTGTAAGAATCATTGGGTCAAAGCGCCATACAACATGGCCTTTGCCCAATTTCTCTACCAACGACTTGAAAGTTTTAATTCTGAAATCTTTTGGCGGAACGCCTTTTTCAAGTCCTTCTGCTTCGTAGTCATTTAGCGAATATTGTATATAGCAACCGATACCCATTTCTTTCAACTTGTCAAGATGAGGAAGAAGTGGATACGGATTCTTCGACCAAAAAACAATGAAACGTGTCTTTTGGTATGCAACATATGAATGTACACCGTTAAACGGGTTAGTCCACACAGAGTACCCTTCCTCCAATCGCTTGAAAAACCAATCCGCATAAAATGCCGGAATGTCTGTCGAACGACTGGCAGATACAATGACAGGAGCAAAAGCTTTAACTATTGCTCCGTCAGACAATTCTACATCCACTTTATTTTTATCTGCGCTTGCCATATTTTTACCAATTCAATTATACTTATGACAATTTCACCAGTCCTGTTGGTTCACCTACACCCACCATATACACCAACTGTCTTGCACGCGTAATTGCCACATACAGTAGCGACCGCTTGGATGAAAGATATTCCTTTTGTGTGGTCTTGTCCATTCCTGAGAACGGATAGGTGGCCGTTACTTTTGAAGGAATATTACGTTCATTGATGCCTGTCAGTATGACGACACGGAATTCGAGACCCTTCAGTGAGTGCAATGTGCAAAGGTTTATACCGTTCGTACTACCTTGCTTTTGTGTACCTTTGAGAATCCTGTAGTGTGTACCGTCATGATGCAGTCGGCTCTGAATATCTTTCAGAAGATTCATACTGGGAGCTGCAATGCAGATTTCAGACAACTTGATATTTGAATTCTGACATTCCTTAATCCACTCCATCACCTGCTCAACTTCTGCATTTGCATCATCCACAATCTGATACTGCGGAATTTCTCCTTCATGGATGAGCGATACATATCCGTTCATGTTTTCCTTGCCCCCATCCATGTCGTCATAGTCAATGCCTTTCACAACACTCACAGCCACACGTTTAATGGGTTCTGTGGTGCGATAATTGATTTTCAATTTCCGGCTTCTTACCCCACGCACGTTAATACCGGCTGCACCGAAGTTGATTTTTCTGCCAGTGTAGATTCGCTGTATTGGGTCACCCGTCAAGAACAGGTCATTCCGGCCCTCAGCCACAAGTGCGCGAAGGAATTTCAACTCAGGATTGGAGAAATCCTGAAACTCATCAGCAATCACGTTTGTGTAGGGATGAATGTTATTCTCTTTCAGATAGTTGGTTGTCTCGTTAAACAGTTCCAAACGGTCAACGACTCTTCTTTCCTGCTTCAAGGCGACATACTTCTCTACAAGTTTCCATATTTCAATACGTTGCTTGCGGCTCAAGGCCTTCGTGCGACCAACGCGCGGCTGCAGCATATACTGCTTCACGTCCTTGTTGCTATAGTAGACAATGACATCGATGTATTCGTTATAGAGAAACTGCTCGTCAAATTCTGTTATCTCTGTCTCCAACACCTCGCGCCACACTTTCAGTGACTCCTCATCACCACTATAGTCCAAAACCTTGTAGCCCTCCTTTACCTTATATTTCTCTGCGGTATCGAGCAGTACGCGGTCTATGTTCTTCAGCGTATATTTTTGCTTTGATATGCCTAGTTTCTCAATGGATTCGGCAAGGTTCTCACTCAATGTGCGTGTATAGGTCGTAAACAGCACGTTGACTCCTGGAGTTTCACACAGATGCTTCAGGCGATGAATAGCTGCGATGGTCTTGCCCGTACCAGCACCGCCACTTACCTTCATCGTTCCTTTATAATCAGCATATACCAATTTACGCTGTGACGGATGCAGGAATATCTGCCATTTGTCCATACCCTGTTCGATGATACGTTGCAATGCATCATCATCTGTAAGTTCCACAAAGCGACGCTTGTTGTTGTCGCTAAGCAACTTGTCTGTGTCACCATGTGCCTGTCCTTCCTCTATGTCTGCTATGATGGTGTCAATGCTCTCACCATCCATGATGTTGAAGATGTTTTCATAAGCATCTTCTGGCAGTGTATTCTCAAGCGAGTCAAGGTCATCCAGCGTTTGAATGGCCAGCACTTTGGCGACACATTCTTGTGGTACACCTATCTTCAGCAATTTCTCTTGTGACACATCTGCAAAAAATGGAGAAACAGTTGCAGTGATATTTGGCACAACAACCTCCTCCGTTTTTTCCTCGACGGTTATGATCTGGCAAGCATGGGTATTCTCATTCCATGCGAAACGTTTGTTTATGCCCCAGCGATATGCCTTTTCGTGGTCCGCCACATAGAGCAACCAGTAGTTATCGCCGTCAAGTACGCCCACAACAGCCCGATAGTTATCGTCTATTCTAGCTGTTCTGAGCGAAGAGTCCTTAAATTGTGCAATCGGCTCGAAATGAATACCGTTGGTTGTGTTGTCTTCCCGGAACTTACGCTGAAAAGCAACCACCTTGTCCTGTATCTTCTTGGGAAGTTTGAAGATAGCGTCAAAACATGTATCTGAAAAAAATAGTCTCATAGTTTATGCTTGTTTTATTATTATTCCAATATTGAATTCTTCTTTTGTTATAACCTTATAACCTTTCTCCTCAAACACTTTCGTGTCGTTCTCGGAAACTGGATCAATAGCAATCAGAGGGCTGTCTATCAACAAATCGGCACATGCTATCACCTCATTGTCGTCGTCAGTCAGTTCGCACATACCATCATGGCTGAAGGAGACGTTATGATCAAGCAGAATGTCCACAATATCCTCCATGCCTGGATAGAACATCTTTATTTCATCACGGTCAAGTTGCACTTCTGTGACCTCTTTCCGCTTTTCACCTATGTTCGGACTAAAGAACTGAAGAAGGTTGTATCGTCTCCAGAACCCAATCCATTCGTCCTTGTCGGCAACTCGGAGTCCCTTGGTGATTTCAAGACCATAAGTAATGCCACTGCTAAAAGCCAAATCCACTTCTTCATCCGTAGAGTCTTCCGTAAGCTGTTCGTCGCAATTGTCATTTATCTCGACATGACCTTTATACATCATGCTACCGTTGTTCAAGAAATCATTCGTTTCGTATATAGCGGCGAAACAGATTTCTTTAATGGCTCCCATTTGCGGATTTTTGAGAAACTCAGCTAATCTTAGAACGGAATTCTTTCCTATTTCGTCTTCCTTTTCCTGTTCGAAGAGCAGAATATCTTCCCAAGTCAATGTCCAGGAGAACATTCTCTGCGGTTGTGCCTCTTTTATTCCCTCTCGTTTTTCCAAATCCATATAAAAGCGCATATTCGGGTCTGCAGCATGATATGCGTAACCATCCAGATAAACGGCAAACCAAGGAATTCTTGTTTTGTCTGCAATTTCTTCGCCGTTAATTCGTGCATATGTACACATAATCTGGAAATCCGGAATTGTCACTTTCTTTACTCCGTATGCTACTGTCAACTCAAACTGCGGTTTTATATGGTACGTTAATTCCGTATCATTCTCCACGTCTTCTATGTGAAGTCTGTAATAGTACGAGGTCGCATCCGGCTTCTTTTCAAAGCTCCAGCCATTATTTCCAGCCAGCGTCTGCAAGGCTCGTATAAACTTCAATTCCAGTTCGCTGTCTTCGGCGGCTCCGTTAGTGGCTATTGTACCTACCGAACCCGATACGCTTTCCCATGACTTGGCTCCAACAACAAGTTTTTCAAAGAGATGTTCGGCCTGCTCACGGCTGAATTCCGCTCTGCTGTATTGGTTGCCGTAAGTCATGATGCAATGATAACAACCGTCCTTGCCTTCCAACTGGCATGTACAGTCCTTTATCTTTTCGTATGCGAACTGTATCATTTTCGAAAATTCTTCCGTGTTATACAGTTTTGCCAAATAGCCAGTACCGCCAGGTATCGTGTCATACATCACGAGATAATAATCCTTCTTGCCCGTTGCCTGATTCATTTCCGAATATGAATCCATTCTGATATGCTCTGGCGAAGAGTGGTAATATTCCTTCATGCCGAGTTCTATTCCAGCCTTGAACATTTCCACTGCGGCCTTAGCGTCCATAATCTGTATGGGCAAAAGTATCTTGATGGCTTCGGTTTGCATATGGCGGTAGAGGTAAAGTGTCTCGAACACTTCACTATTAGTGTCATCTGCAAAAGTTACATCCTTATGGTTACAGAATTTATAATGCTGTTCCACAGGCTTATGCTCCTTGGTCTGTTTTGCCACAAGTGGAGTCGATTTGCCACAATATTTGCAGGTCACAAAACCGTTTTCGGGTATCTGCCCGTCGTTGTTCACTTCCACTTTGCTACCTGTCTGCATCTGCATGCCATAGTTGGTCTCATACAAATCCATGTTGTTGCAGAATTCAATACCGAAACCAATGCTCTTCATTGCATACGAAGATACGATACCCTTGTGATGAAACATGAAGTGTTTCATCACAATATATTGCTCCTTCACCCGCTCCTCGTTGGCATCATCGAGTACAGCGTCAGCCTTCATCATGGCACTTCGTGCATTGGTGAATTTCAGATAATTGTGGGTATTGATTCCCCACGAAGGGTCACCACATTTTGGGCAACAAGCCGTGGCATACTCTGCCGTACCTTTTTCTGCCACACAGTCGCATTTCGAACAATAACGCATGGATCTGAGGTTATCCTTCCAGTCGAAAGTCGGTATACCACTCACTTCGAGTTGTAACTTCTGCGTACAGAACTTATTGCCAGGTGCCAGTTCTCTGATGCCTTGCGTTGCCGACCTTGTAAGCTCAATCACTTTTGGTTCAGCGACATTGTCTTTCTTGTCTTCCTTCTCCCTGCTAGAGTATACACTGGCTTCGAGTTTTACACCAGTTTCGGGGAAGGCATAATTAGGCAACAAACCGCTGTTAGTCATATATTCTATGACATTTTCCCCTAGAGTGGATGCATATTGCCTTTTGCATACTTTTATCAAGTCCTTCAACACATCTTTGGCAGGGTCATTGGGCTGTAACTTGCTTTCTTTTTCCTTGTATTCGTTCAGTTCGTCTATCAATCCATACAGACGGTCGGTAAGCGTTTGGAATTCCTTGATGACTGACTGATAGAACGATTCGTCTTCGAGCGTTGCCGCCAGTTGCTTCAATGTAGGTTGTGTCTTCTCATCATATTGTTCCGCAAAATGTGCCTTTAATGAGTTTTTATTCACTTTAATAAAGGCAATTATTCTGTTGATGACAAACGTCGGCGAAGACATGGCATCTTCTGTTAATCGCAAATCCCTCACGTTGGTAGGTATGCTGTGATCATTATCAGCAGAAACCCACGTGTCGATGCAGTAGGCCAAGAAGTGGCGTCGCAAAATGTCTTTGGCTTGCAAGAAACATCCAGGTGTATTCACTTCGCCTTCCATCATTTCTTCGGGATAGGCAAAGTAGTACATGTCATGCGGTTCTCCTGAATGGGCATAGTTCAGTACGAGAGCCGAGCCCTCTTTACGTCCAGCACGTCCCACTCGTTGCAGGAAATTGCTGGACTTAGGAGCAATGTTGGCATTACCCATCACGTTCAAGTCACCAATATCAATACCCATTTCCAGTGTGGATGTAGCTGCAAGCACGTTGACAGAGTTAGAATGTGGGTGCAGCTTGAAGTCATGTTCCAACTTTTCTCTTTCTCCACGCTCCAACAATCCTGTATGCTCATGTGCATAGACACGCGGCGAAATATTCCGGTTGTACACCTGTTGATAGTAGTTCAGTTCTGGTTTCGACTCTTCAGAATAATTTCCTTGACATTTATAGTTCAGACATGGTGTGTCCTCGCTCCAATAGTCTTGGCGAGCTACGTAGAGCGTTGACTGGCAGTTGCTGCATTTTATGTGTTTCACATTTCTGCTCACCCAGATATGCTTTGCGTTAAGGGCATAGTTGCCACCGCCTTGAGGAGCATAGTTCACCAAACCCACTTCTTCCATAGTTTTCAGAAGTGTGCGTATGAAGTCGTTGAAAAGAGTGATATTCTTTTCGATGGACCAGTTGAAGCATCTCCAGAAATAGTTGCTGTACCAGTTGGGCTTTTCCCTTCTCAACACAGTCATGTCGAGCATGTCTCCATTTCTGTCTTGAAAGGCAATGCCAAGTAGCTTCGGGAAACGTACACTACCGCCGAATTTCCTGTTCAGAAAATGCCTGCCGTCAAAGTTCCAGTTCAAAGCCCATGAAGTCAGTTTCTCATTTCTGTAACTATATAGGTAAGGATGATCCACGGCACCATGCTGTCTCATTCTTTGCATTACTCCGTAAACATAATGGCAGAATTTGTTCTCGTCGTCGGCAATCTCCAGATTGTTCGCCAGCAGCAATTCCTTCATCTTTTCGTAAACAAGACGGATGTCCTCGCTTTTGAAGAAGGTGGCAGAGGCTCCTGTCTTTTCAAGTGTTCTACCCAACTGTGAAGTCAAGCCGAATTCGCTCACTATTTCCCAGTCCACACGGATGTCGAATTCCTTCTTAAACGATTCCATAAATCCGCTGCCCTCGCGATAGTTCTTGCGCAGGTCGATGTGTGTGGCAAGGTCGGCAGGCAGAAAGCGGTTGTAGTATTCCTCTTCTGTCAGCTGTTCTTTCCAATAGCGTTTGAAACCGTCTTGCAACTCTGTGAGGCTTACTGGTTTGTCGAGCGTGTTGATATATTGTTGCATCGACTGGCGGAAGAGGAAACGAAATGTTCTTGCTTCATAGAAGGCAGCCTGGTGGGCGGCATCCTGCACGCTGTTGGTGAACACAAGTACCTTGCGGTCTTTTGCCTCGGCATGGTCAAAGTCGCTGGAGAGTACCTGACTCACGGCAACACTTGACAGGGTTGATGTTCTGCCACCTATTTGACATATAGAATCGCTGTTGCATTCCGGACAGTTGGTGGCAAAGTGTTGGTTGCCATTCTTGTTGGAAGTGGTACGGCTACAGACTCTTACTCTGAGCGTGTCGTCATCACTGTTGTCCGAAATACGCAAGTCTTTTGTACTTACATGATAGGCTATATTTGTAGTTGTATCGTTCACATACTCGTCTATAGGCTGATGAGTTGTGTTCTCTATATTCAAGAGCATCACCTCTTTCTCGTGGCTCATAAATGCCTTGTTGATGGTTGCCACATCCGAACAGTAGCTGTCGTCTGTCTGCAGTCGGCGTGTCAGCCATCCGCTTGCCCCGCACTCACGGCAGAAGTACATTGGAAGAGCCACACGGTCTTCAGTCTTCTTCAGGCTGTGTCGCCATACGAACTCAGGTTCTTTTTGGAAATAGCGCAATATGCCGCTCAGTTCTCTCTGCCACAGTTGCACCTGCAGGTATAGCATAGGTATCTGTTTGCCAGTGTCGTTGAGCGGACGTTTTGCGTATGCTATCAGTGCTAGCAGGTTTTCTATCGCCCGCAGACACACCTTATCGCCGTCTTTCAGATAGAGAGTGCGGAAGTTGGCATCGGTGTCTATGAGTCGCTTCTTGATGTTTTCAAGCGACATGATGCCTGCAGACAATGCCTCCAGCAGCGACTTCACTATCTCCATTTGTCGCAGTCGCAGTCCGGCTTCTACGGGTGCAACGTTTGCAGTCTTCAGCCACGTCTTGCATAGTCGTCGCATGTAGGTCTCCACTGTGTCATTGGCACCGAATTCGCAGGTCTTTATCAGTTTTGCGTCAGGCAGATTATTGTTAGTTCCCACTACATATTCACTGACAGGTATGCGGTGCTCTTCGATGACATTCTTTTCTTCAAACGTCTCGCCGAATACGTCTGTGGCATATTCACACAGACGTGCCTTGCTGTCAGGACCGTTGCCGATAGTAGCTGAAGTGCCGATAGGACACAAAGTTCCCTTGGGCATATTGAGTTTCAGTTTCAGACGACGAATGAGGTTTGCCACATCTGTTCCCTGTGCACCGTCGTAGGTATGTAACTCATCGAGGACGATGAACTTCAGTGCCTTTGTATCTGTGTCAATGTTGCCTTTCCACAACTTGCTGAAGCGCTGGCGCATCAATCCATAGTCGAGCATCTTGAAGTTGGTGAGCAGAATGTCGGGCACGGTGTCGATTATGGCATCACGGTTTTCTATGATGTTGTGCTCACCCATCGTGCGCGGATATTCTTTGGCATCAACGCCTTCGCCCACGAAGAGTCCTGCCGTCACTTTGTCGCGCAGCCGTTCATCGTTCCAGATAGTCTCTGCCAAACGTTTTGCTTGGTCGCTGGCAAGGGCATTCATCGGATACATGATGATGACCTTCACGCCCATTTGTCGTTCGTACTTGTTGCAGTTGTAGCAGTAGTCGAGTATTGGGTAAAGGAAACACTCCGTCTTACCCGAACCAGTTCCTGTAGTGAGCAGGGTGGGTTCTGGCTCGTGACCGTCGTGCATCGTAAGTTGGCTGAATGCCTGCAGCTGATGCTTGTATGGCGGAAAGTCCGGGGCTATGTCGAGCGGTATATTGCAACTTTCTTCTTCTGTCGCAGACACAAACGGAGTCTTCAAGGAAATGTATGGTCCCTTGAACAGTCCGTCTTCCTTGTCTTCTATGAAGCGATAGAAAGCATCACCTACCACCTTCTCCTTAAAGCGGAAGGTGGCCTTGATATATTCTATGATAGAGTCGCGCACTTCACGCGCTTGTTGTAATGGTAGCATAGGCTAAATCACCATATTAATATTAAAATCCTTGTCAGAAACCACCTGGTAGCCAGCTCTAACTAATATTTGCTCAGAACTTTCGTCTATAGGGTTTATTGCAATTTTCTGCTCTTTTAAGAGCATTTCCGCAGATGCTATAACAAGTCCATTTTTATCACACAAATCTACTTCACCATCATGGCTGAAAGGAATGTCATGTGCCAACAACTCGTCAACTATTTCTTCAAGTCCTGGATATAGCATCTTAATATTGTTGCTATCACGCGCATCTTTCAGGCGCTGACGATTTACGTTCTGGTATAAATTGTTACTTGATGGGCATGTGCAACCTCTCAAATACTTCAACACTTTTGCAGAAACGCTGTGAAAGTCTGTTAGCGGAATATCTGATATTATCAAAGTAGTACTTCGAGAACGGCTCGTTGCAACATTAAATCTTCTTTCATCTAATGCAAATCCTGGGTTTCTGCCAGGAATGTAAAGTATTGCGTAGTCAACTGTCATTCCTTGAATACGGTCTATAGTCTCGATTGTCAGTTCTTTGATTGTTGATTCCGTCAAGAATTCCTTCTGCAGTTGCTTTACAGAATCTTTGAATGGAGTAATGATGGCAACACTTCTTTCTGGGTAATAACATTCGATGTTGTAAAGGATGTTTTGGATAATATTCAATCCTGCACCAGATATGACACCATTCGTAAAATCGTTTGTTTGGCAGTATAGAGTTCCTCCCTCTATAGGAAAGAATTCCGTTGGACAACCATTATAAGTAATGCGTTCTTTTTGTACAGAGCTGAACCGATTATTGTAGAAGATGGCAGTAAGATTTGCGCTCTTCGGAGTAAGGCGGAATGTTGTTACAATTCTATATGCCTTTATATCTGTTCCGAGTACTAATGTCTTTAATCCTTCTATCTGAGTACCGACATTCCATGCTTTGTAAATGCTTTTTTGAACATTTGTTACGATTGGAGGCAGCTGCATTGGATCTCCTACAATCAAGCACTGACGACCTAATTGTTTGAAAGCCAACAATGATGCAAGAAATGTTTGCGATGCCTCTTCAATAATAACAAGATCATATTGAGGCAAAACATCTTCAGACGTATTCTCAGAATTGTAAGCATAGGAGAGAACATAGTTTGTAGAACATAACAATTCTCCTGTTGCAATAACGAAGCCTTTCTTTACTGGCTTCAAGCCTTTAATATGCCTTCTTTCGTCTGCAGACAAATTCGTCTTTGATATTAAGCCCTTGTCAAGAAACTGTTTCAAAGGAGGTTGCTGAACAAGTTCAATAAGTCCTTTGTTTGCCATTGTTGTCACACAAACAGTTTTATTCGCATTGAGATATTCTGCTATAATATGTGCAATCGTATAACTTTTGCCTGTTCCAGGGGGACCTTGAAGAACACAACAATTCTCTTCAGACAATGTTTCCATTATCTTTTCAGGGATAGCGGTTTCGTTGTTTGGGTCATATGAAAGTTCTTCTGGATGCCAATCCTTAAAGTCCATTTTGGGCTCTATTAGCAATTGTGGCATATCTTGATAAACCTCCAAAAAGTTTACAAGATTGTTGTAATACTCCACAGGAGGAAATGGTGAAAACACCATTATGGTCAAAGACTTTCCTGATGCCGTCGTTTTCTTAAATAGGTCATAGAGCTGTACACTAACACCTGTACATCCGACATAATCATAATTTGTATCCTGCCTCTTGATATAATACAGTGGTATAACTTCAGAAGTTGCAGAGTGATATTCAGAATTCTTGCAGAAATCCAAGAAAGTGCATCCCCAGTCCGAGATTTTAGATCCAAGATCAGTCTTGGCAGCTTTTTTCACTACCATGATGGACTTTTGCACCTTCAGCCGAGGAGACTTATCTTTGGGGAATTTGAAAATGACATGACCAGTCTTGTCATTGACATGATCAACATAGCCAATAACAATCTCTTCTTTTCTGACGAGTTGGTTTACAGGAGACTTTATGATAGTCTTCTGTTCTATCTCAGCCTCCTTGATTTGGTCGAGAAAGAATTCCTGGTAGTTTCTTATCTTCTTATTCATCAATAATCTTCTTCTTTTTCTTCTTCTGCATTCACATCACTTTTTGCTAGTGGTGCAAAAACAGAATTATATTTCTCATTAGACTTTATTCTGATGAGAGTATAAGCGGTACCTTTAACACCTTCAAGTACACCTGAGTAAAGTGTTTTCATAACATCGGCTTTTTCCTTGCCGGTAAGTTTTATGATGATATCATCTTTGCCTATACACTCAAGTATATCTGCAATGCTATTGAAGTACTTGAATTCATTTGCCTTTGCTCCAAGATATACACAGACTATGCATCTATCATCCTCTATCTTATTCCAAATAGACGGAGACAAATACATTATACCACCAGCTGCACTACACTTATGGATGTACTTACCACCATGAAGGGTATGCTCATTTTTGAGATGTGCGTTACGAACAAAATCTCTAATGCTTTCTTCTGGCGTAAGTCCTTTGTTTGCAAGATTATAATACAGACGTAGCTGTGCCAAATAATTATGGTCTGCTATTTCTTCTGGGGTCAAATCTTCGCCGAGCAGAGTATTTATCTTGTCTATTTCAGCCTTCGTTGGTTCTAAAACTTCAAGTTCCATCGGTATACCATGTGAACCAAAATTTCTCACATCATCAGGAGAGTACTGCTTTGGTTTCTGTTGCGAATATGTACGAGTTCGTCCTTCCCAACCAGACATATCGTCATAACGTCTTTGGTTTCCTGCTGGAGAAGACTGTTTTCTGCCTTGCGTGTCGCGCTTAACACCTCTGAAATTCGACTCATATTGATGCTCAGGCTCACTAGGTGATGGTGGCTCCTTTTGCGATTTCGTAGTCTCATCTTCAATTGTAGAGTGACCGTCATCGTGATCAAATCCTTTTCCATTTTGAGTTTCACCAGTCGAAGTTTGTTCAACTCCTTCGTATGGTTTATTTTGCTCCTCAGAAGATTCTTCATCGACACCATCAAATGTTGTAAAAGTAGGACGATGATTAATATTTTCCTCATCATATTCCTTTGCCTCATTTCCTAATAATTCGCGTTTTATTCCAGGAATGAGTTTGTCCAATTCTTCCTTGAATTCTTCATCAAGCATCAGATTATTCTG
>CAVKZC010000086.1:0-12334 GCA_963660455.1 Sphaerochaetaceae bacterium | reverse complement strand
ATTATATATATATATAAATATAAAACTACCTTAACCTCTTTTAACCTCCTTTTACATTTTCGCTCCCTGTCTTGAAAAAGCCAAATAAGGGGGTAGCAGTTTTTTAAACTGTCACTGTCACTGTCACACTTTTGTTCAGCATGGCCGTAAACATTCCCCAAGAAAATCGGGGCATTTGCTTTGCGGTAAGGACTTGTGTGTGGTGATGGTGTGATTTGTGTACGTTGCAGTAAGACAGTATATTAACCTACGTGACGCACTAAAACAGTGCATAGGCTTGAACATCAAAAATATAAATTTTGTGTCCCGAAAAATAATCGACCTGTATGGTTGAATTTTATCCGTGTAGAGCGTAATCTGTGCCAAAAAATACACGTTCGTGTCCAAAATTAACCCATGTAATTCGCGTAATCCGTGCCAAAAGTGCCCCTAAAAATCCAGTTGTTTGGTCCTACGCGATATGGTTTTCTCAGAACTTGAATGTCATTTTGGCGAGGAATTGCCTGCCGGCACGGGGGATGCCGTCGGTGAGGACGGAGCCTATTTTGTGCTGATTATTGGTAATATTCTTCAGCGAAAGGTCGATATTGAGCCATTTTGTCTCGTATCCTGCGCCCACGCCTAGGGTGAATTGGGGCTTGACGGCGTGCCATCCCATGTGCTCGGCCTCGTCAATCGGCTTGCCGTATTGGTCGATGTTGAACGCCAGACTGAGCCAGTCTTTTTGGGTGTACCACGTCTGGCTTTGTGCGCTTGCCGTGGCGCGCAGCCATAGCTTGCCGCCACCGAAGAAGCCTGTGCCCTTGCCGCAGTAGGGCGCTCCAGCCACGACGATGTTTCCGAAGCAATGGGGCGTGGAGGCTGTGGTGTGGTAGTGTACAAGTTCGTTGTCGCTGGAGGCGTTGATGCTCTGCAGCGTGATGTTGGACGTGGCGTAGAAGCGCGGCTTCTGGTAGGTGGCGGCCAGTTCACAGCCCACGGTGCGCATGGTGCCGACATTGGAGAAGAACGTGCCCAACTGGTTTGGGTTCCCTTCGTTCTTGGAGATGCGCGACGGCTTGAAGGCGATGTAGCTGTCTATCATGTTGTAGAACAGGTTGGCTTCAGCCCTGAAGGGGCTCTTGCGCCTGTTGTATGCCAGGGAGAGCTGCACGGAGTGCATCTTCTCGGGGTCGAGTTCTCCGGCGTTCAATATGGTGAGGGTGGACGCGCGGTACATGTACGGTGCGTCGGCGTTGCTCAGGCTGTAGGCGGCACGCAGCGAGAGGCTTTGCGACAACTTGAACACCCAGGAGATGCGGGGCGAGAACAGCCGTATGTGCCTGCGGTCCTGACGGCGGTGCATGTCATAGCGTACACCGGCATTCATGATGACGCCGGGCGAGAAGACGTGCTTGGTCTGGGCATATACCGAGTAGGTGCTCTCGGTGCCGTCGTTGAAGAAATTGCCCGTGGTGGCCGCTTTCTTTACGTCGCCAAAGTTGTTGACGAACGATGCCGTGGAACTGTTGACGGTGAAGTGCTCGTATTGCAGTCCGGCGGTGATGGTGCCCGTGCCCAGCAGACTGTAGTTGGTCTGCAGCTGTGCCTGTCCGCCCACGGTGAACGCCTTCCAGTTGAGCACGGCAGAGAGGCCATGGTAGCCGTTGTCTTCGGTGAAAGAGATAGCGTTTCCTGACAAGGCATACAGGAATATTTGCCCCATTTGGAAGTCCAGCGAGTCGCCGATGGGGTTGTACAGGGCAGACTCCTCCAGCGAGGCATAGGCAGATGCCTGTAGGTTGAACTTGTCGAAGTCGTGCGAATAGTCGACGTAGAGCCTGTTGTTGGTGCGTGCGAGGCCGGGCTTTTGGCCGTCTACTTTGCCGTATCGGCTGATGTCGAAATTCTGGGCCTGGTTGCTTGTGGTATGCAGATATTGCTCTGTGTAGTGCTCGGTTACGATGGTCTTCATCTCGGTGTCTGCCGGCATCTGCATGAAGTTGATGTACGGCGTCTTCTTGGAATACTGTGAGTTGAAGGAAACGGAAAAATCGTTCCACCGGGCCTTGATGCCGAGGTCGTAGGACGCCTTGCCGTTGTATGCGCCGGAGTAGAGGCGCACGTCGTTGCCGGCATAGTTGGTGACGGTGTGTGCGAAGCCGTTCGAGGTGTAGACGGAGCCCCATGCCATGAGGTCCATGGCGTTGTTGCCTCCACCCACGACGAATTGTCCGCCGTAGGTGTCCTGTGTGCCTGCCGTGCCGCTGAACTGTGCGCCGTTGAGCTGTGCGCCCTTCTTGGTGATGATGTTGACGGCGGCCGTGAGGGCGGTGTTGCCGTAGAGCGACGAGGCGGGGCCGCGCAGCACCTCTATGCGTTCCACCTTGTCGAGGGAGGTACGGAAGT
This sequence comes from Sphaerochaetaceae bacterium, assembly GCA_963660455.1. GTDB lineage: Bacteria > Bacteroidota > Bacteroidia > Bacteroidales > Bacteroidaceae > Prevotella. Next base: position 9,946 of record CAVKZC010000086.1, on the reverse strand, counting down.
CGAGAGCTTCGGAGTTGGTGACGTTGCTGTTGAGGCGGTGTCCGTCTACGAGCACGAGAATCTTGTCCTGCAGCAGTGAGTAGGTGCCGTGCATGGCAACAGTGGTCTCCAGGCCCTCGGTCATGGTCATGCCAGGCACGTAGAGGCAGAGCAGTTCGGCGAGCGACTGCGTGCCGGAGTGGCGTATCATGTCTTCGGTGATGAGCGTGACGGGCACGGGCGCCTCCTCTATCGTCTCAGCCTGCTTGGAGGCCGTGGTGATGCCTGCGGCGGCCGACTTCAGTTCGTTGATGATGTCGATGAAGCGTTGCGGGTCGTCGTTGTCGGTGGCAAAGTAGGGGTTGGCGGCCAACAGGTGCTGGGCGTGCTTGGTGGCGGCCTGCAGGTTGCCCTCTTCGATGGCGCAGAGGGCCAGCAGGCGGTATCCGTTGGCGTGCATGGCGGTGTTGCCGGAGGCGAGCAGCTTCTGCGCCGTCTTGCGGCATTCGGCAAACTGGCCGTTGCTGTATTGTGTCTCTGCCTCGCTGTAGAGCTGCTGTGTGTCGGCAGGCGTGGTCTGTGCCGTCGCCCCGAGGGTGGAGGCAAGGAGCAGGGACAGTATGGTGTATCTTATTTGCATGGGATGAGGAAAGTGATGGTGGTGCCCTGGCCCAGGGTGGAGTCGATGAGCATCTCGCCGTTGTGTTCTTTAGTGATGATGTCGTGTGTGATCTGCATGCCCAGTCCTGTGCCTTCGCCTATGGGCTTGGTGGTGACGGTCTCCTTGAAGAGCTTTTGCTTCACCTCGTCGGATATTCCCTCGCCGTTGTCGCAGAAGGTGACGGTAAGGGTGGCGCCGTCGCATGAGGCACTGACGTTTATCGTGGGGGCGTAGCCGTCGCCTTCAGCCCTGGAGCGCTGGCGCACGGCATAGCAGGCGTTGTTCATCACGTTGATGACGGCACGGGAGAAGTCTTGCGGGATGACCATCACGCGGGGCATGCCGTCGGGGTAGATCTCGTTGATGGTGACATTGAACGTCTTGTCCTTGGCCCTCATGGCGTGGTAGGAGAGCCAGGTGTATTCGTGGAGCAGGCGGGGGATGTCCATGGGGAGCCGCTCGCCCTGCTTGCCGCGCGAGATGAGGAGGATGCCCTGTATGATGCTGGAGGCGCGCTCGCCGTGCTCCTGTATCTTCGCCATGTTGGTGGCGAGTGAGTCGGCAATGTCGCGTAGGTCGTCGGCATCGTCGGCAGACAGGTTGCCCTGTGCCTCGTCCACGATGTCCTTCAGGTCTCGGGCGAGCGTGGCAGACATCTTCGCAAAGTTGATGACGAAGTTGAGGGGGTTCTGTATCTCGTGTGCGATGCCGGCGCTGAGCACTCCGAGGGATGCCATGCGCTGGAGGTTGCGCAGCTGCTGTTCAAGGTCGTTCTGGTCTCTCATAATTCTATTTTTGCTAAAAATAACTTGGCCCATCTTTATCTCATTTTCTTTTTTTTCAAGAAAAACTATACCAACTTATTTTTTTACTGTTACATAGAGGGTGTATTTTTATAGGGTAATGATGAAGTCGGTCTGTCCGGGCGTGTGGGGAGCCAGTTCCATGGTGCCGTGGTGTGCCTGCACCACTTCGCGTGCCAGGTAGAGTCCCACGCCGGCGGCTTCGCTGGTGGTCTTGGTGGTGAAGAAGGGGTCGAATATCTTGGAGCGTATGGCCTCTTCTATGCCTATGCCGTTGTCGTGGACGGTGATGACGGCCCTGCCCGTGGGCGTGGTGGCGAGTGTGAGCGTCACTTCGGGTTTGTAGTCGGGCGAGGTGATGCGCTGCTTGCGTTTCGCCACGGCATATACGGCGTTGGTGATGACGGAGATGAGCGTGTTGCGGAACGTCTCAGCGTCGAGGGGCTTGATGACGGGCTGCTGGGGCAGGTGGGCTGTGATGCTGATGGCGTTGGCCTGCAACTTCTCCTTCTGGTATTCGCACGAGATGGTGACGGCCTGCTGGCACACGGCGTTGAGGTCGGTGTCGCGCAGCTCCCTGACGGTGGTGTTGAGCATGGCCTCCATGGCGCGCAGCATGCGTGTGGTGTTGACGCCGTGCTCTTCTATCTTCTTGAGGTTCTGCTTCATCATCTTCAGGATGTCGAGGCAGTCGTCATAGTTGTCCGCGTCCATGTTGTCCTTCTCGTCCTCTATGTCCTCGGCAAGGTCGGAGGCGAGACCTGAGGAGAGTTTGGCGAAGTTGTTGATGTAGTTGATGGGGTTGAGGATGCGGTCGATGAGTCCCTGGGTCAGTTTGCCGGCGGTGGCAGCACGCTCCATGCGCACGAGTTCGTTCTGCGCCTTCTTGAGGTTGGTAAGAGCGGTGGAGAGTTCGGAGGTGCGTTCGGAGACGAGCCGCTCCAACTTCTCTTTGGCCTTGGTAAGTTTGCGCATGCGCCATTTTACGATGGCGGTGATGCCAGCCGCTATCAGCACGAGGTAGAGCAGGAGGGCGTACCAGCTGAGGTACAGGGGGTAGTCCTTGGACCACTTCACCTGTGCCACGGGCGATATGCGCCCGAACATGTCGCACGCCTCTATGTCGACGGTAGAGCTGCCCCAGTTGATGTTGTTGATTCTGATTTCCTCGGTGCCGTCCCAGTCGGTCCAGCGGTCCTTGTTGATGCGGTACCTGTAGAGCACGGGGGTGACGGAGAGTCGGTCGCTGAGGGAGAACGTGATGGTGAGTGAATTGCAGTCGGAGGGTATCTGCAGACCGCTCACCAGCTTTTGGGACTTCATCCCCCGTGGCGAGTATCCGCCCCACAACACCTCGTCGCCTATGGACACGCTGCGTATGTAGACGGGGATGGCGTTGCGTGAGTATGCACCGAACGTGCTCTTACGGTAGCTTGCGTCGCAGTAGATGATGCCGAAGGGGCCGCCTGCCATCACGGCATCTTCCGAGTCGCTGTAGATGTCGTTGATGCTGAGGTGGGCCAGGGGCTTGGTCCACCACTTGAGCATCTTGTCGCGCGGAAGGTCAGAGACGAGCGACAGCTCCTTGGAGTTGGCGCCGGTGGTGGTCCAGAGCCTGTTGTAGATGTCGTGTATCTGCAGCCTGTGCTTGGCGGGGTCGAATTTCTTGCGGCGCAGGATGGGGCTTCCGGCTGTGGCGAGCGGTATTTCCCAGCGTTGCCCGTTTACGGTCTCGGCAAAGAGCGATGTGCCTTTCAGTTCCAGCGAGAGGAGGTTGCCGATGCTGCAAAGTCGTCGGCGCAGTGTGCCGTCGTTATGGTAGCTGTAGATGCCGTCTATCTCTCCGGCATAGAAGCCCTTGCCGTCGGGCGCGGGGCAGACGGCGGTGGTGTTGTACGAATTGACTTTGCGGGTGCTGCCGTCGGCGCTGATGCTCACCACGCCTTCGGAGGTGGCGGCAAGCAACTTGTCGGCACCGGAGGAGACAATGTCCCAGCAGGCACTCTTGGTGTCATCTACCAGCAGGGCCTTGGTTGCGGCGATGCGGTAGAGGCCCTGGAGGGTTCCCACGTAATAGGTGCCGCGCAACTTGTTGACGGCGTATACTTCGCCCCGCAGGCCCTGTCCTTCGCCTATCTGCGTGTAGACCGAGGGTATCTCGATGGCGAAGATACCGTTGTTGGTGGCGCCCCAGAGGGTGTGGTTGCCGTCGAAGTGGATGTCGTTGACGGTATTGCTGCAGAGGCCGTCCTTCTCGGTCATCGGGAAGGCGGTGTTGCCGTTGCGGAAAAGGAGTCCGTCGCCGTGCCTTACGGTGACGGAGAGGCCCTGCACACCGAATGTTGCGCTCTGCTGTGTGTCGAAGGGGATGGCGGTGCCTTTATGGCGGAGCAGCGTCTTGCCGTTGTCGGTGTAGTAGGTGACGCCCTTGTTGGTGTGTATGTACACTCTGTTGTTCTCGCACTTCAGTCCGTTCACCTCGCCCAACTGTGAATGGCCGAGGTCTGACACGACGGTGTGGAGGGCGAGCTGTCCGTTACGGTCGGCCTTGAGGTATCCGAACACGTTGTATCCGCCCACCCATATCCGTCCGTTGCGGTCGCGTTCCACGCGTGTGATGCGGCTGATGCCGGGGGTGTATATCTTTCGCCATGAAGCCCCGTCATAGTAGAGCAGCGCCTCAAAGTTGGCCACAAACACGCTGCCGTTGCCGTCGGTGGTGATGTCGTAGTTGATGGCGTGTGCGTTGTATTGCTTGGGCAGGTAGTTGGTGACAAAAGGCAGACCGTACCATCCCGCCGTTTCTGTTGCCTGAAGCGGTGGGGTACTGCAGAGGAGGAGCAGTACGGTGACGAGTAGGGTATGGAGTAGTCTTTTCATCAGTATTGTCTAAAGAGTCTGTATGGCACATTGCTGCCTATGAAGTATTCCCATTCGGAGGGTGTAAACTCGCGCGTGATGCTGTTGCGCGTCTCCTGGGCGTTCTTGTCCACGGAAATGGAGAGGGTCTTGACGTTACCGCTGGCCAGACCCACGTAGAGCGTGTTGTTGTCGGTGCTGGAGGCTATGGCGAGCGGCCACGTGCGGTATTCCACCTTCGAGGGCACGACGGCTCCACCGCCGTTGAAGTTGTCGAGGTTCCAGAGGCGGAGCGTGTGGTCGTAGGCGGTGGTGACGACACACCATCCGTAGTCCTGTATCTGCGTCACGGGCGAGGTGTGTGCCGTGCGTATGTTCTTGCGGTGCATGTCGTCGCCATAGGTGTAGAGGGCGCCGTTGTCGAGGCCCAGGATGTGCAGCTTCTCGCTCTGCACGTAGTGGTAGGCGGTGACGTCACCCGTCAGTTCGCCGGTGCCGAAGGGCACCGACTGCCGTGTCTCAAGGTTGTCGGCATCGAGGACGCAGACTTGTCGCCTGTTGTCGAAGACGTAGAAGGAGTCGCCGTGCTTCCCTATGCAGGTGATGTCGTCGACAAAGGGGCGGATGTGGAGTATCGTGGTGCCGGTAGGGTCGAGGAGGCACACCTGGTGCTGGTTGGCCACAAGGAGGTTGCCGCCGTCTGTGGCGAAGAGGTGCGTCCAGCGGTCCTGCTTCTGACTTGCCTTGGGCAGGGCCACGGGGGTGTACGTCCCCCTACCGCTGAGGGGAGCCACGACGAGCGTGCCGTTGCAGTCGAGGGCGTATGCCGTGTCGTCCAGGGTGCACACCTGTCGGAAGTTGTACGTGTTGTCGCTGATGAGGAGCTTGACGGAGTAGTCGTTGGGCTTGTCGCCCTTGTTGCCGTGTGGGGTAATGAGGGCGAGTTCGCCGTAGTCGGAAACGGCAACAAACGAGCGGCCGTAGCGCTCGATGCCGCGCACGCTGCCCGTGAGGCGGGTGACAAACTGTTGTGAGGAATTGGCATTGTTGAGCAGTGCCGTAAAGATGTCCTGCTGGTAAAGGTTGCCTTGGTACATCTTTGTGAAATAGTAGGAGGAATAGGCCAGAAGGGGCGCCAGCGCACTGTTTTGCGTGCCGCTCTGCACGATGGAGGTCTGTGCCAGCGAGCGCCCTAAGGAGCAATAGAAAGAGGTGTCGGCATGTGCCCGTGCGGCAAGTGCCTCCTCCATGTGGCGGTTGGCTATCTCGCGCTGGCCGTCGGCAACGAGTCTCATGCTGTCTGCCTGCCTGGCCGCCACGATGGCTCTATGCTGTGCCTTGACGGCAAGGCCGCGCTCCAGTTCTGCCTTGCCCCGCTCGATGTCCGCCACGCGCGACTGCTCCTCGGCGCGTTTGCGCTGGCGGTCGGACACGAGTTTCTGCTCCATGGCTATGTCGCCCATCTGCTCGCTTATGCGCTTGGTGACGACGGCTTCGCGCTCCGCCGTCTGCAACTGGCTTATCTGTTGCCTGAGGTCGGCTATTTCACGGCTGTCCCTTTCCGTACACAACAGGTATGTTATGCCGGAGCTTATGGCCATCAGCGAGGCGGTGACGAGTATGGATAGACTTGTGCTTTTGAGCGTCATGGCAGTACTTTTTTTGTTCAGGGTCGCCTTAGAGGCGTTTCAGTACGAGGCAGGTGATGTCGTCACTCTGTTCGGCACCTTCGGCATGCCTCTGTACGTCGTCATTGATGGCGGCTGTTATGCCCTCTGCCGACTGGCCGGTGAGCGTTCCCAAGAGGTTCTCCAGGCGTTTCTCGCCATAGAGCTCGCCATCGGCGGCAAAGGCCTCCGTCACGCCGTCGGTAAAGGTAACGATGGCCTCACCGGGGTTGAGGGTGGTGCTGGAAGCCTGGAAGGGTATGTCGGGCATGATGCCCAGGCAGATGTTGTTGCTGTAGGGCAGTCCCTCCACCTCGCCGTCGTGGCGCAGGATGTAGGGTGCGTTGTGCCCCGCATTGACGTAGCATATCTCGCCGGTGGTGGTGTTGTAGACGCCATAGAAGAGCGTGACGAACATGGAGTCGAAGCTCTCCGTGGCCAGTATGGTGTTGCTGTCGGCAATGACGGTGGTAGGCTCCAGGGTGTTTTTCCCGGCAAAGCGCAGCAGGGTGTGGCTCACGGCCATGAAGAGGGCTGCAGGCACCCCTTTGCCGCTCACGTCGGCTATGCAGAAGCCCAGGTGCTCGTCGTCGATGGGGTACACGTCATAGAAGTCGCCGCCCACGTCCTTGGCGGGTTTCATGGTGGCGTACATGTCCACAGCCCCGGCATACGCCTCGAACGGCGGTTGCGGGGGGAACGAGTGGGGCAGGATGGCCAGCTGTATCTCAGCGGCCAGTGCCAGGTCGCCCTTGATGTCTACCAGTTGGGTGTGCTCCTTCTGGGTAGACTTGATGAAGTCTATCTCGGCTATGGCCTTGTCTATGGTGAGCTGCAGGTCGTCGAGGTCTATCGGCTTCATGGCGAAGTCGAAGGCGCCGTTGTTCATGGCGGTACGTATGTTGCCCATCTCGCCGTATGCGCTCACCATGATAACCTTCAGGGCGGGGTTGTTGCGGTCTTTGAGTTTCTTGAGCAGGGTGAGTCCGTCCATCTCCGGCATGTTGATGTCGCTCAGTACTATGTCTATGTCGGGGTGTTCCAAGAGGGTCTGCAGTGCCTCGATGCCGTTGTGGGCAAAGAAGAATTCATACTCTCCCTTTCTTATCTTGCGCCGGAAGTACTGCGTGAGCAGCAGTTCCAGGTCCATTTCGTCGTCTACGCTAAGTATCTTTACTGCCATAATGTGTCTATTGGCTTGTTGTCTTTCGGGGGGGGTGAAGCTCATTTGGAGTCACTCCTCCTCTAACATAATTGTGCTTGATAGGGGACAAAGTTATGAATAAATCTTCAATTTCGCAATAAAAAAGTGAATAAAATGTTTGTTTGTCGTGATAAAATTACACTTTTAAGAATCATCCAGGGTGCTTCTTCGCCTCATTTTTATCAAGAATAGGAGAATTTCAGTGTTCTTGGGCCTTCTGAAGGATGAGAATTGTAGGAAAAGGCATCAACGGTAATTTTTAGAATCCGCCTGAAACGCAAAAAGTCTACAAAATACTTGAACCTTTCAATATTTTGGCGTATCTTTGCCGACAAAAGTGGACGGGGGCGGTTCCCATCATGTGACCTATCAAAGACTTTCAACTTAGAGGAGGATGAATTATGAAACAGATAAAAGGTATTGGAATCAAGACTCGAAACTTCGATAAATTCAAGAAAGTGGCAGACCTCATTTTCTTTGACGGTCCACTGTTGTCACACTATGTCACGGCAAAGGGTGACAACTACCTCTTCTATTGGATAGACCAGGACGAAACGGACAATCGCTGGATGTTCATCAGAACCGATTATGACAGCATCCAAAAATATACGATGCAAAAAGAAACGCTGCGCAATCTCTTGAGTACGCCATTGGATGACATCGTATATACTGTGGATATAGACGGAGCGGGTAAACATCATAATTTCCAGGCTCACTCCATCGAAGACCTCCCAGAGGATTATCTGCCGGCAAAAGATTCGTACTATGAGTTTGAGCCGGAAGATGTGAACAAGGAGAACTTGTCCTTGGCAGAGATGAGCGGAAAGAAGCTGGATTGGTTTCGAAAGGTTTGCGCCGCTGTGTTGTAAATACGTTCATCAGCAAAAGCGTGTGTTGCTCCCGTCTACAAGCAACTTAGTAATCGTTAAAAAATAAGTTGGTAAAGTTTTTCTTATCAAGAATTAGAGAATCTATCCATTCTTGCCAGTTTTGAACTGGCAAGATTTTTAGGACGTAGTGGCTTGACCGTCAAGCCTTTCCTGTAATTCTCATTCTTCAGAGGAAACTGGAAATTCTCTAATTCTCTAATTCTTGAAAAAACAAAATGGGACAAAGATGTACCAAGTTATTTTTTATCATCACTTATTTTTTCATCCTTACATCTTTTTCGACCTGTAATCTCTCGGAGACATGCCCAGTTCCCTCCTCACGTACTTGCCGAAGAAGGAGAGATTGTCGAAACCAGCCTCGGAGGCTATCTCCTTGATGCTCTTCTCGGAGGAGGTGAGCATGGTGCGGATATAGTTGACGGTCAACTGGTTGATGAGTTCGGAGGCTGTGTGCCCCGTCTGCTTCTTGCAGATGGCAGAGAGATACTTGGGCGTGATGCAGAGCTTGTCGGCATAGTAGCCCACGTCACGGCGTCTCGGTGTCTCGGTGAAGGATAGGTTCACGAAACGCTTGAAGAGGATTTCTGCCGAAGAATAGTTACGGTCGGTGAGCTGCTGGTTGAGCATCGGCGAGATATTGTCGTAAAACTCGAAGACGAGCGATTGCAACAGCAGTTTGATGATTTGCCCGTGATGGGGCAGGTGGGTGTCTGCCAACTTGTGTTTCAGAAACTCAAAGTCTATCAGGAAGTGGTTCATGTTATTTTCGTCGAGATGCAGTAAGGGGTTCTCGCGGATAACGAGACTTGCCTCCCAGATATTGCCTCCCAAAATAAAGATGCTCTCAAAGTAGGCGGGCGACATCAGAATGCCGCGGCACTTGAAGTCGCAACTCACCATCGTGTTCTGGATAAACTGGTTGGGGTGTGCCATCATCAAGTCGTTCTTGCCGATGTGGTATTCCTTTCCCTCTATCTTGCACGATGCCTTACCGTCGAGGCAGACGATGGAGACGTAGGCTTCGGCGTGTATGTTCTCTGTCGGCAAAGAACCCAACTCGTCGAACACGACAACGTCCTTGTCGGTGAGTTGCTCCATGCGCAGACGGCATTCCTCTTCGGTGATGCAGCAATGGCTTGCGGTGAAAACGGGATGCTCTGTTTCCCCTGCCATTTCTTCCTTATTAAATAGGGTTTTGTTTGTTGTTGTTTCCATATCGGATGTTGTTAGTGTGGTACTTTTGTTGCACTTCGGGTGCAAAAGTACTGCTATTTTACGAAATATGGAGTGGTATAGATTTCCTTTTTGTGTCTTTCGGTTCGCAATCTTTCTTTCGAGAGGAAGTATCGGACACTTTGTAGGATGTATAATGTCCGAAAATTCTACGATAAAGCCGTTACTTTGCAGCCGAAACAAGAAAATAAGAACAATGACACAAATAGGTATGACAAAATCGACAATGAAAAGAAAGCGCATGACAGGGCTTTTTGTGACGGGGTCAGTGCGGAGTATCGCAGCCCTCGCCCTGTTGTCCTCGCTCTTGGTGAGCTGTGGTAAGAAGCAGGAGGCAAAGGATGCCGTAGAGCCAGTGACGGTGAAGGAGATGACCGTGGGGACGGGCAGTCCCATGGAGGCATCGGGTTATGGTTATTCGGGAACAGTGGAGGAGGAGAACGGTGCCTCGCTGAGTTTCACCACTGGCGGCACCATCCTGCAACTCAAGGTAAAAGTGGGCGACCGGGTGCACCGTGGACAACTCATCGCTACGGTCGATCCCACGCAAGTGAGGAACAGTTATGACATGGCGCACAGCACACGGCTCCAGGCAGAGGATGCCTACGGGCGCATGAAGCAGTTGCACGACAAGGGGAGTCTGCCCGAGA
>CAVKZC010000085.1:0-12389 GCA_963660455.1 Sphaerochaetaceae bacterium | reverse complement strand
TTTTTTGGATTTGCGGAAAAATGAAAGACTGATGGCACACGGGATTTATGCAACGAAGCACCTGTTAATCTTGTATAAAAAGAGGTGAAAAGCATCTGCCTTCTTGTTTTTTTCGTATCTTTGCATTTGGAAGAAATCGTCAAAACGTGAGAATTGATCCTTTCAAACCTCGCCAAAACGTGAGAATTGATCCCTTCAAACCTCGTCAAAACGTGAGAACCGATGGACAAAAACCTCATCAAAACGTGATAATTGGAGCGCCTAAACCTCATCAAAACGTGATAATCCCATAAGATATGAGAAGGAAAATATACAATGAAATGCTGCAATGGAAGCAGAATGCGCAAGGAAAGTCGGCACTGATGATAGACGGTGCCAGACGAATCGGCAAGAGCTACATCGTGGAGGAATTCGCCAAGAAGGAATACAAATCCTATATATTGGTGGACTTCAACAATGCGGATGATGACTTGATGGAAATCTTTGACAGGTATCTGAAGAGCCTGGACTTATTCTTCAGTTACTTGGCCTTGTATTTCAATGTCACGCTGCATCCTCGCGACACGGTTATTGTGTTTGACGAGGTGCAACTTTACCCCAAGGCACGCGCAGCCATCAAATACCTGGTGAAAGATGGACGCTACGATTACATTGAGACTGGTTCGCTCGTCAGCATCAATCGGAACGTGAAGGATATCGTGATTCCCTCCGAGGAATATCGTGTCAACATGTACCCGATGGATTTTGAGGAATTCCTTTGGGCGATGGGCGACGAGCAAATGATGCCGTTCATCCGCGACTGCTATGAGAAGAAGCGAGCTTTGGGACCGTTGCACCGCAAGGTGATGGATCATTTCCGCCATTACATGATTGTGGGAGGAATGCCGCAGGCTGTCCTTGAATACGTGGACACCCGCGATTTCATAAAGGTGGACATGGTGAAGCGAAACATCCTTTCGCTCTATCGGGCAGACATCGAGAAGTATGCGGTGGGCAACGAGACCAAGGTGAAGGCGATTTTCGACGAGATACCTTCCGCACTCAGCAGACACGAGAAGAAGTTTCGCTTGGCTGCCATCAGCGACAAGGCTCGGTATCGGGAATATGAGTCTTCGTTCTTTTGGCTCGCTGAGTCGAGGGTGGTCAACATTTGTTACAACTCGACTGCCCCTGACATCGGTCTGCGATTGAACGAAGAGCGAACCACCCTGAAGTGCTATATGGCGGATACGGGTTTGCTGATAAGCCATGCCTTCAATCTGAAGGCGATTATGGGCAACGAACTTTACCTGAAATTGGCATTGGGAAAGTTGGAGGTAAACGAAGGCATGTTGATGGAGAACATTGTGGCGCAAATGCTGAAGGCATCCGGGCATGAGTTGTTCTTCTTCTCCAAGAGTTCTGCGACGAGTGCAGAGGATAGGATGGAGATAGATTTCTTGATTTCCAAACCCGTCATCACGAATCGGCATAACATATCCCCGATAGAGGTGAAGTCGGGCAAGAACTACACCACCACCTCGCTGGACAAGTTGAAAGCCAAATTTGCACCGATGCTTGCCGAGTCGTATGTACTTCATGTAGCCGATGTAGAGGTGAAGGAGGAAGTGGTTTATCTGCCGCTTTATATGGCAGGACTGTTGTAGATGCCTCAAACCGCTTGCATTTTTGTTTTTTCGGTGGCAAAAATGTCGCGTCTTAACATGCGTGACCAGCATTCTGAAAGGCGAGAGCATCGCCCAGGCACACTAACGCGCCGTGGAAGTAAGCGCATACGTGTGTACTCAGGCTGGCGCCATGCCCGAGCTGCCAAGCAAATACCTTACAGGCGCGTTACAACCGTACAGGTCGAAGTATATTCCTGAAGAAAATGTATGCTTCACTTGCATGTATTTGAAAAAAAATATCTAAATTTGCATCTTTGAAACCTACACCGCCAAGGAGGCGGTGCACCAAAACACTATCACAGGCAAAAGACAATGGAAAAGATAGACATAAAACAGCTCAACGACAACGTATTCGAGACGATAGGGAAAGAATGGATGCTGGTAACGGCAGGCACGGTAGACCACCACAACACCATGACAGCATCATGGGGATGCCTGGGCTGGCTATGGGGCAAGCCCGTAGCCGTGGCATTCATACGTCCGGAACGCTACACGCACGGCTTTATCGAGGCCAACGAACTGCTCACACTCTCCTTCCTGGGATACGGAAAGGAAGCACGCAGCATCTACAACCTCTGCGGTTCACGCTCGGGACGCGACTGCGACAAGACCAAGGAGGCCGGTCTGCAGCCTGTGGCCACACCCAACGGGAGCACCACATTCGAACAGGCAAGACTCACACTGGAATGCCGTAAACTGTACAAGGGCAGCATAGAGGAGCAAAACTTCATAGACAAGTCGCTCACCCAGTGGTACGGCGGTACCAAAGGCGGATACCACGACGTGTACGTGCTGGAGATAACGGGGGCGTACACCGGCAACAAGGACGGGGAGTAAGCACTACGGCACGACACCCCCGCACAAAGACATTCAGCAACAACACACATCACACATGGCACAGGAGAAAACATCTGTACGCGAACGACAGAACACCAGATACAAAGAACCACAGCGGTACAAGGTCATCATGTTCAATGACGACTTCACGCCCATGGACTTCGTGGTGGATGTACTGGAGGAAATCTTCTTCAAGTCTGCCGCCGAGGCCGAGCAGATTATGCTCAAAGTACACCACGAAGAGAAGGCTGTCGTAGGCATATACAGCTATGACATCGCCAAGAGCAAGGCAGAGAAAGCCATGGAAAAAGCCAGGGAAGAGAAATACCCGCTCAAGCTGACGTACATGCCGTTATAAAAGAAAAGGAGGAAAAGACACATTACCTATGGACACAATGGGACTAACAGGATACATGAGCTCCATCATGGACGATGCGCTCAAACAGGCTCGTTTCTTCGACCACGAGTTTATCATGCCGGAACACCTGCTGCTGGCACTGCTCAGACTTTACTCCTTCAACGAGGCACTCATGGCGGAAGGAGTGGACAGCATCAAGATGCACGAAGAACTGGTGACATGGCTCTCCACACAGGAGCGTGTGCCGGCCACGGTAAAATACGTACCGGAGCCGTCGTCGCTCTTCAAGACCATGTTCGGCACGGCATGCGCACTGGCTGTGTCGGCAGGACGCAAGGCGGTAAACGTGCCGCATTTCGTACAGGCCATCTTCTCGCTGCAGAACTCAGAGGCGGCTTACCTCCTCGGCAAGTCGCTGGGCGACAAACAGGGGCAATTCATGTCCAAGATAAACGACAACTTCTCGCTGGAGAACGGAGACGGCGACTTCATGGACATGACCGACGACGGCTACGATGACGAAGACTACTACGACGAGGAGATGCGCCAGCCACAAGACTGGCACATGCTCGTGACCGACATCTCTGCCAACGTGGACAAGAGAGGGCCGCTCATAGGAAGAGAGAAGGAACTGGACCGCACCATACAGGTGCTGTGCCGCGCCGAGAAGAACAACCCGCTGCACATAGGCGAACCGGGCGTAGGAAAGACTGCCCTGGTATACGGACTGGCACGGCTCATCAACGAGGGGCGCGTGCCCGAACGGTTGCGCGGCACACACATCTACGGCATGGACATGGCGCAGATGCTGGCAGGAGCACAGTACAGAGGCGATTTCGAGAAACGCATACAGATGGTGATGGAAGGTGCCGCCAAAGAGCAGGGCACCATCATCTACATAGACGAGATGCATACCATCATGGGGGCTGGAAGAGGGGCTGACGGCGGTCCTGACGCCTCGAACATGCTCAAGAAATACCTTGAGGCAGGCGACATCCGCTTCATCGGGTCCACCACCTACGAGGAGTTCAACCGGCACATGGCTCAGAGCAAGGGCATCGTGCGCCGCTTCCAGCAGATAGACGTCAAGGAGCCTTCGGAGGAGGAGACCATCAAGATTCTCGAAGGACTGCAGCACAGATACAACAAGTTTCACGGTGTGACCTACCGCAAGGATGCTCTGGAGTATGCCGTACGCGCCAGTGCCAAGTACATACAGGACCGTTTCCTGCCCGACAAGGCCATCGACCTCATGGACGAGGCAGGAGCCTACATGGAGGTACACCCAGCCGAGGCACGGCAGCGCTCGTATGTAACAAAGGCGGTAATACAACAGATACTTACCAAAGTATGCAAGATAGACGCGGCGGCACTCAAGGAGGAGGGAAGCGAACAGCTCGCCACCCTGCAGGAGCGCATGCTGAGCAAGATATACGGTCAGGACAAGGCGGTGGAAAGTGTGGTACAGGCAGTGATGATGGCCAAGGCCGGACTCACCGACGACGACAAACCGATGGCGTCACTGCTCTTCGTAGGACCTACGGGTGTAGGAAAGACGGAGGTGGCTCGCCAACTGGCAAAGGAACTGGGCGTGGGACTGGTACGCTTCGACATGTCCGAATACACGGAGAAACACGCCGTGGCGAAACTGATAGGTTCGCCGGCAGGATATGTGGGCTACGAAGACGGGGGACTGCTCACGGATGCCATACGCAAGACACCCAACTGCGTGTTGCTGCTGGACGAGATAGAGAAGGCGCACAGCGACATCTACAACATCCTGCTGCAGGTGATGGACTACGCGCGCCTTACCGACAACAAGGGGCAGAAGGCCGACTTCCGCAACGTACTGCTCATCATGACGTCAAACGCCGGTGCACAGTATGCCTCGCAGGCAAGTGTGGGGTTCGGCAACGGTGTGAGCCGTGGCGACGCCATGCTGGCACAGGTAAAGAAGACGTTCAAGCCCGAGTTTATCAACCGCCTTTCGGGGACGGTGGTGTTCGCCGACATGAACCGCGACATGGCAAAGCTCATTCTCAAGAAGAAACTGGGACTGCTTGAGGCGAAGCTGACAGCCAAGGGTGTGACGCTCAAAATGTCTGACGAAGCTTCAGAACGACTCCTCACATGGGGATTTACCAAAGAGTATGGTGCACGAGAGATGGACCGTGTCATTGCCCATCGCCTCAAGCCTCTGCTCATGAAGCAGATGCTCTTCGGCAAACTGAAGAAAGGCGGGACGGCCAAGATAGACTTTGACGGAAAGGAACTGGTACTGGTATGATTGTCAGAATAAACGAAGACGATGAAGAGATAACATTCCCCGACCCGCGGTTTGGCGACGAGGACGGCCTCTTTGCCGTAGGCGGCGACCTCAGTGTAGACCGCCTCATCCTGGCTTACGGCAACGGCATCTTCCCTTGGTACGACTTCCGTGAAGAGGAGGAGATATTATGGTGGTGCCCCATGAAGCGATTTGTCATCTTCCCCGACAAGATACACATCAGTCACTCCATGCGCACACTACTGAACAAGAAGAGGTACAGTTGCAGCATCAACCAGCGTTTCGACGACGTGATAAGACAGTGCAGTCAACTGCGCATCAACGAAAGGGGAGCATGGCTGGGCGAAGACATGATACGTGCCTATACCGAACTGCACAGGCAAGGGTTTGCCGCCAGCGTGGAGGTATGGGACGATGAAACCGACCAACTCGTAGGCGGGCTCTACGGTGTGGACATGGGCAATGTGTTTATCGGCGAGAGCATGTTCTCGCTCGTTCCTTCGGCATCGAAAATAGCGCTCATCTACCTGGCTTATGTCCTACGCAAGTCGGGACACAACAAGCTCATCGACTGCCAGCTCGAGACGCCCCACCTGCGCTCCATGGGCGGCCGGTTCATTTCCTACGACGAATACATGGAAATAATGAACAAGGAATAGCCCACATACATTCCAGCAAAGCAAAAAGGCTGCTGTCAGAACGACACTGTAAAAGCAGCACCAATGACAAAACTGTTCATGTGCTTTTTGATGGTAGACGTGAATATCGCCTTACCGAATTCTTTCTTTGTAGCCTCGTACATCTCGGGGAAAGCAGTTTTTGCAAATTCAGCAGGAGCATATTCCATCGTATAATGCTTTCGGGTATAGTCATAATCAACAAAGACTTTCCACGAGAAATTATGTTTATAAGCATAAGTCAGTGAAAGTCCCGTACCATACTTTATGGTATTGTTTCCACTCACGGTAACATAATCCCAGGTTTCATCATAGAAGGCATTTTCAAGCACAATTTTATTCTGATTCTGAGATTCATACCCCACTACCTGACCTGCGAAATGTGCATTTACATCCAAATCCTGAATAATACTCCTACCTATAAGCAACTTGCTGCCAATTGCAAAACGGCGCGACAAGGGTATGTTTAAGTAAGCTCCCAAATCGGCAGAAAACTCCGTAATGTGATCTGACTCAATAGTAATCTCACGAGTTGGAAGAAAATGATCGCTGAAGTAGGTTTTCCCGTTATCTTCGTCTCGATTATAGAAATCTACATTCATATTAGTAAGCCAATCGTCCCACTTTTGTCTTTGTTCTGCAGCAGCATCACTCCAACCCTTGATAGGGGAACTCTTTACACGCAGACGGCCACCTACACCGATATATTTATTGAAAAAATATGCACCTTCTGCACCTACCACTGTAGCAGTACCGAATTTCAAGTCAACAAAAACGGGATCATTTCCTTCCTGATCCTTCATCTGAAGTTCATCATTGGAGAATGAGAGATTCTTACTACCCAATCCTACACCCATCGAGATGCTAAAGAACGAGGGATGCTCGATAATGTCACTTGTGGTGAGCAAGTCGTTGCGCTTGAGGTGCTTGCCCTTGAAGATCAGGTCGCTGATGCCATAAGCCAGCTCCGTAGAGACGATACCGATACCCGCACCCGACAGCACGTCGCTCACCCAGTGGCGGTTGTTGAGCACACGCATCACACCCGTAGCTGTAGCCACTGCGTATCCGGCTACAGAATACCACGGACTGCGTGTCAGTCCATACTCCTTGTGCAGGATGGTGGCACTGACAAAGGCTGTGGCAGTATGTCCAGAGGGCCATGAGTTGCGCGTACTCCCGTCGGGGCGCATCTCCTTGGCTGAATACTTGATGGGGTTGACGATGGCAGCCATGATGGCATACGACATGGCACTGCTGGCAAGGAAACGCCAATGGTCGCTACGGCCCTCTACCCCCGCGAAGTTAAGTCCGGCGGCCAAGGCGAAGGGCACATACTGCGTATAGTTGTCTATCTCGTTATGGAAGTTGGTGACGAGGCGTGCCCTTGAACTCTTGCTGTCGTAATTCTGGCGGAAACTTGCCTTCTCGCTCTTGGCGATGATACCTGCCACAAAGATGGGTACTCCGGCAAAGGTCATGTCGTCCATAAACTTATAGGGCTTGATGCCAGTGGTGCCATTCCAGTCGGTGTCGTTACCGGCCTTCACGGCCCACTCACTCAACTTGGGTTGTGATGAGGCATAAGACTCCAGAGTGTTGTGTTCGGGCAAGGAAGACAGACTGGTGGGCATGCTGTCCACATGAAATTCCAATGTCGTGCCGGCAGCATTCGCATGGTCACCGGCATAATAAGTATCGGCATGAGCCTGTGCGGCAGTCAAGCCAAGAATCGAAATAAAAGCAAGCGATTTCTTCATAACTGTGTCAATTTGTACTGTGCAAAGGTACAAAAAAAAAGCCGACACAAGCATAAAAGTTCATTTTTTTGCTTGTGTCGACCTATAATATTAAAAAATAGGTGTTCCGATGCAACCGTTGGGTGCCTGGATATGGAGCAGGGCACAGACTGTGGCTGCGATGTCTGTCATGTAGCAGGGACGCGTGCTTTCGCCGTGCTGGATATGCCAGCCCATGAAGAGCAGGGGGATATGGGTATCGTACGGATTCCATGCCCCGTGCGTGGTGCCGCGCATGCGACCATAGTCGTAATAGCCCGGTTTGAGCACTACCTGCACACCACCGCTGCGCTCACGGTTAAAGCCGTTGATAGCACGGAACTTCACATCGTCGGGCACACTCTCGGTGGCCGTCTTCTCCATGTCGAAAGCATAGAGCACGCTGGCATCCTTCTTGAGCTGGTTTACCGTGCTCTGCTTGATGGCAGCATAGTCGAGGTGCAGCGAGTCGATGAGTGCACGGTCGAAGAACACCTGATAGTTCATGCATGCCTTTACCAGTTTGCCTGCCGACGGATACTGTGCTGCGAGCATCTGGTTGAGTTGTTGGGCACAGTCGCGGTCGCTCCAGTTGCCTGCAGGTATACGCTGGTCTTGCAGGTACTTCGCATTGTTCATGCCCCCGTGGTCGGCTGTAAGGAAGAGGAGGTAGTTGCCCTTCCCCACCTTCTGGTCGAGATAGGAGAAGAAATCGGCAAGCGAACGGTCCAGACGCAGGTAGCAGTCTTCTATCTCCACGGCATTAATACCGAGCTGATGGCCTATGTAGTCGGTGCTGGAGCAACTGACGGTAAGCATGTCGGTCTCCGTCCCCTGCCCCAGTTTCTCGCCTTCAACAGCCGCCTTCGCCATTTCGAGTGTTATACTGTTGCCGAAAGGCGTATTGCGTATGATCTTGTAGCCGTTCTTCTTGTACAGGGTCGGGAGGTCGAGCGGGAGCACTGCCTTCTCGCCCTTCACGATGCCGTCCTCATACTCCGTCTCGTCGGCGGTACTCTCCTTATAGGTATCTTTGGGGTAGAGCGTCTCCCATTTGGCAGAAAGGTATTTGGCGGCGAGTTTCTGGTCGTTGAAACGTTTCACCCAGTCGGGCAACTGGTCCATGTAGAACGAACTGGTGATGAAACGTCCCGTCTTGTCGTCAAACCAGAAGGCACCGTTGGCATGATGGCCTGCCGGCAAGATGGAGGCACGGTCTTTGAGTGCCACACCTATCACCTTAGAGCGGTTGTTGGTGGCAAGGCGCAGTTCATCGCCAATGGTGGTTGTCCACATGTTGCGCGGTGACATCAGTCCGGCCTTGCTGTCGGTACCTACTGGGGTAACGGTGTTGTCGTCGGTACAGTAGACGGTCTTGCCGTCTATCATGAAGTTGTTGCCGGCAATGCCGTTGATGGAAGGCACCGAACCTGTATAGATGCTGCTGTGTCCGATGGCGGTGACGGAGGGGATGTACGGAATGCGTGTATTCTCGCAGCTGAAGCCCTCGCCCAGCAGACGCTTGAAGCCGCCTTCGCCATAACGGGCATAATAACGGTAAAGATAGTCCCAGCGCATCTGGTCTACCACGACACCTACCACGAGCTTGGGACGCTCGGGCTGTGCCTGTGCCATCGTGCAGATAGCACAAAGTGCCATAACGATTGTCAGAATCTTTTTCATACTTTTATCTTGTTGTTTATCATTGCTTTTCCTTGGTTGGTTCCTGCATGAAGGCATACGTCCAGCGGACATGTCCCCAGCGGGATGATGCAAAGTTACGACTTATTTGTTACAAAAACAATGCGGAGAGATGAATATTTCACATCTGATTACAAAAAGGGGCTAATGGCGTCTATAATAATAGGTAACTATCTACACGAAACAGCATAACCCTACACATGCCAAACAAACTACAGAACATGACCAAGTCAAGAACCTTACTCGCCGTGGCTGTCATCACACTCATGCCATGGACGGCCTTTGCACAAAAGGTCAACATCACTACCGCAAAGAATGCCTCCAACCGGCAGCAGTATGCAGCCGAATACCTGCAGAAGAAGCTGGAGGGCATGGGGCTACCCACTGTCATCAACGGAAAGAAGGGGGAATACCGCATTGCCCTGTCGCAAGCTGCCGACACCACAGGACTGAAAAAGGAGGGATTCGTATGGAGCAGAAAGGGAAAGAAGATACAACTGACGGGCAATGACGGTTCGGGCATCATCTACGGATGCAACGAAATAGCAGAATACGTGAAGCAGTACGGCACCCTGGAGATTCCACAAACGAGAAAGGACGCTCCTGAGATGGTATTGCGCGGAGCCTGCGTAGGACTGCAGAAGACGGTATACCTCCCGGGTCATCAGGTATACGAATATCCTTATACGCCCGAGAACTTCCCGTGGTTTTACGACAAGGAGCAATGGATAAAGTACCTCGACATGCTGGTAGACAACAAGATGAACTCACTCTACCTCTGGAACGGACATCCGTTCGCATCGCTGGTGAAACTGAAAGACTATCCCTTTGCCCTCGAGGTGGACGAGAGCACTTTCAAGAAGAACGAGGAGATGTTCTCCTTCCTGACAAAAGAGGCCGACCGCCGCGGCATCTTCGTCATACAGATGTTCTACAACATCATCCTGTCCAAACCGTTTGCCGACCACTACGGACTGAAGACGCAGGACAGACACCGCCCCATCACACCGCTCATCAGCGACTATACACGCAAGTCGGTGGCTGCCTTCATCGAGAAATACCCCAATGTGGGTCTGTTGGTGTGCCTTGGCGAAGCAATGAACACTTATGAAGACGACGTGGAGTGGATGACAAAGACCATCATTCCGGGAGTAAAGGACGGACTGAAAGCACTCGGAAGAACCGACGAACCGCCTGTTCTGCTGCGTGCACACGACACCGACTGCAAGATGGTGATGGAGGCTGCTCTGCCCCTGTACCATAACCTGTACACCATGCACAAGTATAATGGTGAGTCGCTGACTACCTACGAGCCGCGCGGCCCATGGACAAAGATACACACCGACCTTGCCGCCCTAGGTTCCACGCACATCAGCAATGTACACATTCTGGCCAACCTCGAACCATTCCGCTGGTCGTCTCCTGCCTTTGTGCAGAAGGCCGTCACCGCCATGCACGATGTTCACCACGCCAATGCGCTCCATCTCTATCCGCAGGCAAGCTACTGGGACTGGCCTTATACTGCCGACAAACTGGCCGACGGAAAGAGGGAAATGCAACTGGACCGCGACTGGATGTGGTACAAGACATGGGGACGCTACGCCTGGAACTGCCGCCGCGACTTTACGGCTGAAGGAAAGTACTGGGACAAGGTGCTCGCCGACTATTACGTGCCAGCCGCAAGTGCTGACAGCAAAGACATCGCCACACAGGAACTTTCCGTAGCTGACAGCATACGCAAGGCTTACGACGAGAGCGGAGAAATAGCGCCCAAATTGCTGAGACGGTTCGGTATTACCGAAGGCAACCGCCAGACTTTACTCTTGGGCATGTTCATGAGCCAACTGGTGAACCCTTACAAGTATACCATCTATCCCGGATTCTATGAGAGCTGCGGCCCCGAGGGCGAGAAACTCATAGAGTATGTGGAGAAAGAGTGGAAACATCAACCGCATATGGGCGAACTGCCGCTCGACATCGTGGCACAGACGGAAGCACACGGCGACAGGGCCGTTGCTGCCATCGACGCCATTGCCGACAAGGTAACAGAAAACAAGGATGAGTTCAGCCGACTGCAGAACGACATGCACTGCTACCGTGAGTTTGCCTATGCCTTCGGATGGAAAGTGAAAGCCGCCCAGCATGTGCTCAACTACAAGTGGGGAAAGGACATCAAGGAACTGGATGCCGCCGTCCCCTTGCTGGAGAAGAGTCTGCAGCACTACCGCAAACTGGTGGACCTGACCAAGGACACCTACCTCTACGCCAACTCCATGCAGACAGCACAGCGCCGCATACCTATCGGGGGTGACGGCGGGCACATGAAGCACTGGAGTGAACTGCTGCCAAAATATGAGCAGGAACTGGCAAACCTGAAAAAGAACATCGACATGCTCAAGGCACAGGCCGCAGGCAACTACAGCGTGAAGGCAGAAGTTATCAAACCGCTCAAGAACACTGACATCGATGTGCAGGGATTCAAGACTGTAAAGATAGAGAAAGGGGCCAAGCTCTTCAGCGACCTGGACAGCGTGGTAACCGACTTCGCCCCGGAACTGAACGGTATGAAGGCACTCGTAATGAACAGTGGCGAACTGCGCAAGAACTCAGCCAAGATAGAGTTTAGCTGCAAGAAGCCCGTGCACCTGCTGGTAGGCTATTTCCGTGACGACCAGATAAAATATGCCAAAGCACCCAAACTGGAAACCGATGCCACCGCCAATGACTACGGACAGGCTGAGCCACAGTTGACCAGTGCCATACGCATAGACGGCATGCCTCAGGTCAATGTACACAAATATGATTTCGAGGCGGGCAAACATACCTTGCTGTTGCCGAAAGGCATCATCCTCGTATTGGGTGCAACAAGTGACAACATCAGTCCCCGAGACGCGGGTCTGTCGGGCACCGACAAGGCCATCGACTGGTTATTCTATTAAGACGAAGCTTAAAAACTATGTAAGTTGTCGCCTGCACGCCCTGTAAGGGAGCGCTAAAAGTTCAAGAGAGCAATAGCGCTTTTGCCCTTATAGGTAGGGTGTTCAAAATTGGTTTCAAAATTATGTCAATTTTTGATGCAGTTTC
>CAVKZC010000084.1:0-12412 GCA_963660455.1 Sphaerochaetaceae bacterium | reverse complement strand
AAGGAATATACTATGCGGTTTTATGGGAGGCTAAAACTATTCGCTGAATAGTTACGTGTTCTGAAACCCCCGCATGGTAAAAGTTGTGCATACGACGTCCTGAATATCCTATCTGCCCAGCAGAATCTTCTTGATGTCGTTGAGCTTGTTCAGTGCCTCGACGGGAGTGAGGTTGTTGACATCCAGTCCGAGTATCTCGTCGCGTATCTGTGTAAGGACGGGGTCGTCGAGCTGGAAGAAACTGAGTTGCATGCCGTCCTTCGGTTCCTCGATGCGCTGTACGTTGGGTTTGCCAGCGCCGCCCACCCCGGCATTGTCTTCCTCCAGTTGTTTGAGGATGACATTGGCACGCTTCACGATGCTGCGCGGCATACCGGCTATCTCTGCCACATGGATACCGAAGGAGTGCTCGCTGCCTCCCGGTTCAAGTTTGCGCAGGAAGATGACCTTGCCGTCCACTTCCTTCACGCTCACATTGAAGTTTTTGATGCGCGGGAAGTTCTTCTCCATCTCATTCAGTTCGTGGTAGTGGGTGGCAAAGAGCGTGCGTGCATTTGCCTTGCTGTGCTCGTGCAGGTATTCCACGATGGCCCATGCTATGGAGATGCCGTCGTAGGTAGACGTGCCGCGCCCCAGTTCGTCGAAGAGGACCAGCGACCGTGGCGACACGTTGTTCAGGATATTGGCAGCCTCCGTCATCTCCACCATAAAGGTAGATTCGCCGAGTGAGATGTTGTCGCTGGCTCCTACACGTGTGAAGATCTTGTCTACCAGTCCTACCCTGGCACTCTCCGCTGGCACAAAACATCCCACCTGTGCCAAGAGCACTATCAAGGCTGTCTGCCTTAAGAGCGCCGACTTACCTGCCATGTTGGGACCCGTAATCATCATAATCTGCTGCTTCTCTGTGTCGAGCAGCACGTCGTTGGGCACGTATCTCTCGCCCAGCGGCAGTTGTGTCTCTATCACGGGGTGGCGTCCCTGCTTGATGTCGAGAACTTCCGATTCGTCGACAATGGGGCGCACATAATGATGCTCGTCTGAAGCCTTGGCAAAGGACAAGAGACTGTCCAGGCGCGCTATGAGGTTGGCGTTGATCTGTATCTGCGGAATGTACTCCTGCATGGCAGCTATCAGTTCACTGAAGAGCTGCGCCTCGAGCACCAGTATCTTCTCGTCGGCTCCGAGTATCTTCTCTTCATATTCCTTCAGCTCCTGGGTGATGTACCGTTCGGCCTGTGCCAGGGTCTGCTTGCGAATCCACTCTTCGGGCACCTTGTCCTTGAAGGTGTTGCGCACCTCAAGGTAATAGCCGAACACATTGTTGTATCCTACTTTCAGACTGGAGATGCCCGTTTTCTCTATCTCCCTTTCCTGTATCTTGAGCAGATAGTCCTTGCCGTGGCGGCTTATGGCCCGCAGGTCATCCAGTTGGGCGTTATACCCGTCGGCTATGACGTCACCCTTGTTCACCTGCTGTGGAGGGTCTGGTTGTATTTCCTTGGCTATCCTGTCCTTCAGTGTCTCACACAGGTTGAGCTGTTCGCCTATCCGCTGCAGTGCCATGTTCTCGGCGTGTTGGCACGCTGCCTTCACGGGTTGGATGGCTTCCAGCGCATGGTGCAGTTGTACCACTTCGCGTGGCGAAACGCGCCCTACTGCTACCTTGGAGATGATGCGCTCCAAGTCACCGATGCGGTGCAGTTGGTCGTCGGCCAACTGTCTGAACTCAGGTTGTCTGAAGAAGTATTCCACGATGTCGAGACGCTCGTTGATGGGGCGCACATCCTTGAGGGGGAATACGAGCCAGCGGCGCAGCATACGCCCGCCCATCGGAGTGACGGTGCGGTCTATGACCTGCAGAAGCGACGAACCGTCTTCCTGCATGGGGCTGACAAGTTCCAGACTGCGTATGGTAAAGCGGTCCATGCGCACGAATTTGTCTTCCTCTATACGCGAGAGGGAGGTGATGTGTCCTATCTGCGTATGCTGGGTTATCTCCAGGTACTGCATGATGGCACCGCTGGCCACAATGCCGTTCTTCAGGTGTTCCACGCCGAATCCCTTCAGCGACTTGGTCTTGAAGTGGGAGAGCAGTTTGTGTCGTGCCGTCTGTTCGGTAAACACCCAGTCGTCCAGTTCGAAGGTACAGTGCTTTGTGCCGAAACACTGCTCGAAGCGTTGTTTCATGGCCCGGTCGTAGAGCACCTCCTTTGGTTGGAAGTTGCCCATCAGTTTCTCCACATAGTCGGGGGTGCCCTCTCCCGTGAGAAACTCTCCGGTAGAGATGTCGAGGAAGCTTACGCCGCATGAAGCCTTGCCGAAGTGGACTGCGGCCAGGAAGTTGTTTTCCTTGTAGTTGAGCACATTGTCGCCCATTGCCACGCCGGGTGTCACAAGTTCGGTGATGCCACGCTTCACCATCTTGTCCATCTGGCTGAGGCCTTTCTTTCCCTTTATCTCCTGTCGTTTCTTCTTGGGGTCTTCCAACTGGTCGCACACAGCTACGCGCTTGCCTGCCCTGATGAGTTTGGGTAGGTAAGTGTCCAGGGCATGATGCGGAAAGCCTGCCATCTCGGTAGTGCCCGTAGAACCGCCGTTGTTGCGTCGTGTCAGCGTGATGCCGAGAATACGCGATGCCTCCACTGCATCCTCGCAGTAGGTCTCGTAGAAGTCGCCGCAGCGGAAGAGCAGCAATGCCTCGGGATGTTTGGATTTCATCTCGAAGAATTGTCTCATCATGGGCGTAAGCCCCTTGTTGTCTGTTGCCATTGTCTGCTTGTCTTTGTCTTTTATTGCAGGAAGAAAGCCCTGAACCGTTACATTTGGATTTGCAAAGATATGGTTTTTCTTCGAGAATAACAAAAACGGCAGTCGCTTAACCTTGCTTTTTAACATTGTTAAGCGACTGCCGTTGATTTCCAGACGGCATTTTCTAAAAAGCAGACGGCCGACTACTTTGCCGTCACTCTTGCCACAATCTGCTCGGGAGTCAGTTCGTTGTCAAGTGCCATTTGCCTATAGTCGTAGCGGTCGTACAGTCCTTTCTTGATGCCGAAGCAGTAGGTCTTCATGTCACTGTCGCCATAGAAACGAGCTATTTTCTCTCCGAATCCGCCTTCTATGGCTCCGTCTTCCAGGGTGACGACTTTCTCGTGGTCGGCCTTCAGGGTTTCGAGCATGCTCTCGTCAAGTCCGGTTATGAAACGCGGGTTGATGAGGGTTGCGTCGATGCCTTTTTCCTTGTACAGCAGGTCTGCCACCTCTTTGCCGAGTGCATAGAAGGCACCGAGTGCCACTATGGCTATCTTGCTGCCTTTGTGTGTCATCTTGAAGCGGTTCAGCACCGAGTAGTCTTCGTCGAATGGTTCCTCGCTGTGGGTCACTGCACCTCCCGGCACGCGTATGGCTACGGGGTGTACGGTCTGCCTGATGCCCCATGCCATCATGGCTTTGTATTCCTCCCAACAGGTAGGAGCGAGGTAGACGAGGTTAGGGATGTTGCTGAGCATCGGAATGTCGTAGAACCCGATGTGCGTGATGTCGTTCAGTCCGTACATGGAACCCAGGAACACGTTGATGAGAGCCGGGTTGCCGTTGATACACAGGTCCTGTGCTATCTGGTCGTAGGTGCGCTGTATGAAGGTGCTGTACACATTGTATACAGGTTTTATGCCACCCTTTGCCATGCCCGAAATCATGGCCACGGCCTGTTCTTCGGCGATGCCTACGTCCACAAACTGCTTGCCAGCCTCTTCGCGTCGCGACTTGAAGAATCCTGCCACTGTAGGCGTGCCCGATGTCACAGCCACCAGATGCTTGTCCTTTTTCATCTCCTGCAACAGATATTCGGCAGTCATGTTGCCGTAGTCTTCGCCGCTTCCTTCATGCTTGGGCTTGCCTGTCTCTATGTCAAACGGCATGCTCCAGTGCCACTGCTCCTTGTTCTCCTCAGCAGGCGCATAGCCTTTGCCCTTCTCTGTATGGATGTGTACCACAATGGGGTGGTCGGTGTCTTTTACCTCTTCGAAGACGCGTATCAGGGTCGCTACATTGTTGCCGTCAGCTACATACCTGTAGTCCAGCCCCATGGCGCGGAAAAGGTTACACTCGGCCTTGCCGTCGGTCTGGCGCAGGAGGGCAAGATTTCTGTACAGTCCTCCATGGTTCTCGGCAATGCTCATCTCGTTGTCGTTCACCACGATGATGATGCCTGTGCCCAATTCTCCAGCTTCGTCAAGGCCTTCGAGTGCCTCGCCGCCGCTCAGCGACCCATCGCCGATTACCGCCACGATGTTCTCGTGGGTGCCCTTGATGTCGCGTGCCTTCTGCAGACCTGTGGCTAGGGAGACGGATGTAGAGGTGTGCCCTATCTCAAACTGGTCGTAGTCTGGCGACTCCGTCGGACTGCTGTAACCGGAAATTTCGTCCAGTCGTGCATTGTCGTAATAGCCGAAGGCACGTCCTGTCAGCATCTTGTGCGGATAACTCTGGTGGGAAACGTCGAAGACAAACTTGTCTTGTGGGCAGTCGAACACGTAGTGCATGGCAATGGTTGTCTCCACAATGCCAAGGTTGGGACCTACATGCCCGCCGATGTTGCTGTCGCGGTTCAGGATGCCTTCGCGTATTTCTTTGGCCAGCGTGGGAAGTTGCTCTACGGAGAGAGCCTTTACGTCTCGGGGTGATTTGATAGTTTCCAATAACATAATATGGTGGTTTTTGTTGTCTTGATTTTACCTTCTCGGAAAACATTCGCCTTGTTGGTTCCTGTTTTCGGTTGCAAAGGTATCACTTTTCTTGCAAATGCCTGTTACCCATATTACGGATAGAAGAAACGTTTTCACTTGATTTCGGATTTACGGGGATGTAGCCACTCGTCACGTCATCCAATCGCCCACATAGAAAAAGGTCGAAAACCTTCCGCTCTACACAGCACGGAGTTTTTTCTCCAACGCTTCCTTCACCTCGTCGACGGAGATGTCGAGCAGTTGCATTTGGCGGGCCAGCTCTGGAAGACGCTCCTTCATAAACTCCTTCTTGCGCTCCTTCTTTATCTGCTTCTTGGCTCCTGCGGAAACGAAATAGCCCAGTCCCCGCTTGTTGTAGATGACACCTTCGCCTGCCAACAGGTCGTAAGACTTCACGGTGGTGTTGGCGTTCACCTCCAGGAGCACGGCATACTCTCTCACGCTCGGTATGCGCTCGTCCTCCTTGTACTTGCCAGCCAGTATCTCGTCGCACAGACGGTTGGCTATCTGTACGTAGATGGCCTTGTCGTTATTGAAATTCATAGGCATTCCTTTCTGATCTTAGATGTTCAACCACTTGTTGCAGATCACCTGCATACGTGTAAAGAGCTTGTAGGCCAACCAGTAATGCAGTACGGCCAGCAACAGCAAGATGCCTGTCAGGATGTTCATCACCGTCCACGGGTTCCAGGCTTGCAGGTCGTCAACGGAAATACTGCCCTGAAAGTCGATACTGTTCAACAACCACAGTACGGCAAACGCCAGCACAAAGCTTGACAACACGGTGAGTACCACCACATACTTGCGGTAGAACGCCCCGCCCAGCGTGAAGAAAGAGTGTGAATAGACAATGTATGCCAGGAAGAACAGCCAGATGGGGTAACTGGGGCCCAGCCAGCTTTTGCCGTTGTTCACGATGAAATGTTGTGAACTGAAAGTATTGTCGGATGCGAATGATGAGAATATCTTGGCCGTTACCGATCCATGTCCTCCGGGAGTGATGAAGAGGCTGAACAGAAACTGGATGACATCTGCCAGCACCACGGAAAGGAAGAGCATCAGCACGCTACCCACTGTTACCCATGCCAGCCGCGCCAAGTATTTCTCCAGGTTGCTGGCGGGCAACATGAGGAATGTAGCCCTCGACTGCTTGGTCTTCATGTTGTCGAAAATGCCGGCTCCAGAGAGCAAGAAGGCAAAGAAGCCTATCAGCATCGTCACCCCCGACATGTTGTTGAGATAAGAGTCGATGTCCATTGTATTGTACAGGCCGATGATGCAGATGCAGGACAATGTAAGCGCCAGCACCAGCACGGTGCGCACATACTTCTTCCAGTAAGCCATCAGGTTCCAGACCAGCACCTTGCCGAATCTGTGAATATCGAATATATTGTTCATCTTTTGTCGTTTTTTATCGGGGGCTTGCGCCCCTGAGGTTATCGTATAAGAAAGTATGCAGTTATGCTATTATGCGCCCAGTTTGCCGTTGATGACGGCATTGAACAGCAGTTCGAGGTTCAGTTGCGTCTCTGCGCTGCCTTCCCCGCGACGACAGATGGCAGCATTGCCCTGTAGCGTAGGCTCGGCATAGAGCACGCTGTTGTCCATCTCCTGCGGTGAGCGGTACTCGAA
Source organism: Sphaerochaetaceae bacterium (assembly GCA_963660455.1). Lineage (GTDB taxonomy): Bacteria > Bacteroidota > Bacteroidia > Bacteroidales > Bacteroidaceae > Prevotella. The sequence continues at coordinate 6,029 of CAVKZC010000084.1, read as the reverse complement.
GGAATATTTGTCGCAGATGTCTGCCACGGAAGCATCGAGCAACAGGCGACTCTGGTTCATGATGATGATGTGGTCGAGCAGCGACTCGATGTCGTGCACCTGATGGGTGGAGATGACGAGGGTGCGGTCGTCCGTCATGTTGTTGGCTATCACTTTTCGGAACTGGCTCTTCGATGGGATGTCAAGACCGTTGGTCGGTTCGTCCATCAGCAGGTAACGTGTACCTGTGGCGAGGGCAAAACTCATGTAGACCTTCTTCTTTTGTCCCATCGAGAGCTCGTTCAACTTGAGAGAGATTGGCAAATCAAAATCCTTGAGGCAATTCTCCAACACTTCTTGCGAGAAATGGGGGTAGAACGTCCTGTTCATCTCCACGTAGCAGGAGAGCGATGTTTCAGGCAGGTCAAACTCCTCGGTAACGAGAAAGATGTCTTTCAGCATGTCGGCCCTGCGCTGCTTGGCTGAAACTCCGTCAATGAGTATTGTGCCGTGCTGTTGGCGCATCAGGCCGCTGAGGAGATAGAGCAGGGTACTCTTGCCCGTGCCGTTCTTGCCGAGCAAACCGTATATGTTGTTGCCCTGAAGGGTAAGCGAGAAGTCTTTGAATACCTTCTGCTTGCTGCCCGGATAACTGAATCGGATGTCTTGTACTTGTATCATATCTTTAGTGTTTTAGTGTACTACCTTAATAGAACACTGCAAAGGTAGATATAATTGTGATACGCTCCAAACTTTTGCTTGATTATTTTCGGACTTTAACGTTTTGTTAACAATTCCACATTACGCACACCTTGCGCGTTTGTCATCATGCTTATGCGCATCGGAGTTGGACCGGAAAGCCGTTTCGGAAATTTGCAGATGCCGTTTCGTTTTGCTGCCCAACTGGAATAGTCTACTGCTCCAACTGAGGCAGTTGTCTGCTAGGGTTGTGGCATTTTCGGAAATGCCCGTAAGCTATCAATTACGTTGGGGCGTAGACACCCAGTTTCGCTTTTAGACTACACACAGGTATGTCTAACGCGTTGTTAAACAATGAGTTTACAGGAGTGTAGTGTGTGTGTAGTGTGGTGAATGACACTGCACCCGTCTAATACGTTGTGGATTAATGGCATACGCCATTTTGGTGTAGTGTGAAGTGTTTTTGGCTATTTTCTTTCGGTTGTCCTTCTGGGGCGCAAGCAGCCGTATAAGGTAGAAAAACTTCCCAACCAATATAATAAGGACGGCAATGTTACGTTTATTATATAAAGAACAGGGTTGCCTGCAATTTTCTTGGGGAGTTGCAGGAGGCTAACGTTTATCATTCTAATCATATATTATAAGATAAAAGAGAAAAATGTCACTGATACATCTAAAAGACGTGAACAAGACCTATCAGGGTGCACAGCCCCTCCATGTGCTGAAAGGCATAGACCTCGACATAGAGCGGGGCGAGTTTGTCAGCATCATGGGCGCGTCAGGCTCCGGCAAATCCACACTGCTGAATATACTGGGCATTCTCGACAACTACGATACGGGCGAATACAGCCTCAACGACGTGCTGATAAAAGACCTCTCCGAGACCCGTGCTGCCGAATACCGCAACAAGATGATAGGCTTCATCTTCCAGTCGTTCAACCTCATATCGTTCAAGACCGCCGTGGAGAACGTAGAGCTGCCCCTCTTCTACCAAGGCGTGGGACGCAAGAAACGGCACGAACTGGCCATGGAGTATCTCGACAAGTTGGGGCTGAAGCTGTGGGCCGACCATTACCCCAACGAAATGTCGGGCGGACAGAAACAGCGCGTGGCCATAGCCCGTGCCCTCATCACCAAGCCGCAGATAATACTTGCCGACGAACCTACCGGAGCCTTGGACTCCAAGACCAGCGTAGAGGTGATGGACCTGCTGAAGGAACTGCACGAGAAGGACGGCATGACCATCGTGGTGGTGACACACGAGAGCGGTGTGGCCAACGAGACCGACAAGGTGATACACATCAAGGACGGACTCATCGAAAGCATCGAGGACAACCATGACCACCACCTGGTAAGCAAGGACTACGTCAAGTAAGGGAAGAACGAAGAGGGGAAAAGGAAGAAGGCAAATGTCTTTCTCCTATCAACTCCTCGGCTTTACAAAAGTATTAATGATAACGCAAATGAATTCTTCACGCTTCAAGCTACACTCTTCGCTCCTCTCCGAAATATGGAGCACATCGAAGCGCAACAAGCTGCGCACGTCGCTCACGGGATTTGCCGTGGCTTGGGGCATCTTCATGCTCATCTTCCTGTTGGGGGCAGGCAACGGACTCATCAATGCCCAGCTACAGCAAAACGACCGCTTCCTCGCCAACTCCATGCTCGTCTTCGGCGGAACAACGTCAAAAGGCTACAACGGACTGAAGGAAGGACGCTCCATCGAACTCAACGACAAGGACATTACCATCACCAACCATACCTACGCCAACTATGTAGACGATGTGGGCGGACAGCTGGACCAGTCGAACGTCACTGTCACCTATGGCGACAACTACATCGCCGCACAGAACCTCTGTGGCGTATACCCCTCACACGCCAAGATAGACAAGACGGAGATGACGGCAGGCAGGTTTATCAACGACCTCGACCTCAGGGAACAGCGCAAGACCATCGTGCTCAGCAAGAGCCAGGCCAAGGAACTGGCCAATGACTACCGTTCGCTGGTAGGCAAAAACGTGAAGATAAGCGGAATGGCCTTCAAGGTGGTAGGCATATACAAGGGCGACGAGTCGCGGCAGAACAACGAGGCTTTCGCTGCCTTCACCACCGTAAAGACCATCTACGGCAAGGGCGACGAGGCAGGAACCATCGAGTTTACGCTGAAGAACCTGAAGACAAAGGAAGACAACGAGGATTTTGAGAAGAAATACCGTGCCACCATCAATACCAACCACCAGGCGGCACCCGACGACGAGCGCAGCGTATGGCTCTGGAACCGCTACCTGGACAACATACAGATGAACCAAGGCATTGCCATCATCCAGACGGCCCTCTGGATAGTAGGCTTGTTCACGCTCCTGAGCGGCATCGTGGGCGTAAGCAACATCATGCTCATCACCGTGAAGGAGCGCACGCGCGAGTTTGGCATACGCAAGGCCATCGGTGCCAAGCCCTGGTCTATACTCAAGCTCATCATCACCGAGAGCATCATCATGACCTCCTTCTTCGGATACATAGGCATGGTGCTCGGCGTGGTGGCCAATGAGGTGATGGATGCCACCATCGGCCACTCGGTCATTGACACGGGCCTCTTCAAGACAACCATGTTCGTGAACCCTACCGTAGGACTGGGCACCTGCATCGCTGCCACCATCACCATCGTCATTGCCGGAACCATAGCCGGACTCATACCAGCTGTCAAGGCTGCTAGGATAAGGCCGATAGAGGCGCTGAGGGCGGAATAGATAGTCTGGGAAACAAGAATAACAGAAATGCGTTTAGACTTAGATACATACAAGGAGATACTCGACACCATCACGAGGAACAAGAGCCGCAGCCTGCTTACGGGCTTCGGCGTGTTCTGGGGCGTGTTCATGCTCATCGCCCTGATGGGAGGCGGACAGGGACTGAAGGAAATACTGCAGGCCAACTTTGACGGCTTTGCCACCAACACCACCATCATGTGGGCGCAACATACCACCAAGCCCTACAAGGGATTCAACAAGGGGCGCTCGTGGAACATGGAACTCGGAGACATAGAACGGCTTCGCCAGCGCATTCCCGAACTGGATGTCGTCACTCCCCTGCTCTTCAGCGGGCGGAAGACCGTGGTGTATGGCGACAAGACCTTCAGCGGCAGCACACAGGGCGTAAACCCCGACTATGCCGAGGTGGCTGCGCCCACGCTCTTTTACGGCAGGTACATCAACGAGATGGACGTGAGACGGCAACGCAAGGTGTGCGTCATAGGCAAGCAGATATACAAGAATCTCTTTCCCGGCGGTGGCGACCCCTGTGGCAAGAGCGTGAGGGTAGACTCCACCTACTATACCGTAGTGGGCGTAGACTACCGTGCGGGCAACGGCGTAAACTTCGGCGGCCGTGCCGACGAGACCATCACCCTACCCCAGTCGGTGCTGCGCACTGCCTACAACCGCGGCAACACCGTAGACATCATTGCCACGACGGGCAAGCCGGGCGTGGTGATGAGCACCATAGCCCAACGCATGAGGGAGACCGTGGCAAGAGCACACTCCATAGACCCGACCGACGAAAAGGGTCTGATGGTGTTCAACACGGAAGTACTCTTCCAGATGCTCGACAACCTTTTCAAGGGTGTCAACTTCCTCATCTGGATGGTGGGCATAGGAACCCTCCTGGCCGGAGCCATCGGCGTGAGCAACATCATGATGGTAACGGTGAAGGAGCGCACTACGGAGATAGGCATTCGCCGTGCCATAGGGGCCACGCCGAAGATGATTCTCTCGCAGATTATCTCCGAGAGCATCATCCTCACCCTGGTGGCAGGCATGAGCGGCATCCTCTTCGGCGTTGTCATCCTGCAGATGCTGGAGATAGGGACTACGACGGATGGCATTCCCACTGCCCACTTCCAGGTCAACTTCTGGACGGCCATCTTCTCTGCCGTGCTGATTAGTGTCCTCGGTGCACTGGCAGGACTTGCTCCTGCCTGGCGAGCCATGAGCATCAAGCCGGTGGATGCGATGAGAGACGAATAATAAAAAACTTACGATATGAGAAAGTATTCAAAGCTGATTGTTGCGGCGATAGTCGCATTGATTTTCATCGGGACCTTCGTGTTCCTCTACCAAAAGTCGCAACCCAAGCCTGTGGAGTACACCGAGCTGGCCCCCAAGACGGGCGATGTGCTGAAGACCACTGTCATTACGGGCAAGATAGAGCCTCGCAACGAGGTGAACGTGAAGCCGCAGATTAGCGGCATCATCACCGAGATTTGCAAGCAGGCGGGCGACTATGTGCAGGCGGGCGAGGTGATAGCCAAGGTAAAGGTCATTCCCGACATGAGCCAACTCAGCAGTGCACAGGCCCGTGTGCGCCTGGCCGGCATCAACCTGAAGCAGGCGCAGGTAAACTACACGCGCGAGGAGCTGCTCTACAAGAAGCAGTTGGTAAGTGCCGACGAGTTTGACAAGATAAAGCAGGCTCTGCAGCAGGCCAAGGAGGAGGTCGTTGCCGCCGAGGACGCCCTCGAAGTGGTGCGCGACGGTGTGTCGAAAAGCAATGCCAGTGCCTCCTCCACCCTCATCCGTTCCACCATCTCGGGCATTATCCTCGACATTCCTGTAAAGGTAGGAAACTCCGTGATTCTTGCCAACACCTTCAACGACGGTACTACCATCGCCAGTGTGGCGAACATGAACGACCTCATCTTCCGTGGCAACATCGACGAGACGGAGGTGGGAAACCTGGTGGCAGGAATGCCCATGAAGATAACCATCGGTGCGCTGCAGGACCTGAAGTTTGATGCCGACTTGGAGTATATCTCCCCCAAGGCCGTGGAGAACAACGGTGCCAACCAGTTTGAGGTAAAGGCAGCCGTCCGCTCGGTGAAGGGAGGCAAGATACGCTCCGGCTACAGTGCCAATGCCGAGATAGTGCTAGCGAAGGCTCTGAAGGTGCTCACCGTGCCGGAAAGCGCCATCGAGTTTAGCGGCGACTCTACCTTTGTCTACGTCATTGGGGGCAGTGGCGACAAGAAGACTTATGAGCGCAGGGCTGTAACCACGGGGCTAAGCGACGGTGTGAACATCGAGATAAAGAAAGGCTTGTCGCTGAAGGACAAGGTGCGCGGTCCGCAGATATTGGCAGACAATACGGGCGAATAACGCCCTTTAACTTCCCCCTAAAATCCCTTAAGTAATCGTAAATAAGTTGGTACATTTCCCCTGCCCTTTCAGGGCGCTCTGTGTAAAAGGGGCGCAAACTTTACCAACTTATTTTTTAACGATTACTTAACTTCCTGTAACTATTCGTAACTATTCAGCGAATAGTTTTAGCCTCCCATAAAACCGCATAGTATATTCCTT
>CAVKZC010000083.1:0-12614 GCA_963660455.1 Sphaerochaetaceae bacterium | reverse complement strand
TTTATTGGTTTGCAGCTACAAAGATAGGTGAAATTTTCGACATATACAAATCCTGAGCAACATTTTGTTGCTCAGGTACTTGTAAAAAATATTAAAGGATTAGCTTCGGATTTAAGGAATAGAACGATGTCTCGGATATTTACCATCTTGCAGAAACTGAGTCTTGCCCCCTCATGGCTTTGGGATATGATGTGGGCTCCTGTATGGAAACGCTGTATGCGCCATTGCGGAAAGGGGGTGTACCTGCGCCCTATGTCGTCTGACATCAAGGGACTGTACAACCTCTCTCTGGGCGATGGTACCAGATTGCCTTCCGGCTCTACTGTCTACTGTCAGGATGCCCCTTGTACCATTGGACGTAAGGTCATCTTCGGACCGCATCCCACCATCATTACCGGTGACCATCGCATCGACCTCATAGGTCGTTATATTGCGGATGTGACAGTGGCAGACAAAATGTCTGACGGCTGTAGTCTTTACGACCAGCCTGTCAATATAGAAGATGATGTTTGGGTGGGAGCCAATGTCACCATTCTTAAAGGTGTCACCATAGGTAGAGGGTCGGTGGTGGCAGCTGGAGCTGTTGTCACTCACTCGTGTTCTCCTTACTCCATCATTGGCGGTGTGCCCGCCCGTGTGCTCCGCATGCGATTTACAGAACAGGAAATACTTCGGCACGAAGCAGCACTTTTAAAGGTAAAAAAGTAAAAAATATAGACTATGAAATTTATAGGTATCATTCCTGCCCGTTACGCTTCTACGCGCTTTCCGGGCAAACCGTTGGCCCTCTTGGGGGGCAAACCCGTTATACAGCATGTTTACGAGAAGGTGGCTGACGCATTGGGCGAAGCCTATGTCGCCACAGATGACGATAGAATATACGATACAGTCAAGGCTTTTGGCGGCAAGGCCGTCATGACACGCTCCGACCACAAGAGCGGTACCGACCGCATAGAGGAGGCCATGGAGAAGATAGGTGGCGCGTGGGATGTCGTCATCAACATACAGGGCGATGAACCCTTTGTCGATGCAAGTCAGTTGCGTACCATCTGCAGTTGCTTCGACGATCCTTCTACGCAGATAGCTACATTGGGCAAGCCGTTTGCAAGCATGGAGGCTGTAGAGAATCCCAATTCTCCGAAAATCGTTGTCGACAACATGGGTTTTGCCATGTATTTCTCGCGGAGCGTCATCCCTTTCGTGCGCAATGAAGAGCGTGCCGACTGGCTCGCTCACTATCCTTTCCTCAAGCATCTGGGTATCTATGCCTATCGCACGGAGGTATTGCGCCAGATAACACAGTTGCCTCAGAGTAGTCTCGAATTGGCCGAAAGCTTGGAACAGCTCAGATGGTTGCAGAACGGTTATAAGATAAAGGTGGGTACTACTGATGTGGAGACCATCGGTATCGATACACCCGAGGACCTGGAAAGGGCTGAGCAATTTTTGGCAAAGAGATAAGTACAGGTGGGTTATGTCTAACAAAGCATCTTTTCAGCATGCCGTTGCCCGTTTCGTCAAACAGCATGTGTTGCTTCATGAGGGTGGAAAGTACCTTGTGGCTCTTTCGGGCGGTGCAGACAGTGTCGCGCTGCTTCTTGTCCTTCAGGATATGGGCTACCGGATAGAGGCATGCCATTGCAACTTTCATCTCCGTGGAGAAGAGTCGGACCGTGACGAAACGTTCTGCGTCGAACTTTGTGCCAAAAAGGGCATCCCCTTGCATCGCACACACTTCGATACAAAGCTCTATGCCAGTGTGCACCACGTCAGTATAGAGATGGCGGCCCGCGAACTGCGTTATCGCTATTTCGACCAGCTTCTGCATGATATTCAGGCAGACGGCATCTGTGTGGCCCATCACCGAGATGACAGTGTGGAGACGATGCTCATCAATCTGGTAAGGGGAACTGGCATCAAGGGACTTACGGGTATTGCTCCCCGCAATGGCAATATTCTGCGGCCGCTGCTTTGTGTGGGGCGTGAGGATATCCTCGGATACCTTGAGGGTAGGGGACAGGCGTATGTTACGGACAGTACAAACCTCGTGCCCGATGTTGTGCGAAACAGGATAAGGTTACAGGTGTTGCCCCTTTTGCGTGAAATCAATCCTGCAGTGTGCCGCAATATGGCTGCGACGGCTGCCTATCTGGGGCAGGCCAGTGTGCTGATAGCTGAGCATATAAAACAGGGCAGTATCATAAAGGCTACTCTTGACGGAACCGTACAGATAGACAAGGCTGCCCTTCTGCGGTCGGCCTGTCCGCAGTACGTGTTGCATGAGTGCCTGGAACCGTTTTGCTTCTCGTCTACTACAGCGGAGGAGATAATGGCCAGTGTCGATGTTGTTGGCAAGCAGTGGCATTCTGCTACACACCAGTTGGCCATTGATCGCCAATATATTCTTGTCAGACCGTTGCAACAGCATTCGTTCAGTTCGCTACGCATCCCCGAGGAGGGGAAGTACGTGTTCGGCGAGGGGCATAGTCTGATGGTGTGTGTCTATGCCAAACCTGATGGCTTTGTTCCGGCTAAGACACCTCTTCTCGTAACGCTCGATGCTGACAGGGTTGCGTTTCCGTTATGCTTGCGCAGAACTGCTGAAGGCGACCGGTTCAAGCCTTTCGGCATGAAGGGCAGCAAATTGGTAAGCGACTATCTTACAGACTGCAAGTGTAATGCTTTCGAGAAGGAAGACCAACTGTTGCTGGAAGATGCAAACCATGTTGTCATTTGGCTAGTGGGGCGACGTACGTCGCAATACTGTAGTATTGCTGCGGACACAACACGAATCTTGGAGATTTCAGCAGAATAAGACGTAAAGGTTGTGTGGCAAGAACGGGCAAAGAAACGGGTCCTGCCATTGTTGATGGTGGGATGCAGAGTAAGAATTTAGGCAAAAGCCTTGCCTGTTACGTAGAAAAAGTATAACTTTGCAGACGATTTTCAGACTCTTGGCAGACAAAGGGTTGTAGAACGTACCATTCTCCTTGTGCCAAGTGAAATCGACATTGTTCATCTGGTGGTATAAAAAATATGCACGGATTACGAAACTAATAAAACCGCAATACATAAATATGGAAAAAAGAAAAGTAGCTTTAATCACAGGTATCACAGGCCAGGACGGTTCGTACTTGGCGGAATTGTTGTTGGAGAAGGGTTATGACGTGCACGGCACTATCCGCCGTTCGTCTACCGACTACCGTGAGCGCATCGCTCATCTGGAGGGTACGCCCAACTTCCACCTTCACTATGCCGACCTCGGCGACTCCATGAGCATCATACAGGTGATGAACAAGGTGAAGCCCACCGAAGTCTACAACCTTGCTGCCCAGAGCCACGTGCAGGTCAGCTTCGACTCACCTGAGTTCACCGCCGATGTGGATGCCACAGGCGTGCTCCGTATCTTGGAGGCCATCCGCCAGTGTGGCTTGGAGAAAACCTGTCGCATGTATCAGGCTTCCACCTCCGAACTCTATGGCAAGGTGGAGGAGGTTCCGCAGAACGAGAACACTCCGTTCCACCCATACTCTCCCTATGCAGTGGCCAAGCAGTATGGTTTCTGGATCGTAAAGGAGTATCGTGAGGCATACAATATGTTCTGCTGTTCCGGCATCCTCTTCAACCACGAGAGTGAGCGTCGCGGCGAGACTTTTGTTACTCGTAAGATTACCCTCGCTGCTGCCCGTATCAAGCAGGGCAAGCAGGAGAAACTCTACCTCGGAAATCTTGACTCGCTCCGCGACTGGGGCTACGCCAAGGACTATGTGGAGTGTATGTGGCTCATCCTTCAGGCAGAGAAACCCGAGGACTTCGTCATCGCTACCGGTAAGCAGCATTCTGTGCGTGAGTTCGCCCAGTTGGCATTCCACTATGTTGGCATCGAACTGAAGTGGGAAGGCAAGGACGAGAACGAGAAGGGTATCTGCGTTTCAGGTCCCGAGGAACTCGTCGGCAAGACCCTCGTCGAGGTATCGCCCGACTTCTACCGTCCTACGGATGTTGTCAACCTCTGGGGTGACCCCACCAAGGCCAAGGCCAAACTCAACTGGAACCCGAACACCACCTCTTTCGAAGACCTCGTCAAGATAATGGTAGAAAGTGACATGGCTAAGGTGGCAGCCGAGGATGCCAGCGAGCGTGTGCGCTGCAACCTCGCCGAGTATCTCGAGAAAGGTATCGTAAAATAAATCTCCCACAGATCTCACAGAATACACAGATAGGCTTACGCCATTTATTTATTCGAACACCGAATTCACGGAAGGGGCTGACGCCATAAATCGTGGAAGTAAGAACATTCCGTGTTTATCCGTGCTTTCCGTGTTCGAAAAGGCAAGAAAAAGATTCGTGGGATTCGCGGGATTCGTGTTCAAAGATTAATATCATGCTGGATAAAGATTCAAAGATATACATAGCAGGGCATCACGGTCTCGTGGGCTCTGCCATTTGGAACAACCTCAAGGCAAGAGGTTATAACAACCTCGTAGGTCGTAGCCACAAGGAACTTGACCTCACCGACCAGTACCAGGTAGAAAAGTTCTTCGATGAGGAGAAGCCCGACGCTGTAGTCCTTGCCGCTGCCTTCGTGGGCGGCATCATGGCCAATTCGCTCTACCGTGCCGACTTCATCATGCAGAATATGAAGATGCAGTGTAACGTCATCAGCAATGCCTACTCACACGGTGTGAAGAAACTCCTCTTCCTCGGCAGTACCTGCATCTATCCCAAGAATGCACCCCAGCCTATGAGCGAGGACGTGCTCTTGACCTCTCCGTTAGAGTACACCAACGAGGAATATGCCATTGCCAAGATAGCTGGCTTGAAGATGTGCGAGAGCTACAACCTTCAGTACGGCACCAACTATATCGCCGTGATGCCCACCAACCTCTACGGTCCCAATGACAACTTCCACCTGGAAAACAGCCACGTTATGCCCGCCATGATGCGCAAGATCTATCTTGCCAAACTCATCCACGACGGCGACTGGCACTCCATAGAGGTCGACATGAACAAGCGCCCCATCAACCCCACCGACAAGCTCCGTGCCCTCATCGGCGATGGCAACGTAGACGGCAACAACGACCACGAGCGTATACTGAAGGCCCTCGAGTTCTATGGTATATATAATAATAAGGTGGTACTTTGGGGTACCGGCACTCCCCTCCGCGAGTTCCTTTGGAGTGAAGACATGGCGGATGCCAGCGTACACGTGCTCCTCAACGTTGACTTCAAGGACATCATTGGCATCGAGAAATACTCTTCCGTATTCTATGGTGCCAAGGTTGACGGAGCCGTAGACCGCAACAACTCTGAAGGCCGTGGCGGCGCCATCCCTTCACTCGGCGAGATCCGCAACTGCCACATCAACGTGGGCACGGGCAAGGAACTTACCATCCGCGAACTTTCCGAACTGGTAGTCAAGGCTGTTGGTTTCGAAGGCGAGGTGGAGTTTGATGCCTCCAAGCCCGACGGCACCATGCGCAAACTCATCTCTGTCGACAAGCTCCACCGCCTTGGTTGGACGCACAAGGTAGAGATAGAGAATGGCGTGCAGAAACTCTTCGACTGGTACCAGGAGAGTCTGAAAAACTGATTCCGCTTGTGGACTTAAAGAATACAGATGGGGGCGTGGTTTATGCACGCCCTCATTTTTTTTGTTAGTTAGGCGCACCGATTGAAATAATATTCGTATCTTTGCACCCGCAAACTACTAAAATAGAAGAAATAAAACTATGCGTGTTTAGACACGCCTAAAACAAAATGGACATGAGCGAACAAACAGACCAGAAAGATATCACGGAGGAGCCGAAATTGTCTGAACAACAGGTGGAAGTGGAACAACCCAATGGATTCCAGGTGGTAAACGAGGGGTTCTCTACGCGTGAGGCGATAGAGGAAGCCAAACGTTGCCTGCATTGTAAGGTACCCCAGTGCAAGAAGGGATGTCCCATCGAGAATGACATCCCCGACTTCGTACATGAGCTCTCTATGGGTAACATGGGTGCAGCCATGAGCATTATCAATGCCAAGAGCAATCTGCCTGCCATCTGCGGACGTGTGTGCCCCCATGAAAAACAATGCCAGGGCCATTGTGTACTTGGCAAGAAGGGCAAGCCTGTACAGATAGGTAAGTTGGAGCAGTTTATCGCCGACTTCGATACGAAGATGAAACTCTCGCGCGAGAAGTTGCCGCAGAAGACACGTGGACGCGTGGCTGTCATCGGTTCGGGCCCTGCTGGTCTTACCGTTGCCGGTGACCTGGCACGCCAGGGCTTCAATGTCACCATCTTCGAGGGACAGGCTGAGCCGGGAGGCGTACTCATGTACGGTATACCTGAGTATCGTTTGCCCAAGAGCGTGGTGCGCGACGAGGTGAGCAAGATAGAGGCTTTAGGCGTACAGTTTGTTATGAACTGCATGGTAGGTGAGAACAATGTCACAGTCGACAGCCTTTTCCGTGCCGGATATGATGCCATCTTCATGGGAACAGGAACGAATGTTCCTCAGAATATGGACTCTACACCAGGAAGCAAGTTGCATGGTGTGAGCCAGAGTACCTACTTCCTGCATAATGTAAATGCCTATAACGAAGGTGCGCTGACGCGCGACATGGTGCCTTTGCACGATGGTGAGAAGGTGGGTGTGATTGGCGGTGGAAATGTGGCCATGGATGCTGCCCGTACAGCCATACGCCTCGGTGCTGATGTCACTGTACTTTACCGCAAGACGCAGGAGGAAATGCCTGCTATCCAGAGCGAGTATGAGGATGCCGTGAAGGAAGGCGTGAAGTTTGAATGGAAAACTACCGTTGAGGCTTTCCTCAAGGGAAAGAACGGGCGTTTGGGCAGTTGTGTGCTCAATACACCGGACGGAGAGCGTGTAGAGAAGTTCGACAGGATATACCTTGCCATCGGTTCGCGTCCGGCCAACCGTATCGTTTCTACTACCGACGGTATCGAGGTAGACGAAAAAGGTTATGTTAAGGTTGTGGAGCGTCCTTATGGTATGACCACACGTAGAGGAGTGTTTGCCGGTGGTGACGTGGTGCACCGTCCTCAGACTGTGGTACTTGCCATGAAGGCTGCCAAAGAGGTGGCACAGGGTATAGCTCAGTATGTCGATGCCATCAAGTTGCTCGAGGAGGCCAAGCGCATCGAGGAAAGTGGCACTACCGGTGCTGAATAAAGGCATGCGGATGTGTAGTAACGTTATAGACTATTAAAACGAATTAATATCTTTCAAAAGCACCACGGTGGTTTTGGAAGATATTTTTTTATTGCCTAACTTTGTACGTGGAATACACGGGTTATCCTCTTGGACAAAAATATTTTACAATGACTAAGAAAATCTATTTCGCGGCAATGGCAGCATGCCTGAACCTGTCGGCAGTACAGGCTCAGAAAACATGTGTGATAGCCAACGCAGAAGATCATCTGCCCCTGCGCGAGGTTCTGATCCATACAGACAACAACCATTGGGCGCGTACCGACTACAGGGGCTACTGGACTATGAAGTACCCCTTTGACAGTGCCACGGTGTCCAAACATGGTTTTCTAAAAACCACCATCCGTTACAAGGAGTTACCCGATACGGTGTTTCTCCTTCCGCAACGACTTCAGATTAACGAGGTGACGGTGTGGGGCCAGAACCAGGAGCATGTGGACGAGATGGAGCAGATTATCAAGAAGAAAGTGAAAGAAGAGCCTCGCCCCATTACTGGTATCGGTTTCAATGCATTAGGATGGCTTGATAAGCGGGGAAACCGTGACCGTAAACATCTGAAGAAAGCCAAGGGCATAATGCAGGAGATGGATCGCAAGGATCCTATCATTGCAGCTTACGAGCAGGCTATGGGCAGAAAGGCTTTTGCTGCTTCTGAAGATTCTGTTCAGGCAGCCGACTTACGCAGTAAAACTGAGTCCTTCTCTTTGTCAGACTCATTGCGTCAATCGGGTTCCGTTCCCAAAACGGAGTGCTGGGAGTCGTCTCCCACAACTGTCCTCTCGCCGGCAGACGACCACAGTGTTCCAGCCTCTCCATTACGAACAGTGCCCGATACTTCGGCCAAGACGTTGCCGAATGTTGTACAAAAGCAAGAGGAATAACGGCAAAACATGCTTTTTTGCCGACAGTTATAGGCTTTCTCGGATTTTTTTTGTACCTTTGCGTCCGCAAAAATAAATAACGAAACAATGTTTGAAAATTTATCAGATAGACTGGAACGCTCCTTCAAGATTCTGAAGGGTGAAGGTAAGATAACGGAAATCAACGTGGCAGAGACCATGAAGGATGTGCGCCGCGCACTCCTCGATGCCGATGTCAACTACAAGGTGGCCAAGGAGTTCACCAACAAGGTGAAGGAGAAGGCTCTCGGCATGAATGTGCTGACAGCTGTGAAGCCGGGGCAGTTGATGGTGAAGTTAGTACACGACGAACTGGCAGAGCTGATGGGTGGCGAGGAAGCTCCCCTGAAACTCGAAGGTCATCCTGCCGTCATCCTCATGAGCGGTCTGCAGGGTTCCGGTAAGACTACCTTCAGCGGTAAACTCGCCAACATGCTCAAGGCCAAGCGCGGAAAGAAACCTCTGCTTGTGGCTTGCGACGTGTATCGCCCTGCAGCCATTCAGCAGCTCCATGTGGTGGGTGAGCAGATAGGTGTTCCTGTTTACAGCGAGCCGGACAGCAAGGATGTATGCCAAATAGCCGACCACGCCATACAGCAGGCCAAGACCAATGGCAACGATGTGGTTATCGTCGATACCGCCGGTCGTCTGGCGGTTGACGAGCAGATGATGCAGGAGATCAGTAATCTCAAGAATCATCTCCTTCCCGACGAGACCCTCTTCGTGGTAGACTCCATGACGGGTCAGGATGCTGTCAATACCGCCAAGGAGTTCAACGACCGACTGGATTTCGATGGTGTGGTTCTCACCAAGCTTGACGGTGATACACGCGGTGGTGCTGCCCTCAGTATCCGCACCGTGGTGACCAAGCCCATCAAGTTTATCGGTACGGGTGAGAAGATGGAGGCGGTAGATGTGTTCCATCCCGCACGTATGGCCGACCGTATCCTCGGTATGGGTGACGTTGTCTCGCTTGTGGAACGTGCACAAGAGCAGTTTGACCTCGAGGAAGCCAAGAAACTGGAGAAGAAGATACGCAAGAACCAGTTTGATTTCAACGACTTCTATGCGCAGATACAGCAGATCAAGAAGATGGGTAACATCAAGGATCTTGCAGCCATGATTCCCGGTGTAGGAAAAGCCATTCGTGATGTGGACATTCCCGAAAACGCATTCAAGGGCATCGAGGCCATCATTCAGAGTATGACTCCGAAGGAGCGCACCAATCCAGCCATTCTCAATACCTCCCGTCGTCAGCGCATCGCCAAAGGCTCTGGTACCAATATCCAGGAGGTGAACAAACTCATCAAGCAGTTTGATCAGACACGCAAGATGATGCAGATGATGACGGGCAACAAGATGGCATCCATGATGGCGAAGATGAAGGGCATGCCCGGAATGCCGAAAATGTAATATTCGTAACAATGCAGATAATTGACGGAAAGGCGACAGCAGCCGCCATCAAGGAACAGATAGCCCAAGAGGTGGAACAGATGATTGCCGCCGGTGGCAAACGTCCGCACCTCGTGGCAGTGCTCGTGGGGCACGACGGAGGCAGCGAGACTTATGTGAAGAACAAGGTACTTGCATGTGAGAAATGTGGTTTCAAGTCGACACTCATACGTTATGAGGATGATGTGACGGAAGAGGAACTGCTGGCGTGCGTAGACAAACTCAATAAAGACGAGGACGTGGACGGGTTTATCGTGCAGTTGCCCTTGCCCAAGCATATCGATGAGCAGAAGGTGACGATGGCTATAGACTACCGCAAGGATGTGGACGGGTTCCATCCTGTCAATGTGGGTCGCATGGCACTCGGTATGCCTTGTTTCATCTCTGCCACACCGCTCGGCATCCTCACACTGCTGCAGCACTACGGCATAGAGACAAGTGGTAAGAAGTGCGTCATTTTGGGACGCTCCAACATCGTGGGTAAGCCGATGGCGCAACTCATGATGCAGAAGCAGTACGGTGATGCTACGGTGACGGTGTGCCACTCTCATTCCGCCAACTTGAAGGAGGAATGCCGTGAGGCGGACATTGTCATTGCCGCCATCGGGCGCCCCGATTTCGTTACGGCTGATATGGTGAAGCCGGGAGCTGTAGTTATCGATGTGGGGACCACCCGTGTGCCGGACAGCACGAAGAAAAGCGGGTTCCGCCTCAATGGTGACGTGAAGTTCAGTGAGGTGGCTGATAAGTGCTCGTTCATCACTCCCGTTCCGGGAGGTGTGGGGCCAATGACCATCTGTTCGCTGATGAAGAATACGCTTGCTGCTGGCAAGAAGGAATTCTACAAGTAGCAATTATACTTGATTTTTTTGTAACTCTCTAATTTGTGGGCGGGGTGTAGTGATGCATCCTGCCCTTTTTATATAATATAATGTACGCGCGAGAGAATGCTATGGAAAAGATTGCTGCATGTGGACCTGTTTGCATAAACAAATAAAGAAACGGAAAAAGAACACTAATATTGTGCTTTAAGACTGAAAAATAAGCTATTAATGGCCACTTTTTCCAGTTTTGTGCCCTAAAATGCAAAATATTCCCTAAATTATTTGGTAGTTAAGAGTTTTTTTTATTACTTTGCACTCGATTTCGGAAAAGCCCTTGCTATGAGGGCGTAGAAAGATTGAAAAATAACACTTTTAATAAATTAATTTTTTAGAGAGACATGAAAAAGTTAGGTTTATTGTTTGCTGCTGCCGCTTTGGCAGCTTCAGCTTCAGCTCAGACTGTAACTGAGAGCAAGACTTTCGACAACTGGTACATCGGCATCAATGGTGGTGTTCAGACCAAGACAACTCAGTCACGTTGGATGAAGAACTTGAATGGTAACGCTGGTCTTCGCATCGGCCGCTGGTTCACTCCAGTTTTCGGTTTGGCTGCTGAGAGCAATGTTTATTTCAACGATCACAACGCTCCTGCTTCTAAGACTGTTGTTCGCTACATGAACACAAGCTTGATTGGTACTGTTAACCTGAGCAACTGGTTCGCTGGTTACAAGGGTGAGCCACGTACATTCGAGGTTATCCCCGTTTACGGTTTCGGTTGGGCTCACGGCTTCGGTCTTAAGGAGCTTGAATATAACAAGCATAGCTGGGATGCCCTTACTTCTAAGGCTGGTATCGACTTCGCTTTCAACCTTGGTTCAAGCAAGGCATGGCAGGTATACATCGAGCCTTCTATTACATGGTGTTTGAATGGCGCTGGTCACGACGATGCAGTTGAGTACAATATCAACAAGTCTGGTGTTCAGTTGAACGCTGGTGTTGTTTACAAGTTCAAGAACTCTAACGGTACTCACAACTTCACAATCGCTCAGCTCCGCGACCAGAACGAGATCGATGGTCTGAACAGCCAGATCAACAGCCTCCGCAACGACCTGAACGGTAAGGATTCTGAGCTCGCTGCTAAGGACAAGCAGATTAAGGATCTCCAGAGCGCTCTCGATGAGTGCAACAGCAAGCCTAAGTATGAGAAGCCTGCTACTGCTACTAACTTGCAGCCTACTGTATTGTTCCGTCAGGGCAAGGCAGTTGTTGACAAGAGCCAGATGCCTAACATCGAGCTTATCGCTCAGTACATGAAGAATCATCCTGATGCTAAGGTTGAGATCAAGGGTTACGCTTCTCCAGAGGGTAACAAGGAGTTCAACCAGGCTCTTTCTCAGAAGCGTGCTGACGCTGTTAAGAACGTTCTCGTTAAGAACTACAAGATCTCTGCAGATCGTCTGACAGCTACTGGTATGGGCGCTACTGACAAGCTCTTCAAGCAGGTTGAGTTCAACCGCGTTTCTACTTTCAACGACAACGCTGCTGAGTAATTCGCGATTACAACTTGATTAGGATATTATAAATATCTAAATAGGTCCCCGGAACTTCGGTTCTGGGGATTTTTTTGTGTCTGCTTGTGGGAACGGATTGCTTGTGCTTGTAATACGCTGTAAAAACGCCTTTTCGTCATTGTCTATAAGTAGCTGTCATTGTGTAAGAAACGGCATTCATGCGGTTGTTGGCAATTGTCATCCATGTTGTTGACAATTGCCATCCATGTTGTTGACAATTGCCATCCATGTTGTTGACAATTGCCATCCACGTTGTTGGCAACTGCCATCCACGTTGTTGACAATTGCCATCCACGTTGTTGGCAACTGCCATCCACGTTGTTGGCAACTGCCAACAACCATACGAGAACGTGTCTTTGCATGATAAAGATTGGGTTGTTGCATGAATCAGGTTGGTTGTTTACGTGCTATGTAGTAAAAACGCATCGTGACTTATTTGTATAGGCGAATCATCTGTCCTTATGCTTGGATTCATGCGCTCTTTATCTTCAAGGACTAAATCTTAGAAAATTGCACAATTGATAGTTATGTGTGTAATTTATCTTATAGATTGAAAGAAAAACGAGATAAAAGGTAATAAAAACGATGCTTTGCTAAAACTTTACCTCTTGTTTGTTGGTTATTACGCAAAAACTCAGTACCTT
>CAVKZC010000082.1:0-12791 GCA_963660455.1 Sphaerochaetaceae bacterium | reverse complement strand
ATCCATCTCGGACTTCTACCCTCTTTTATCGAAACTTTTACTTATAACAACTATTTTTTATGGGAGTTATTTCTTTACGCTGATAGGGATGTTGAACTCATTGACCTTGGAGATGGCCTTGTTTTCATGTATCACAGAGACACAGAAACGTGCAGACTCTCCTTTCAAACGTCCGTCAGCCTTTACCATGGCTGTATAACGTACTCCACGTCCTGGATCGATACGCTCTACATGAATGCTTGGAGAGATGAAGATATGCTTGTTTCCTGTGGTCTCCACAACGGTAGGCACAACATCGAAAACGGGCTGACTACCGCGGTTCATGATCTCGAATATCAACTTACACGTCTCATTGCGGTTTAATGTCCCGTTTTCGTTGTCATCGACAAAACGAGCATTTACAATCTCCAAACTGGGGGAATAAGACAGCTTCATTCCCAACTCGTCTACCGTAGAGGACGGAACGGTTGTCTTTGGTGCTTGGGCACTGTAGTTGCCAACATAATCCTTGCCATTGAAATCGTAAAGGCGGTCATCGCCACTATTGGTGGAATCAAAGACATCGGAATTGTCAGTTGAAGTACCACCATTATAGGTCATGCCCTCATCAATGGAACCATAACCCGAACCGGAATTCTGGCGTGACTGGGAAGAAACGCCCTGAGAACGGCGGGCTGCTTTGTCACGCTGATACTGCTCCATATCTCGCTCTCTACGCTGGTCGGCCTGGCTACCTATCACTGCTCCTACAGCCGCTCCACCAGCCATACCAATGAGGGTTCCCATATCGGCTCCGCGCGGGCCACCGCCAAGACCACCTATGGCTGATCCCAAGATAGACCCAATCGAACCACCGGCATAAGCTCCGGTTCCCGTATAAGTATCGCAACTTGCCAACATCAAGCATGAACAAATTGCACAAACAATCATCTTCTTCATAATATCGAGAATTAAATACAATGCAAAAGTACAAGTTTTGTTTCTATCAAGGCACAAATGTTTCCCTAAAAACGAGTAGGGAAATCCCTAAATACAAAAAACAAGAGGAAAATGAAAGCATAAGAAAATCAAAAACAGAACGAGATGCGAACAATATGGTTGCATTCGTTATGAACGAACAAACAAGAAAGCCTACAAGTCGAAAGGCTTTTTCTAAGCCCTAAAAAGCATAAAAAAAACGCTTTCACCCAATTGCTTGGACGAAAGCGTTTGTTTATCAATCGGAGATGAATTATTCAGCCTTAGGAGCCTCCTCTGCAGGAGTCTCAACTGCCTCGGCAACAACTTCAGCTTCAGTAGCCTTTGCCTTACGACTACGACGAGTCTTCTTGGCAGCCTTAGGCGCTTTGCTCATATTCTCATCGAAGTCAACAAGCTCGATGAAAGCCATCTCGGCAGCATCACCCTGACGTGTACCCAACTTGATGATACGAGTATAACCACCAGGACGGTTAGCAACCTTCTCTGCAACCTCACCAAAGAGAACCTTGATGACTTCCTTGTTCTGCAGATAACGGAAAACTACACGACGTGAAGTAGTTGTATCGTTCTTGGAACGTGTAATCAGAGGCTCGACATACTGCTTCAAAGCCTTTGCCTTTGCGAGAGTCGTAGTGATTCTTTTGTGCTCGCTCAAGATCAGTGATGTTGCCATGTTAGCCAACATTGCACTACGGTGAGAAGCAGTACGACCCAGATGGTTGAATTTCTTATTGTGTCTCATTTTTTTCTTGAAAGTTTAGGACAAAGAGGAATTAACCCTCTTTGTCTAATTTATACTTGGAAATGTCTGTTCCAAAAGAAAGATTCAGACCCTCGAGCAAATCATCAAGCTCAGAGAGCGATTTCTTACCAAAGTTGCGGAACTTCAGGAGATCGGTCTTGTTGTACTGAACAAGGTCGCCGAGTGTTTCAACATCAGCAGCCTTCAGACAGTTGAGAGCACGAACACTTAAGTTCATGTCAACAAGACGAGTCTTCAACAACTGACGCATGTGAAGCACCTCTTCGTCAAACTCCTGGTTACCCTCCTGCTCAGGACTCTCCAGCGTAATCTTTTCGTCAGAGAAGAGCATGAAGTGATAAATCAGAATCTTGGCTGCTTCCTTAAGGGCATCCTTTGGACTAATGGAACCATCAGTTGAAATCTCAAGCACCAGTTTGTCATAATCGGTCTTTTGCTCAACACGATATGGCTCAACTGCATACTTTACATTTCTGATAGGGGTGTAGATTGAATCGATAGGAAGGACGTTAACGTCCGTGCAGAATTGACGATTCTCGTCAGCAGGAACATAACCGCGTCCCTTGTTGATATTCAAGTCAATCTGCATCGAAGCCTTGGCATCTAAATGACAAATCACCAAATCAGGGTTTAACACTTCAAATCCAGTCAGATACTTACCGATATCACCAGCCTTGAATTCAGTGGAATTCTCAACGGTGATACTAACTTTCTCATTCTCGAATTCTTCTACTACTTGCTTGAATCGAACTTGCTTGAGATTCAAGATAATGTTGGTAACATCTTCCTTTACACCAGGTACAGAGGAGAATTCATGCTCAACACCGCTTATGCGAATAGTGTTGATAGCATAACCCTCCAATGATGAAAGGAGTATGCGGCGCAAGGCGTTACCTACAGTAACTCCAAAGCCAGGCTCCAAAGGACGGAATTCAAACTTTCCGAACTTGTCGTTAGCCTCCAGCATTACTACTTTATCAGGTTTTTGAAATGCTAATATCGCCATTAATTTAATGATTTATTTAGAGTACAACTCAACGATTAACTGCTCCTTAATGTTCTCAGGAATGTCTGCACGCTCTGGCTTGTGAAGGAACTTGCCACTCTTGGAATTGTCGTCCCACTCCATCCAAGGATACTTGCTGTGGTTGAAACCTGCAAGTGCTGCCTCGATAACCTCGAGAGACTTTGACTTTTCACGTACACCAATAACCTGACCTGGCTTTACAGCATAGGAAGGGATATTTACAACCTGACCGTCTACAACAATGTGCTTGTGGCCAACCAACTGACGTGCAGCAGCACGAGTTGGAGCAATACCCAAACGGAACACTACATTGTCGAGACGACTCTCAAGGTTCTGAAGAAGAACCTCACCGGTAATGCCCTCGGCCTTTGCAGCCTTTTCAAACATGTTGCGGAACTGACGCTCCAATACACCGTAAGTGTACTTTGCCTTTTGCTTCTCTGCCAACATGGCACCGTACTCAGAAACTTTTCTACGACGGTTGTTGCCATGCTGTCCAGGAGGGAAGTTTCTCTTGGACAAAACTTTGTCAGCGCCGAAGATGGGCTCACCAAAACGACGCGCAATCTTAGATTTCGGACCTATATATCTAGCCATAATTATAGAATATGCTATTTTTTATTGTATCAACTAATGCTATCAGCAAAACACTTAGACACGACGGCGCTTCGGAGGACGGCAACCGTTGTGTGGCAACGGTGTAACGTCTACAATCTCTGTAACCTCGATGCCTGAGCTATGCACGGCACGGATAGCAGACTCACGGCCGTTACCGGGACCCTTCACGTAAGCCTTCACCTTGCGCAAACCCAAATCGAAAGCTACCTTAGCGCAATCCTCTGCTGCCATCTGGGCTGCATACGGAGTGTTCTTCTTAGAGCCACGGAAACCCATCTTACCAGCTGAAGACCAAGAAATAATCTGACCCTCGTTGTTAGCAAGTGATACAATGATGTTGTTGAACGAGCTATGAACGTGAAGCTGACCGATAGCGTCAACACGGACATTTCTCTTCTTTGATGTTGCTTTTGTCTTTGCCATAATTAAGTTCCTCCTTAGAATTACTTAGTAGCCTTCTTCTTATTAGCAACAGTCTTCTTCTTACCCTTACGTGTACGAGCATTGTTCTTTGTGCTCTGACCGCGAACTGGAAGACCATTACGATGTCTAACTCCACGATAGCAACCAATATCCATCAGTCGCTTGATGTTCATCTGGATCTCTGAACGGAGATCACCTTCTACCTTGAACTCAGCACCGATAATTTCACGGATCTTGGCTGCCTGATCGTCAGACCACTCGCTGACCTTCAAGTCACGGCTCACGCCGGCCTTATCCAATATCTTTGCTGAACTACTTCGACCTATACCATAGATATAAGTCAATGCGATTTCGCCACGCTTGTTCTGGGGCAAATCTACTCCAACAATTCTTATTGCCATTTGTTGATTAAATGATTAAAAAATTAATACCTTTCGTTAAAAGCGGTGCAAAATTACGACATTTTTCTGAGAGTGCCATAATTTTACGGAACTTTAACATTAACCCTGACGCAACTTCATCTTAGGGTTCTTCTTGTTGATAACGAACAGACGACCTTTACGACGCACTATCTTACAGTCGGCTGAGCGCTTCTTCAAAGATGCTCTTGTCTTCATAAAACTTATGTATTATTTGTATCTAAACACGATTCTACCTTTTGTAAGGTCGTAAGGACTCATCTCTACTTTAACCTTGTCGCCAGGGAGAATCTTAATATAATGCATTCTCATTTTTCCAGAGATGTGAGCCGTGATGTCAACACCATTCTCCAGTTCAACACGAAACATCGCATTAGACAATGCCTCAACAATGGTTCCGTCTTGCTCTATTGCAGATTGTTTTGCCATATCTTAATTATATCTTTCTTCAATTCAACATCTGTAAAAACAGAAAATATAGATTTTCTTCCGAAAAACAAGAGCAAGCTCTCTCTGCAGGAGGTGACCTCCCCAGAAAAAGAGCTTACTGATATCATTCTTCTCAAGTCTTTTAAAATATCTTCATGCAGAAAGATAAAGACTAATAGGCAGAAACACCCTGACGTGTATGCCCTGAGTTTAAGAGACCATCATAATGACGCATAAGCAAATGACTTTCAATCTGCTGCAATGTATCAATCACGACACCAACCAAAATCAACAGCGAAGTACCGCCGAAGAACTGGGAGAAGGCCTGCTGAACATCAAGAAGTCCTGCCAATGCTGGCATTATAGCTATGAAGGCTATGAACAGAGAACCCGGTAATGTTATGCGCGACATAACAGTATCTATATAATCTGCAGTATCCTTTCCTGGCTTGACACCAGGGATGAAACCGTTGTTGCGCTTCATGTCCTCAGCCATCTGCGTAGGATTCAATGTAATCGCAGTATAGAAATATGTAAATGCAATAACCAAGATTACATAAACAACATTGTAAAGAAGACTGCGGTTATCCATCAACTGCTGAACAACGCTGCTTGCATTTTCAGACTGATAGCGAACTATCGCCAATGGAATAAACATCAAAGCCTGTGCGAAGATGATAGGCATTACGTTGGCTGCAAACAACTTGAGAGGGATGTACTGACGTGCACCACCATACTGTTTGTTGCCCACCAAACGCTTGGCATACTGAACAGGAATCTTACGGGTACCCTGTACCAACAGGATAGAAGCACATACTACTGCGTAAAGGATAAGTATCTCAACAATGAACATGATGATACCACCACCAGAAATAGCCTGCAAACGAGAAGTAATCTCCTGAACAAATGCCTGTGGTAATCTGGCTATGATACCAATCATAATGATGAGGGAAATTCCGTTACCCACACCTTTGTCAGTAATACGCTCACCCAACCAAAGGATAAACATACTTCCTGCAGCAAGGATGATAGTAGCCGGAATCATGAACACAGTCCAACTGATACCTGTGGCAAGAGCATTCGCAGCCTGCATCTTAAGGTTAAGAAGATAACTGGGAGCCTGGAATACCAAAATGAAAATGGTCAAGACTCTAGTATACCACTGAATCTTCTTGCGTCCACTCTCACCCTCACGCTGTAACTTCTGGAAATAAGGTACTGCAACAGCTAAAAGCTGCATCACAATAGATGCTGAGATATAAGGCATGATTCCCAACGCGAATATAGACGCGTTGGAAAATGCACCACCAGAGAACATGTCCAAAAGCGACATAAGGCCGCCAGAGGTCTGTGACTGAAGTTTGTCTAACATACTCGGGTTAATGCCGGGAAGCACAACAAACGAGCCAAAACGGTAAATAGCCGTAAACAGAAGGGTGATGAGGAGTCGCTGACGCAAATCCTCAATCTTCCAACAGTTCTTTAGTGTCTCAATAAACTTTTTCATCTACTTAGATTATAGTTGCGTTACCACCAACTGCCTTGATAGCTTCTTCGGCAGTCTTAGAGAAAGCGTTGGCTTCAACTTCCAACTTAGCCTTCAATTCTCCGTTGCCAAGAACCTTTACAAGCTCCTTACCGTTAGTAAGACCAGCTTCCTTCAGTTCTGCTATGCCAATCTTGGCATAACCCTTGGCCTCTGCGAGAGACTGAAGAGTTGACAAGTTAACAGCGAAATACTCCTTATGGTTGATGTTCTTGAAACCAGACTTAGGAACACGGCGCTGCAAAGGCATCTGACCACCTTCGAAACCTATCTTCTTCTTGTAACCTGAGCGAGCCTTGGCACCCTTGTGACCACGGGTAGATGTACCACCCAAACCAGAACCTGGTCCACGGCCAATACGACGACGTGAGTGCGTTGAACCTGCAGCAGGTTTCAAATTATTTAATTTCATAATCGATCCTATTTTAAAAGATATTATTAGTCAACTACACTTACAAGGTGATGAACCTTACGGATCATACCACGGTTGCTAGGAGTATCCTCAATCTCAACAACCTGAGAAATCTTGCGGAGACCCAAGCAAGCCAATGTGTGCTTCTGGTCTACGGGGAAACCGATTTTACTCTTAATCTGCTTGATTTTTATTGTTGCCATAATTGAACGAACTTATTAACCGTTAAACACCTTGTCCATGCTGATACCACGCTCACCAGCGACAGTATAGGCATCACGCATCTGAGAAAGAGCCAGGATTGTAGCCTTTACCAAATTGTGAGCATTGGAAGAACCCTTTGACTTTGCAATGACATCCTTGACGCCGACGCTCTCAAGAACGGCACGCATAGCACCACCAGCCTTCAAACCAGTACCGGCAGCAGCAGGCTTCAGGAGAACCTTAGCACCACCGAAGGCAACCTCAACTTCATGAGGAACAGTACCCTTCAGCACAGGAACCTTTACAAGATTCTTCTTGGCAGCCTCAGTACCCTTGGCAATAGCTGCTGTAACTTCACCAGCCTTACCCAAGCCATAACCAATAACGCCATTACCGTCACCTACTACGACGATAGCAGCGAACGTGAAAGTACGACCACCTTTTGTAACCTTAGTTACACGGTTGATGGCAACCAAGCGATCCTGAAGTTCTACTTCACTATTTACTTTTACTTTATTCATTGCTATAATCGTTTAAAATTTAAGACCACCCTTACGAGCGCCATCTGCCAACTCCTTAACACGACCATGGTAGAGATAACCATTACGGTCGAACACTACTGATTCGATACCAGCAGCCTTGGCCTTCTCTGCAACGAGTTCACCAACCTTGGCAGCCTGTTCCTGCTTAGGCATCTTCTCCAAACCGAGAGAAGAAGCAGATGCAAGCGTTGTACCTGTCAAATCGTTTATTACCTGAGCATATATCTGCTTGTTAGAGCGGAAAACACTAAGACGTGGACGCTCAGCTGTTCCGTTAACACTCTTACGAATGCGGAACTTTATCTTAATTCGTCTTTCTATTTTCTTTGTTGTCATAATCGTAAACAATTAAAATTACTTAGCTGAAGCGCTCTTACCAGACTTGCGACGGATAACCTCACCCTTGAACAGGACACCCTTACCCTTGTAAGGCTCAGGCTTGCGGAACGAACGAATCTTAGCACAAACAAGTCCTAACAACTGCTTGTCACAAGACTCGAGGATAAGGATAGGATTCTGATTACGCTCAGACTTGGACTCCACCTTGATTTCCTTGGGGAGCTGGATGAAAATAGGGTGTGTGTAACCCAGAGAGAACTCAATGAGGTTGCCCTGGTTAGATACACGATAACCTACACCGACCAATTCCAAAGTCTTGCTGTAACCTTCGCTAACGCCAACAACCATGTTGTTTACGAGAGAGCGATACAAGCCATGGAAAGCCTGCTTCTGCTTAGGATTGACAGCACTGTTCTCGTCAATCTCGAAAACGATGTGACCATCCTGATTATTAAACTTAATAGAAGGATCAATCTTCTGTGAAAGTTCACCCTTAGGACCTTTTACCGTGACAACATTGCTAGCAGCGTCGAAATTAACGGTAACACCTGCAGGGATGACAATTGGCAATTTACCTATTCTTGACATATTCTTACCTCCAAATTAATAAATATAGCAAAGAACCTCACCGCCAATCTTAAGGTCGCGGGCTTCCTTGTCAGTCATTACACCTTTGGATGTAGATAAAATGGCAATACCTAATCCGTTAATTACTCTCGGCATATCCTTATAACCAGTGTACTTGCGAAGACCTGGAGTGGATACACGCTTCAAAGACTTGATAGCGTTTTGCTTGGTTGTAGGATTGTACTTCAAGGCAACCTTGATAGTACCCTGAGGGCCATCCTCGATGAACTTGTAGTTGAGGATGTAGCCTTTCTCGAAGAGAATCTTAGTGATTTCTTTCTTCAAGTTAGACGCAGGAACTTCTACCACACGGTGATGAGCCATGATTGCGTTTCTGAGTCTTGTCAGATAATCTGCTATTGGATCTGTCATAAAAATATAAAGTTTAATTAATCGGGACTACCCCGACAATATTAAAAAATCTGTCTACCAGAAAAGTTAGATTACCAGCTAGCCTTCTTTACACCAGGAATCAAACCGGCAGAAGCCATCTCGCGGAACTGGATACGGGAAAGACCGAACTGGCGCATATAGCCCTTAGGACGACCCGTGATCTTGCAACGGTTGTGAAGGCGGATAGGGTTTGCATTCTTGGGGATAGCCTGAAGCTTACGAGCTGCCTCGTATGCTTCGGCTGGATCATTAGAAGTTGCAATAATCTTTTTCAGTGCTGCGCGCTTCTCTGCGTAACGAGCTACAAGCTTTGCACGCTTTACCTCGCGAGCTTTCATTGATTCTTTTGCCATATCTCTTAATCTTTATTAGCGTTCTTGAAAGGAAGACCGAATGCCTTGAGCAAAGCATAGCCTTCTTCGTCAGTCTGTGCAGATGTTACAAACGTGATGTTCATACCCTGGATACGGTCGATCTCGTCGATGTTGATTTCAGGGAAGATAATCTGCTCAGTGATACCCAAGGTGTAGTTGCCACGACCGTCAAACTTGGTCTCGATACCCTTGAAGTCGCGGATACGAGGAAGAGAAACACGGACGAGCTTCTCGAGGAACTCATACATACGCTCACGACGCAGAGTAACCATTACACCGATAGGCATCTTCTTGCGAAGCTTGAAGTTGGCGATATCCTTCTTAGAATATGTAGCAACAGCCTTCTGGCCAGTGATGGCAGTAATCTCGTTGATAGCTACGTCAACAATCTTCTTGTCCTGAGTAGCGTCGCCAAGACCCTGGTTGATAACAATCTTCTTCAGTGTAGGAATCTGCATAGAAGAAGAATAGTTGAACTGCTTCTGCAAAGCAGGAGCGATAGTCTCCTTATAAACTTTCTTTAACTGTGCTGTATCCATTACTTGATAACCTCCCCTGACTTTTTAGCGATGCGAACTACATTCTTACCTTCGTGCTTGATAGAAACACGAGTAGGTTTGCCACTCTTAGGATCAACAAGGCTCAAGTTAGAAATGTGTACAGGAGCCTCCTGCTTGATGATGCCACCCTGAGGATTCTTGGCAGATGGCTTAGTGCTCTTGGAAACAACGTGCACGCCCTCAACGACAGCACGGTTCTCGTCAACGAGCACCTTGAGCACCTTACCAGACTTGCCTTTGTCAGCACCGGCAATGACGATAACGTTATCGTCTTTCTTTATATGTAACTTACTCATTACTTTACTATTTAATAATTAAAGAACCTCAGGTGCCAATGAAACGACTTTCATATTCACTGCACGAAGCTCACGGGCTACAGGGCCGAAAATACGGCTACCACGAAGCTCACCAGCATTGTTGAGCAGCACACAAGCATTGTCGTCGAAACGAATATAAGAACCGTCTGCACGACGTATTTCCTTCTTTGTGCGAACAATCAAAGCCTTTGATACTGCACCTTTCTTCAAATCACTTGACGGGATAACGTTCTTGACAGCTACGACAATAACGTCGCCTACGCTGGCGTAACGACGTCCAGTACCGCCGAGTACACGAATGCAAAGAGCCTCGCGTGCGCCACTGTTGTCACAAACTGTAAGTCTTGATTCTGCTTGTATCATAATTACTTAGCTTTTTCTACTATTTGTACTAATCTCCATCTCTTGGTCTTGGACAGAGGACGAGTCTCCATGATCATCACTGTATCACCTACGTTAGCCTCATTCTTCTCGTCATGTGCATGGTACTTCTTTGTCTTCTGGACAAACTTACCATAAATGGGGTGCATCTCCTTGAACTTAGCTGCAATAACAATGGTTTTATCCATCTTGTTGCTGATGACAACACCCTGTCTTACTTTTCTTAAATTTCTTGTTTCCATCTGAACCATTATTATTTGTTAAGTTCTCTCTGACGAAGTTCAGTCTTCATACGTGCAATGTCACGACGGTCAGCCTTAATCTGAGATGGATTCTCAAGCGGAGTTATATTGTGGTTGAGCTTCTTCTGATTGTAAGCAGCAACAGCACTCTCCAACTTCTCAACCAAATCCTTGGTTTCAAGTTCTTTCAATTCTTTAATCTTCATAATTAAGCGTTTTTGTCGAAATCACGACGTACAATAAATTTGGTCTTAACAGGAAGTTTCTGTGCAGCAAGACGAAGCGCCTCTTTTGCAATATCGAAACTTACACCTTCAACCTCGAAAAGAACACGTCCTGGTGTGACAGGTGCAACCCAACCTGCGGGATCACCCTTACCTTTACCCATACGCACATCAGCAGGCTTACGAGTAATAGGTTTGTCCGGGAAGATACGGATCCAGACCTGACCCTGACGATTCATATAACGGTTAACGGCAACACGGGCAGCCTCAATCTGACGACTGTCAATCCACTTGGCTTCCAGAGTCTTTATGCCAAATGAACCGAATGCCAACTGTGTTCCTCTGTGGGCGTTGCCTTTATTGCCACGTCCATCTTGAGGTCTTCTATATTTTACTCTTTTTGGCTGTAACATGATAGCTTTCTAATTTAACGGTTATTGTTTCTCTTGCGATTACCACCACGGTTAGAGCGACCATTGCCACGACCATTACTCTTGCTCTCCTGAGCGAAGTTAGGAGTAAGGTCAGTCTTACCGTAAACCTCACCACGGCAAATCCAAACCTTGATACCAAGAAGACCTACCTTTGTGAGAGCCTCACACTGACAGTAATCGATGTCTGCACGGAAAGTATGCAGAGGAGTACGACCCTCCTTGTACATTTCCTTGCGTGCCATTTCAGCACCGTTCAGACGACCAGTAATTTGAACTTTGATGCCTTCAGCACCAGCGCGCATAGTGTTGGCAACAGCCATCTTGATAGCACGGCGATAAGCTATCATGTGCTCAATCTGGCTTGCGATGTTCTTACCAACAATAGTTGCGTCAAGCTCAGGCTTCTTAACCTCGAAGATATTGATCTGAATCTCCTTCTTGTAAAGCTTCTTCAGCTCCTCTTTGAGCTTGTCTACATCAGCTCCACCTTTACCAATGACAATACCTGGACGGGCAGTACAAATAGTAATGGTGACAAGTTTCAACGTACGGTCGATGATGATGCGAGAAACGCTAGCCTTAGCAAGGCGCTCGTCAAGATACTTACGGATTTTCTGATCCTCAACGAGGTTGTCACCGAAGTTCTTACCACCGAACCAATTTGAATCCCAACCGCGAATAATACCAAGTCGGTTACTTATTGGATTAACTTTCTGTCCCATTCTACTTATTATTTTTCGTCATTAGTTTTGGCATCTACAAAAAGAGTAACATGGTTAGAACGCTTGCGTATTCTGTAACCACGACCCTGAGGTGCTGGTCTCATGCGTTTCATCGTAACGCCTTCGTCAACGAAGACCTTGCTGATGTACAATTCACCGTCTTCAGCCTTACGTTCATTCTTAGCTTCCCAGTTTGCGATAGCTGAACGGAGTAATTTCTCCACATCAGCAGATGCTTGCTTCTTAGAGAAGCGCAGTACTCCGAGTGCACGGTTCACTTCCATACCACGAATCATGTCTACGACGTAGCGCATCTTGCGTGGAGAAGAAGGTACACCTACCAATTTAGCGAAGTACAAGTTTTTGCGAGCCTCCTTGATTTTCTCGGCTGCTATATGTTTTCTTGCTCCCATTATTTACATTATTTAGATGGTTCAATCCCCAATTACTTTCTGTTACCAGAGTGACCACCGAAGCGACGTGTTGGAGCGAACTCTCCAAGCTTATGGCCTACCATATTCTCTGTAACGTAAACAGGGATAAATTTGTTACCGTTATGAACTGCAACAGTATGTCCTACGAAGTCAGGAGATATCATTGAAGCTCTAGCCCATGTCTTGACAACATTCTTCTTACCACTCTCGTTCATAGCGAGAATTTTCTTCTCAAGAGAGACGTTGATATATGGACCTTTCTTAAGTGAACGACTCATAATTTACTCTTTATTTTTTGTTAGCTCTTTCAATAATATACTTGTTAGAAAGCTTCTTAGGTGCACGAGTCTTAAGACCCTTAGCGTACAAGCCCTTGCGTG
>CAVKZC010000081.1:0-13011 GCA_963660455.1 Sphaerochaetaceae bacterium | reverse complement strand
ACAGGGCGCACGTTAACCCCTTAACAACCCAGGGCGTTGCCCTGGGCTAGGCGCAAGTTGCCCTTTCAGGGCGCGGTGCAACCGTACAGCTCGTAGTTCCCTCATGATGTAAGATAGCACGTGTATACGATGTAAGAACCCTGTTGTTACGATGTAAGAATAGGCTTCCGTTCAGTTGTTGGCAACTGCCATCCACGTGGATGGCAATTGTCAACAACATGGATGGCAATTGTCAACAACGTGGATGGCAATTGTCAACAACGTGGATGACAATTGTCAACAACATGGATGACAACTGTCAACAACATGGATGACAACTGTCAACAACATGGATGACAACTGTCAACAACCCTACGCAAGTGCTTTCTTGCATCGTTACGTTGGGCTTTTTGCACGCATAACGGTAACTTCCTACAGGTTGTGGCAAAGTGTGCGGTACTTGTTCATTGACTGATTATTATGCACAAAAACATATTGTACTCCTTACACTTTAGCAAACGTTTACGTGCAAAATGTTACGCAAACGTTTTCTCTCTATAGCGATTAGTAGTAACTTTGTCACACCAAAAACTAACGATGCGTGTAACAGACAGCACGCCTACAAACTAACCTACTAATTAACACAAACAATGAGAAAAAATCTAATGTTGTTATCAGGACTACTGTTGTCGCTTCATGCCATGGCCGACAACAAGCAGACACTGACCATTGATGGCAATGTCGTGAACAAGGTTGTTACGCAGATAACCTTCGACGGCGACAATGCAGTACTTACCTACAGTGACAATTCCACCCAGTCGGCTGACATGGAACTCGTGGCTTTGGCTTTCGAGTATGGTGAAGGCACAGGTATCGCTGCAGTTGAAACTGCAGAAAAGACAGTTGACGGAAAGGTGTACAACCTCAACGGACAGATGGTGGGAACCTCTACCGCTGGACTGAGCAAGGGTGTGTACATCGTTGACGGCAAGAAAATGATCATCAAGTAATCAAGGGAGGGCGAAAAATGAAGAAAATCGTATTTACTTTGGCTCTCTTCTTGATGAGCTTGGGTGCAGCAATGGCACAGACATGGGATTTCAAGGAAGGTGTCGGCACAGTAGACTTGGAAAACTTGGCTGCAGATGTTACCGGGACCTCTCCCCTCTGGACGGTTGAGGATACAGACGATAACTTCCGGTACAAATCAAAGGGTAACCTTACATCAGCAGCATTGACAGCCAATGGTAAGGAACTGTATTTTACCAAAGGTTTGCTTTTTACCACAACGAAAGACGATGCAGTGCGTGTGGATGTCAAGAAGAATCGCTTGGCATTGAACGCGGTTTCCACTGTCACAGTAAAAGGAGTGAAGCAGGGCTTTATTGTCAAGGTAAGTTGCCAGACCAGCAAAGCGGCCACAGCCCGTGCCTTGACGGCCACCAATGTCACGCCTGCTACAGATGACGACTTCAATACTGCTGGCAGCAAAGAACTGAAGACCTATACGGGAACGGTTACGGCAGAAGGTGACATTACCTTCAGCAATAGCGGCGGTCTCTACGTCTACAGCATCTCTATTACTGATCCCAGTGATGTTAATCCCGACGACCCGGAAGCTTTCCACAACGTGTCTGCTAC
Organism: Sphaerochaetaceae bacterium; assembly: GCA_963660455.1. GTDB lineage: Bacteria > Bacteroidota > Bacteroidia > Bacteroidales > Bacteroidaceae > Prevotella. The sequence goes on along the minus strand of CAVKZC010000081.1, from coordinate 11,391 downwards.
CAAGCTCAAGAACCAGATGGTGCTGACAGTGGATGGTGAGCCTAAGTACTACAACACGTCCGACGTGAAGGCTACCGTCAACAATACATCGGGGCTCTTCACCGTTTCTTCCAAGACCAACGACTGGAGTGACCTCTATCCTGCCAACGTGACAAACGTGTCTTTCGTCAAGGCACAGATTGACAAGGAAGACGGAACGATAGACAACAGCGACAATGCGAAGATTTCCCTCAAGGCAGCACAGAGCTGGTTTGAGTCGGCATTCGTGGAGTGGTTGCCGTATGAGGGTGCTACATCTTATAATGTATACGTGAAGGGCGGACAGTACAGCGATTTCACCAAGATAGACGAACAGTTGGTACGCGACTACGGTACATACTGCCGTGCTGACGCAATGGGCCTCAAGGCCGACACATACGAGTTGAAGGTGGTGCCTGTGGTGAACGATGCAGAGGTAACAGATGCCGCCAACACCGCTTCCGACCTGAAAGTGCGTGCGCACGACCGCACCGGCTTTGCCTTCAACACTTCGAAGACTCCCGGTGCATACAATGCCGACGGTACGCTGAAGGCCAATGCACAGATCATCTACATCACCGATGCCAACAAGGACAACGTGACATGCGCGGTGAACGTGAACGGTGACAAGGACATGACTGAGTGTAAAGGCTTGCAGGGCATCCTGACCGGTCTGAAGAAAGGCAACGAGACGCGTCCCTTCGTATTCCGCATTGTCGGTAACGTGGGTATTCCCTCCACGGCTGACAAGGGTGACATCCTCATCGACATGCACGGCAAGGATGCCTGCGCTGGCATTACCATCGAGGGCGTAGGCAACGATGCCGTAGCCAACGGATGGGGTATCCGCCTTAAGGGCGCCCGTTATGCAGAGGTGGCAAACATCGGTTTCATGAACTGCAGCAGCAATGAGGGTGACAACATCGGTCTCCAGCAAGAAAATGAGCATATTTGGGTTCACAACTGCGACATGTTCTACGGCAATGCCGGTTCGGATGCCGACCAGGCCAAGGGCGACGGTGCCCTCGACTGCAAGAAGTCAAACTACGTTACCTTGTCGTACAACCACTTCTGGGACAACGGAAAGTGCAACCTCCTCGGTCTCTCCGAGAAGCAGTATGACCTCTACATCACCTACCACCACAACTGGTACGACCACTCAGACAGCCGTCATCCGCGTATACGCTTCTATTCTGCACACGTCTACAACAACTACTACGACGGCAACGCCAAGTATGGTGTAGGTTCTACCCTGGGTTCGAGTGTGTTTGTGGAGAACAACTACTTCCGTAACACCAACAAGCCCATGATGATTTCCCAGCAGGGTACAGACATCGCTTCCGACCCTAAAGGTACATTCTCCGGCGAGGCAGGCGGTATCATCAAGGCTTACGGCAATGTCTTCGTCGACATGACGAAACTTCGCTTCGTTCCCTATAGCGAGAACAATACCGAGTTCGATGCATACGTGGCTTCTACTCGTGACGAGCAGGTTCCCGAGACCGTGACATCCAAGTTGGGCGGCAACAAGTACAACAACTTCGACACCTCATCGTCCATCATGTATGCCTACACGCCCGACCAGGCAGAAGATGTGCCTGCCGTTGTAGCCGGTCAGTTTGGTGCCGGCCGTATGCAGCACGGCGACTTCCAGTGGTCGTTCAACAACTCCGTGGACGATGCCTCTTACGACATCAATGCCGACCTCAAGAATGCTGTTTCCAATTACAAGGGTTCTCTCGTAAAAGTATTCGGTGAAGTGAATGGCGCAGTAGACGGAGGCTCAGGTGACGGTGGCTCAGGCGACTCAGGTTCTGGTGACACTGGCGATGGCGGTTCAGGTGACGGCGGTTCAGGTGACGGCGGTACAGTAACACCTATAGAAGGAACAGTACTTGTTACGTTTACAGGCTCAAAGCCATCAAGTGATATTGTCAGTGTTTCCGGCAGCTATTCTACCAGCAAAGGTACTGCCACTATTGACGGAACTGCTTACACCACTTGTGTGAAGATGGAGAGCAAAACTTCTATCAGCTTGACATTGGACAAGAATGTTACCGCAACATTCTATTTCGCAGACGCCGAGACTGCTTCCATGGTACTGGATGGAAATAAGATCACTGCTACCGGCAGTACTTACACCACCACACTTGAAAGTGGCTCACATACGATAGCGAAAGATAAAAGCGTGAACCTCTTCGGTATCAAGCTTGTCCCAGTGACGGAATAATTCTTTGAAAACATTTACCTGTACGGTTGAAAGAGAACGTGAACATTGGTTCCGGCTGTTTCAACCGTACTTTTTTACAACGAACTATCTTATACTATAAAACTACAACGATGAAACATACTACTTCCTTATTCGTCGCCCACATGGCGGCATCTTACCGCCGACTGCTCTTGTCGTCGGCCATACTCTCCTTCTCGTTCCTTCCCTCTGCCGTGACAGCGCAGACACAGGACGGGCGCGATTTCTCCATCGACGGCTTTGCCGCTTGCGAAGGCACTCCCGGCACCAACTGGTACCACGCTGGCGGTACTACGGGCGGTGCGGGTGGCAAGGTGGTGAAGGCCAATACCTTCTCCCAGCTCCAGGCATACCTGCAGTCGGCAGACCCCTACATAGTCATAGTAGACCACGATATCTCCACTGGCATCAAGTGCTATGTGGACGACATCAATACAGGAAAACTGCTTGACGACCAGAGTGGGGCGAGTGGGGTAGAGACCACCTACGGCGAGCGCATCATGGTGGCACCCAACAAGACCCTCATCGGAGTGGTAGACCCTGAGACGGGCAACGCACCCCTCTTCTCCCACATCACCTTCGTCATGCAGACGGTGGACAACATCATTATCCGCAACTGCCGTTTCACCATGAAGGGTGTACCTGTGCTCAAGGCAGGAGAGAACAAAATCGTGGCTCTGCGCAATGGTGTGCAGACAGAGGTAGGAGACCCTGACTGCATCGGCATTCAGGCAGACAAAAAGAGTGCCAAGACCGACTGGGGCGCCCATATCTGGATAGACCACTGTGAGTTCTTCAACGGCGATGCCGCCGACAAAGACCGTTACGACGGATTGCTCGACTGCAAGAACAACGTGCAGTGGCTTACCTTCAGTTACAACCTCTTCCACGACCACGACAAGAGTAGCCTGTGGGGCAAGGGTGATTCTGATGTCTACGAAGGTTGCCGCACCATCTCTTTCCACCACAACTTCTTCAACAACATACAAGGCTCGCGCCTGCCTCTGCAGCGCGGCGGTCACGTACATTATTATAATAACTACATGCTCGGCTGCGAAGACGGATGGGATGTCCGTCCTGGAGCCGTAGCATACGAGGAGGCCTGCTATTTCGAGAATACCAAGTCGCCCATCCGTTCCGACCGAGGAGGCAGCCTGAACATCAACAAGACGGAAGGCTACGACTGCATCTACAAGGGCTGTGACAACCTCATGGAGGGTTACACCAATATTGACGGTGCCAAGATAAGCAAGTCGTATTCCGTAACAACAACCGACTGGGTACCGACGCAGGCAGTATCAACCTACACCCAGCACCATCTCGACAAGACCGCAGACGTGCCCGCCCTCTGCCAGAAGTATAGCGGTGCAGGCAAGGTAGAAATCTGGACCGCGTATGCCGATGTCATGCCAAAGGAAGACATCGCCGAGTTCGACCGCGCCATCAAGAACCCCGACCCGGGCAATGCCGCCAAGACCTACGATGCGCAGGGCAACGAGATGAAACAGGCCACCACGGGCATTTCTACTGCCGCACAGACCGTAGGCTCAACGGCACGGGTGGAGTGCTACACGATGTCGGGTGTCCGCGTCAGTGCTCCCCGCCACGGTGTCAACATCGTTAGAAGCATAGATACTGACGGTCATGCCGTCACCAAGAAGGTAGTGTACTAACCACCGTACGGGATTTTCTTGAAAACGTTTACGTGATTTTCCCGTTGCAGTTATTATGAATTACAATACTTTTTCATATCTTTGCAACTGCTATTCTACTATAACCAACAGACAGAGTGGTATCCAAGACAAGATGACGGATGCCGGTTTTATGAAAACAGCCAAACGGGCACTCTAAAAACCTAACGGACTTCTGACGAGAAAATCCTTAAGACCAAAGATTTAAACCCTATGCGTAAGAACTTGAAACGCAAGGAATCATCTTTACTTATTGAAATAACTAAAAACTAATCAAACTAAAAGTGTATGTCTGGTAATTTAAAGAATCTAAGATTTGCGCTTGTGGCACTCCTTATGGCCTTCGTAGCCCACGTGTCAGCGCAAACTGTGAAAGGTACAGTCACCGACACTGCCGGAGAACCCATTATCGGCGCTTCAGTCTTTGAACAAGGTGTAAGCGGTAATGGCGTTGCTACCGACTTGGACGGTAACTTTACGCTAACCCTCAAAGGCAGCAGCAAGAAGCTGAAGGTCTCCTTCATCGGTATGAAACCCCAGATCTTGAATGTTGCAGGTAAATCAACCGTCAATGTGAAACTTGAGGATGAGGCCAATGCCCTCAACGACGTGGTCGTTATCGGTTACGGCTCAGTCAAGAAGAAGGATCTTACCGGTTCTGTTGCCACTGTAGGCAACAAGGCGCTCGAGGCTGTTCCTGTGGCCAACGCCACGGAGGCTCTCCAAGGTAAGATGGCCGGTGTGCAGATTACCTCTACCGAAGGCTCTCCCGACGCTGAGATGAAGATACGTGTGCGTGGTGGCGGTTCCATCACCGGCGACAACACGCCTCTCTACATCGTGGACGGATTCCCCGTGGAGAGTATCAGTGACATCCCTGCTTCCGACATCGAGGACATCACTGTCCTCAAGGACGCCTCCTCTACAGCCATCTACGGTTCGCGTGGTGCCAACGGCGTTATCCTCGTTACCACCAAGAGCGGTAAGGAGGGCAAGGTGAACGTGTCTTACAATGTCTACTATTCTTGGAAGAAGATGGCCAAGAAGCTCAATATGCTTTCTGGTACCGACTACGTGAAGTGGCAGCGTGAGTATGCACTGCTGCGCGGCAACGAGGAACAGTACACCAAGCTCTTCGGTAACTGGGAGGACCATGACCTCTATGCCAATGCCGAAGAGGTAGACTGGCAGGACCAGGTGTTCGGTCGTGTAGGCCACACCTTCAACCACAACCTCAGCATCACGGGCGGTACCGAGAAGACCAAGTTCAACTTCGGTTATGCACACGTCAACGACAAGGCCATCATGATTGGTTCTTCTTTCCGTCGTGACAACCTGAGCTTGAAGATGAACCACAAGGTGAACAAGAAGGTTTCGCTCGATTTCTCCATCCGTTACTCCAACACCACCGTCAACGGTGCCGGTGCACAAGAGAGCAAGACGGAGGTTTCTTCTGCCGATTCACGTCTGAAGAACGTGATGATTTTCCCGATGTATAATTTCGGCGACTTGAGTGACGGATACGACGAGAACCTCAAGTTGACCAATCCTATCACTTCTGTTGTCGATACCGACAGAAAGCAAAGTCGCCAGAACTTCAATATGAACGGCAGCTTCAACTGGGAAATCATCAAGAACCTGAAGTTCAAGAGCGAGTTTGGTCTCGACTGGTATTACAACACCGACAAGAAATATTATGGTACTTCAACCTACAATGCACGTACCAACAGTGTGGACAGCAAGGGCACACACCCGATGGCTTACTTCATCGACACACAGCGCAAGACCTTCCGCAATACCAACACCTTGAACTACGACTTCAAGAACCTCATCAAGAACAAGGACCACAGTCTGAGCCTCTTGCTCGGTGAGGAGACCATCAACAAGAAGAGCAGTTCCAACGAAGACCGTCTGAACCTCTTCCCCACCACGTTTACAGCAGCACAGGCATGGTCCTTGTCTTCACAGGGAACAGCCTACTATGTCAACAAGTACAACAATGCAGACGACAACCTCCTGTCGTTCTTCGCTCGTGCCAACTACAACTTCCAGGACAAGTACCTTCTCAGCGCTACGTTCCGCGCCGACGGTTCTTCCAAGTTCTCCAAGGGCAACCGTTGGGGCTACTTCCCATCAGCTGCCGTAGCATGGCGTATCTCTTCCGAGAAGTTCATGAAGTCTACAGAGAAGTGGCTGGACGACTTGAAGCTCCGCCTCTCTTACGGTACGGCAGGTAACAACAATATTCCTTCCGACCAGACTGCCCCTGTATGGTCATCCAGCTCTACCACATGGCTCAACCAGTTCTCCTCTTATTGGACCAGCGGTCTCGCTTCAGGCCAGTCTGGCTCGTTCGCCTCAAACCCCGACCTGACATGGGAAACTACCATCACCCGTAACGTGGGTCTGGACTTCACACTCTTCAAGAGCAAGTTGAACGGTAGTATCGAGGCTTACTGGAACTCTACCAAGGACCTCCTCATCGCCTTCCCCGTTTCCGGTTCAGGTTACGACTACCAGTACCGCAACATCGGCGAGACAGAGAACAAGGGTTTTGAAGTGTCCCTTACCTGGAATGCTATCGATAAGAAGAACTATGCCTTGACCATCAGCGGCAATATCGGTTTCAACAAGAACAAGGTGAAGAGCCTTGGTTCTCTCGAACAGTACAAGGCTTCTGCCGGATGGGCTTCCACACAGATTCAGGACGACTACGTGGTCAAGCCAGGTAACTCTGTTGGTGAAATCTACGGTTATCAGGTGGCAGGCCGTTACGAGGTGGATGACTTTACATACGATGAGACAAAGCAACAATGGAAAATAAACAAAGGTGTGGTAGATGACGGTGAGGTAATCGGTGTCAGCTATCTGCGCCCTGGTGCACTGAAACTTGTCGATGTGGACGGTGACGGTAAGGTTACGGAGAAAGACCGTGTGAAGATAGGTGATACGAACCCCAAGGCTACCGGTGGTTTCAATATCTCAGGCCGTCTCTATGGCTTCGACCTCAATGCCAACTTCACCTACAGCATCGGCAACGATGTCTACAACGCCAACAAGATAGAGTATACATCTGCCTCGCAGTACTACTACCGCAACATGCTCGATGTTATGCAGGACGGTGCACGTTGGACCAACCTCCGCGCCGACGGTACACTCTGCACAGACCCTGCTGAGCTGAAGGCACTCAATGCCAACACCACCATGTGGTCGCCCTATACCAACTACGTGTTGACAGACTGGGCTATCGAGGACGGTTCGTTCCTCCGCCTTGCTACACTTACTCTGGGCTACACACTGCCGCAGACCCTTACCAAGCGTGTGGGTATCAACTCGCTCCGCTTCTACGTAACGGGATACAACCTGTTCTGCCTTACTGGCTACTCAGGTTTCGATCCTGAAGTGTCTACCCGTAACAAGACCGCCCTTACTCCGGGTGTTGACTACTCGGCTTATCCCAAGAGCCGCCAGTTTGTCATCGGTCTCAACTTGAACTTCTAATTTGACTACTACAATGAAACATATTATAGTAAAAACTTTTGCCGCATTGCTGATTGCCGGCGGAATGACTTCATGTAGCGATTTCCTGGACCAGAAGTCGGAATCGTCCTTGGATGATACTGCGATATTCGGTACCCCCGAGTATGCTGAGGGTACCATCGGCAACATTTACCAGGAATTTGGTGAGCAGAACTATCGTGCACGCTCCATCTGGTACGGCTACAACACGGACGTGGAAGTATACAGCAGTTCCAACAAGAATGACGGTAAGTCTGCACTTGCCACTTATTCTGCACTGCCCAATAACGACCAGATGAATACCTCAAACGGTACCGACCTTTGGGCAAAGATGTATGCAGCCATCGAGCGCGCCAACCTTGCCATCAAGGGACTCCGTGCCAATGCCGACATGAGTACGGCCAAGAACCGTCAGCTCCTGGGCGAGGCACTCACGCTGCGTGCCCTCTTCTATGTCGACCTCATCAATATGTGGGGTGACGTCCCGGCACGTTTCGAACCGGTTACTACCGAGACAATGTATACTGAGCGTGTGGACCGCGACGTCATCTACAAGCAGTTGATAGCCGACCTGCAGGAGGCATGCGGACTCTGTGCACTGCCCAACGAGCTGGAGACAACCGAGACCGTAGAGCGTGTCAACAGCCTCTTCTGCGAAGGTTTGTTGGCAAGGGTGTGCATGCAGGCTGCAGGCTACGCCCAGCGTCTGGACGGCGAGAACCGTCGCAGTACCGATCCCGAACTGCAGGTGAGTGTGCTCTACCCCATAGCCCTCGAAGCTTGTAACGAGATTACTTCGCGCGAAGGTACTTATGTCGCTCTGAAGCCCAACTTCGAGGACATCTGGAACAACAACGGTATATCTGGTGACGTGATTACTGCCGGCAGCGAGTCTCTCTTCGAGATTGGCTACAGCAATTCTCCCGCCCGTGGACGTATGATGTACACCTTCGCCATCAAGCACAACAGCGAGGACAACATTACTACACAGAAGCAGGGTAGTCAGGTGGGTCCTGTGCCCACACTCTTCTTCGAATATGAGAAGAACGACACCCGCAGGGACGTTACTTGCTGCCCCTTCCAGTGGAACAAGGGCAAGCAGGAACTGCAGGCCTTCAAGAGCTGGAGCTTCGGCAAGTTGCGCTATGAGTGGACCAACCGCCTCATTCCGTCAGGTAACGACGACGGCATCAACCGTCTCTACATGCGCTATGCAGACGTGCTGCTGATGCGTGCCGAGCTGGAGAACGAACTGAACGGTCCCGAGGCTGCCGCTCCCTGGTTGGAGAAGGTACGCAAGCGTGCTTATGGTGGCCGCGATGTGAGTGCTTATATTAATAAGGTGAAGACGAGCAAGGATGCAATGTTCAATGCCATCGTCAACGAGCGCGGCCTCGAGTTTGCCGGCGAGTTCATCCGCAAGGCCGACCTCATCCGTTGGGGACTCCTCAAGACCAAGATGGACGTGGCCAAGGCCAAGATGGAATCCATCGTAAAACTGGAAGACTACGACGAGGATCATCCTTACAGCCAGTTGACCGGTCATGTATTCTACAAGATGTCCAACTACAACTGGACACGTGCCGGAGTACCCGGTACAGAGGCTGACGCCAAGCTGAATCTCTACGGTCTCGAATATGGCGAAACAGACCTTGAGCCAGAGGGCTACACCGAGTATGCCGACAGTAAGGGCGAAGCCTCAATGTGGATCAAGGAGAACTCGCTCGACGATGTCAAGGACTATCTCTATGTCAACGACCCCGACAAGCGTCAGTACTGGCCCATCTTCAATGTCAACCTCAACGACAACCAGAGCCTCAAGAACTATTCGTGGTATTAAAAAGACGACTGCTCCGTGTACTCGGAATCAGTAATTCTACGTTAGTTATCGATAATTTCAAGATAATAAGACAATGAAAAAGAACATATTCTACATCAGTGCCCTTGCCGTAGCCTTGTGCTTCGGCGGCACTACATTCACATCGTGCAGCGACCCGGGCGATGTCCAGGAATTGACACTCTCCAGGGTGTTGTCTCCTACGGGACTCACCGCACGCATCACCAACAATACCGACATCGTTGTGACATGGAATGAGATGTCGGGCGCCACCAACTATGAGATAGAGGCGTATGCCGACAACAACGACTATGAGAACAGTACGCCGGTGAGGAAAGATATTACTTTCGAAACCAGCTACACCCTTCAGGGACTCATGGGCGAGACCGACTACTACATCCGCGTGAGGGCACTCGACAAGGACAACGAGAGTCGTGCCTCCAAGTGGATGGAGGTCAAGAAGACTACCAACCCCGAGCAGAACATGAACAAGATCAAGGCCGGCGACATCCAGAGCAAGTCGGTAAAGATCACTTGGGCTCCCGGTATCGAGGTGGACAAGCTTATCTTCACTCCTACAGCTGCTGGTTCTACAGCCATGGAGGTCGTATGGGAACTTGATGCCGACGAAATTGCAGCTGGTGTTGCAAATGTAGTTTCAGACAACGGTCCGCTGGAGCCAGAGACTGCTTACAAGGTGACACTGAAGTATGGCAACAAGACCCGTGGTTACGGCAACTTCACTACCAACATCGACTTCAGTGATGCTGTACAGGTTGGTCCTGAGGACGACTGGGTAACAGCCATTACCACTGCTTCTCCCGGTTCCAAGGTTGCGTTGGCTCCCGGTACCTATGAATCTGCTGAGGCACTCGTTATCAACAGCAGCGTGAAGATCGGTGCTCAGAATTCAGGCGACCTGCCTGTCATCAAGGCCAATATCCAGGTAACAGGCGGTGCATCGCTCATGCTCTACCAGATTGTCCTCGACGGTACAGGCAACGAGAACTCAGCCATCGATTACAAGGAGGCTGGCAACTACGGTGAACTGACGCTCAAGGGCAGCGAGATTCGCTACTTCGAGAAAAAGAGCTTCATCTATGCCAATGTGGCTGCCGTGGTGGCAAACGTTACCATCGACAACTGTCTCATCCACCATGTGGACACCGAGAACGGTCAGGACTTCATCGACTTCCGTAAGGGTGCATGGGATGAACTCAACATCACGAACTCTACGTTCTACGAGTGCGCTCCCAAGCGTGACATCCTGCGCAGCGACGACAACTCGGGCACTCTTACTGCCAAGATGCAGACCTACATCAGCAAGTGTACCTTCTACAACGTGGGTAACGGCGGTTCAAGTCACCGCTTCTTCTACCTCCGTTTCAAGGGCAACAGCAACACGTTCAGCTACAACATCGTGGCCAACTTCATCAACAAGCGCGGCTTTGCCAACTCTTCGGCTGTAGGTGCTCCTGCATACAGCAAGAACTACTACTACCAGTGCAAGAACCTGATGTCGCAGGATGCCGAGAATACGGAGACGGGCTTGGTTCACTTCGATACGGCTGGTACTGAACTGGGTGAGAATCCGTTTGTCAACCCGGACGGCGGTGACTTCACCTTGAACGACGAAATACTGGCGAGCGAGCTGGTGGGTGACCCAAGGTGGTACTAAAATCATGATCGCATTAGAAATGAGCATACATTTATTTTAGAGAGACTCTGCCTCAAAGGCGTTTGAGGCACCCTGTCTCTCGAGAAGAGATTGTTTAGGGAATTTTTATTATTCATCCGCAAGGGGGAGAGCGTGTGCTCTCCCCCTTTTGTGTGTTTACGTGCCTTAAGTGATGATTAAAAAATAACTTGGTACAGTTTGCGCCCCCTTTTACTCAGAGCGCCCTGAAAGGGCAACCTGCGCATAGCCCAGGGCAACGCCCTGGGTATACAAGGGGTTAACGTGCGCCCTGTAAGGGCAAAAGCGCTATAAAACATCTTGCGCGTAGTAGCGCTTTTGCCCTTTCAGGGCGACATTCTCCCTTGCATCATTACCCAGGGTGATGCCCTGGGCTAGGCGC
>CAVKZC010000080.1:0-13021 GCA_963660455.1 Sphaerochaetaceae bacterium | reverse complement strand
TAACCCAGGGTGATGCCCTGGGCTAGGCGCTTCTGCCCTTTCAGGGCGTGCAGGGAAATGTACCAGCAGGGCGTGCAGGGGAAATGTACCAGCTTATTTTTTACTATTACTTAAGGTTTATAACTCATGTGTACACGCTCCATGTCCACTGTGCCGTCCTTCTTGCAGGTGATTCGCACCAGATAGTCGCCTTCATCGGGATTGTTGCGCTCGCTCATCGTGTCGAGCGTGATATACCTTACACCACCAAACTCCCTGTCATCCCAGGCATGCACATGTCCGCAGAACACGATGGTGGTATTCCATTCTGAGAAACGGCTCAACAGGCGGTACAGTTCCTCACGGGGGAAGGTGGAAGAGAACTGGGTGGTACGCGGTCTGAAGATATTGGAATGGGAGAACACGAACTTATGGCGCACGTTGCGGTCCGTATGGAGCACATCGTCGTTGAGAAGGTTCCATTGCTGTTCGCCCAGTGTTCCGCTGGCCGTATCGAGGAAGATAAACTGGTCGTACTTGCCCGTGTCACCTATCTTCACGGTAAACTCGAAGAAAGAGGAATGGAAGATAGACGTGAACAAAGCCCATCCGTTGCGTGTCACGTCATGGTTGCCCACGACAGAGTAGAACGGAAACTTAATATCCCTATAATCCGTATACACGTTTTTGAACTCGGGGTCATTATCGCCAAAAGGATACCTCTTGTCGTACAAATAGTTGTCGGAAACACCAAAGTACTTGTTGTACCATTCGTCCTTTGCAGAATCCAGAGCCTGTGCCAAATTGCGGTAGTATTCGGCACTGGTATCTGCTATGTCACCACAACTGGCCCACAGCAGGTCACCATGCTCCAAACCGAGTTTTACCATTTCCATGATACGCCCTATGTCTGTAGCCACATGACTGTCACTGCCTACCAGGAAAGAGTACTCGCCATCACTGTTGGTAGGCGTACGCATATCGATGGAGTCATTCAGGTAGTTCTTATAGTAAGTATAAGACATGTCCACACGGTCGTCGACAGCAGAACCACCGATAAGCACACCGGTGGGACTCACCTTGTCACAGGAAGAAAACAACAGGCAAAAGCCCATTACTGCCAGTCCGATTATTGTATTGCTAATATTTCTCATTTACCACAGATATTTAAGTCCTACCTTTAATGATGATTCGTACCTGGTTGCCAACTGGCTCGTACTTCCGGCAGGACGGATATTCAGTTCGCCGTATAGTTTCAGCCTTTTCTTGAGATTGGCATTCCAGCGCACACCCCAGTTGATGTTCCAGTTCTCATAGTAGAAGTCATCATAGTTGCGCAGGAAAAGGCCGATGTTCCATGAGTTCCACCGTGGACGGATATTGACACCGGTACCGAAGGTGAGGGTAAGCGGCTCTGTATACCCGGTTCCCAGCATGTTGTAACGGATGAGCGTCTCGCCCAAGGTAAGGTCGAAATAGGGAGTCTCGAACGTTGCCGAGATATTGGCGTTATACTCGTTGACCTTATAGTCGGTATATCTATTGTAGAGCAGCTTCCCCGAGAAATAGAAGTTCATGTAAGAAGCTGGCAGGCGATAGGTGGCAGAAGTGGAGATGCCGTTCTTTCCCTTGCCGAACGGCAGGTCGAACCCGGCATTCACACTGATGCGGTTGGTCAAGTGGCGGGTATACGAAACCGACGGGCCCAGAAATTTGCCCGTGATGATGTTCGTACCTACCTGAAGATACCCCGACACTTCGTTCTTGTGTTCGCCATCATACTTGTGTTCGCCGCAGAACACCGGTATCTGCGCCATGGCTGTACCCATGTGGACGAACAAGGCCAGCAACAGCAAGACTGTCTTTTTTGTTATCTTTTCCATAGCATACGTTTATATTCCCTGTCTTTATAGCCGCACACCCTTTTACTTGCAGAGTCTGCAACCCTCACACTTGTTCAACTCGCCACGGAAACGCTTCTCCACGAGATGATGGAGACGGTCGCGCAACGGTTCCAGCTCCATCTTGTCGATTACCTCGTTGATAAAGGCAAGCTGGAGAAGCATCTTTGCCTCGTCGCGGCTCACGCCACGCTGCTGCATATAGAACAGTGCTGCATCGTTGAGCTGGCCCACCGTACTGCCATGGGCGCACTTCACATCGTCGGCGTAGATCTCCAGCATGGGCTGGGTGAACATACGGGCGGTCTTGGTGGCGCAAAGGTTCTGGTTGGTCTCCTGCGATGTGGTCTTCTGGGCATCCTTGCGCACCAGCACACGACCGGCAAAGGCTCCGCGAGCCTCATCGTCGAGCACATACTTGTAAAGTTCATTGCTCGTGCAGTGGCCTACCTGATGGTCGATGAGCGTATTGTTGTCTACCACCTGGTTCTTGTCGGCTATCACACAACCATTGCAGAAACACTCAGCTCCCTCTCCCTTGAACACAAGGTCGAGGCGGTTGCGGGTGATGCCGTTATGAAGGGTTATCACGTTGTGGTTCACACGACTGTTGGCCTGCTGCTCAATATAGACATTGCTCACGCGGCGGTTCTTGATATGGGTCTCCTCCAGGCAATAAAGGTCAAGACTGGCGTTCTCGCCCACAAAAGCCTCGATAACCTGCGTGGCGAGGAAGTTGCGGTCGTCTGCAGCATGGTCGCAGAAAAGGAACTTGGCCTCTGCCCCCTGCTCCAGGACGATGAGCACACGGCGGTTCACCATCAGGTCTACATCCGAACGTAGGATATTGATTACCTGAATGGCACGTTCCACCTTCACGTTCTTGGGCACATAGACAAAGAGTCCGTCCTGTGCCAACATCGTGTTGAGGGCAGTGATGCCGTCCTCACCGGTTTTGGCTATCTTGGCATAGTATTTAGCGATGAGTTCGGGGTTTTCTGCCGCCACCTTGCCCAAGGAGTCGACAATGACACCCTCAGGAAGCTCCACCTTGGGAAGAGCCTTGCTGTAGAAACTGTCGTTGACGATGAAGTAAAGTGACGTACTCAGGTTGGGCACATCGCAACGGAAAGCCTCATAGGGGTCGACAGGTATTTCAAGGCGGTTGAGGTTCAAGCCATAGTCTGGCTCGAACACCTTCTCCATGTCGGTATATTTGTATCGCTCCACCTTGCGTGTCGGGAAGCCCAAGCTATGGAAGTCGTCGAAAGCGGCATCGCGCACGGCATTGAGCACTTCGGCACTGTTCTTCTTGATCATCCGCGAAGAAGAGTGATACAATTCCAGATATTGTTTCTCTGCGTTCATTTCTTGTTCTATCTTTTAAGGAAGTTAAGGAGTTTACATCCTTACTTATCTACCTCAGCCTTGATCCAGTCATAGCCGCGAACCTCTATCTCCTTAGCCAGCTCAGGTCCGGCAGTCTTCACTATCCTACCCTTATAGAGCACGTGTACCACACTGGGCTTGATCATGTCGAGCAAACGCTCGTAGTGGGTGATGACGATGGCTGAAGTCTGGTCGGTGTGCATCTTGTTCACGCCGTCTGCCACAATGCGCATGGCATCCACATCGAGTCCGGAGTCGGTCTCGTCGAGGATAGAGAGCTTGGGTTCCAACATGGCCATCTGGAATATCTCGTTGCGCTTCTTTTCGCCTCCCGAGAAACCCTCGTTCACAGAGCGTCGCGCCAACTTGCTGTCGAGTTCTACCAGTTCGCGCTTCTCGCGCATCAGTTTCATAAACTCGCTTGTGTTCAGCGGTTCCAATCCCTGGTATTCGCGCTTGGCGTTGATGGCAGCACGCATAAAGTTGGTCATGCTCACGCCCGGAATCTCCACGGGATACTGGAAAGAGAGGAACAATCCCTCACGTGCACGGTCTTCGGGCTTCATATCCAGCAGGTTCTTGCCGTTGAAGATGGCCTCGCCCTCTGTCACTGTATAGAGCGGGTTGCCCGTGAGCACAGCACTCAAGGTTGACTTACCGGAACCGTTCGGTCCCATAATGGCATGTATCTCACCGTCACCGATGGTCAGGTTGATACCTTTCAATATTTCTTTGCCTGCAATGGTAGCATGCAGATTCTTTACCTCTAACATAAAATTAGTCTTATTTTAAAATTCCTTGCAATATGGACACACCAGCCTCTACCAAGGAACTTCCATATCCGTCCTCTGCATTGTTGCGACGACGCAGACGAAGCTGTCCCTGGTCTTCGGGCATATTGGGAGTGAAAGACGTAGAAGGCAGGTATTTGTAGTCTACCGGGCGCATCTTGAGATTGTCGGACACAGGCATGCTGTTGAGTTGACGTTTCAACATGATGGACTGCGTGGCCGTGTCGCTCTGGGCGGTCTGCCCTGCGGGACACTTGTCGTTCATGCCTGCCAGTCGGTTCTTGGCGGCAAGCGATGTTGTCAACGAGTCATGCGGTACAGCAAGCGCACTTGGCTTCTGCCCCACCTTTACCTGTGCTGTAGCCTGCATGACAGCAAGCGCAAACAGCAAAAGAAGCATCTGTCTCATATTTCCCTCTATTTTAGGCGTGTCCAAAAAATCCACGCATTGTTAAACTTCTTGTTTTGGCCAACTGCCCTTTGTGCCTTTTTTGGTTTGATGCTTGACACCTTACGGAACCGTCGGGACTTATCCTACCGTTCCCTCAAGCGACACACTGAGGAGTTTCTGCGCCTCGACGGCAAACTCCATAGGCAACTTGTTGAGCACTTCCTTGGCATAGCCGTTCACGATGAGTCCGACGGCCTCCTCTGTGGGGATACCTCGCTGGTTGCAGTAGAAGAGCTGGTCTTCCGAAATCTTCGAGGTGGTGGCCTCATGCTCGAACACAGCCGTGTCGTTGTGGGCATCCATATAGGGGAAGGTATGCGCCCCACAGTTGCTGCCCAGGAGCAACGAGTCGCAGGAACTGTAGTTGCGGGCGTTGTCGGCATTCGCCGTGGCACGCACCAGTCCGCGGTAGGAGTTCTGGCTGTGGCCTGCCGAGATTCCCTTCGAGATGATGGTACTCTTGGTGTTCTTGCCCATGTGTATCATCTTCGTGCCGGTGTCGGCCTCCTGATAGTTGTTGGTGACGGCAACGCTGTAGAACTCAGCCACGGAGTTGTCGCCACGCAGGATGCAGGAAGGATACTTCCATGTGATGGCAGACCCCGTCTCCACCTGCGTCCAGCTCAACTTGGAGTTGACACCGCGCAGGTCGCCCCGCTTGGTCACGAGGTTCAAGACACCGCCCTTGCCGTTCTCGTCGCCTGGATACCAGTTCTGCACGGTGGAATACTTGACCTCAGCGTTATCCTTGACGATAATCTCGACGATGGCGGCATGAAGCTGGTTCTCGTCACGCATCGGTGCGGTACATCCCTCCAGATAAGACACATAGGCATCGTCTTCAGCGATGATGAGCGTGCGTTCAAACTGTCCCGTGTTGCGGGCATTGATGCGGAAGTAACTGCTCAGTTCCATCGGGCATCGCACGCCCTTGGGAATGTACACGAACGATCCGTCGCTGAAGACGGCACTGTTCAATGCTGCATAGAAATTGTCGCGGTAAGGCACCACGCTTCCCAGGTATTCCTTCACCAAGTCGGGATGCTCCTTTACCGCCTCGCCGATACTACAGAAGATAACGCCCTTCTCACGGAGTTTCTCCTTGAAAGTGGTCTTCACCGACACGGAGTCCATGATGGCATCGACGGCGGTGCCGCTCAAAGCCAGACGCTCCTCCAAGGGAATACCGAGCTTGTCGAATGTCTTCTCCAGCTCCGGGTCTATCTCCTTGTTCTTTGGTTTCTTGGCCAAGGGGTCGGCATAGTATGAAATCTCCTGGTAGTCGACGGGCGGCACATGCACGTGCCCCCACTTTGGCTCCTTGAGTGTCTTCCAGTAATTGTAGGCTTTCAGACGAAAGTCGAGCAACCACTCAGGCTCTCCTTTCTTCTGCGAGATAAGGCGCACAACATGCTCGTTGAGTCCCTTTTCTATGATTTCAGTATGCACGTCGGTGGTAAAGCCATACTCGTATTTCTGGTCTATCACGTCCCTGACAACCTGATTTTGTTCTTTCTCTTTTTCTGCCATTGCTATTTATAGAATAACCTTTCGTTATTTTAACCCTAAATAGGGATAAGCCTTGCATGGGCTCATCCCTACCTTTATTGTCTTTGGGAGTTTGGGAGTTAAGGAGATACTCCTTCACTCTTCACATTCCTTACAGTTTCTGCTCGACCTCGATCTCCGTGAAGGTCTCGATGATGTCGCCTTCCAGAATATCGTTGAAGTTGACGAGGCTCAAACCGCACTCCATACCGGTGACAACCTCCTTGACGTCGTCCTTGTAACGCTTCAGGGCACCGATGTCGGCTGTGCGGATAACGATACCGTCGCGGATAACGCGGGCCTTGTCCTTAGAGTGTACCTTACCCTCGGTAACGAGACCACCGGCGATGGTACCCACCTTGCTGATCTTGAAGGTCTGCTTCACCTCTACCTGACCGGTGATGATTTCCTTCTTCACCTTGTCGAGCATACCCACCATCGCACTCTTGATATCGTCGATGGCATCGTAGATGATGGAGTAAGTGTTGATCTCCACGCCCTCACGGTCGGCAGCCTTACGGGCATCGGCAGAAGGACGAACCTGGAAACCTACGATGATGGCATCCGAAGCGGATGCGAGCATCACGTCGTTCTCGGAGATCTGACCCACGGCCTTGCTGATGACGTTGACCTGTACCTTCTCGGTAGAGAGCTTGATGAACGAGTCGCTCAAAGCCTCAACAGAACCGTCGGTGTCACCCTTCACGATGACGTTCATCTCGTGGAACTCGCCACGGGCAATGCGATGGGAGATGTCGCCCAAGGTCAGGCGCTTCTGCGTACGCAAGCCCTGCTCGCGCTGCAACTGCTCACGCTTGTTGGCTATCTCGCGTGCCTCCTGCTCCGTCTCGATGACGTGGAACTGGTCGCCTGCGGTAGGCGCACCGTTCAGACCGAGGATGATGGCTGGCTCAGCGGGCGCAGCCGACTTGATGTTGGCGTTACGCTCGTTGAACATGGCCTTCACACGTCCCCATGAAGTACCGGCAAGCACGATGTCGCCCACCTTCAGGGTTCCGTTGGCCACCAACACGGTGGAAATGTATCCACGTCCCTTGTCGAGCGAAGACTCGATGATGGTACCAGATGCACGACGGTTGGGGTTGGCCTTCAGGTCGAGCATGTCGGCCTCCAGAAGCACCTTGTCGAGCAAGTCGTGTACACCGATACCCTTCTTGGCACTGATTTCCTGGCACTGGTACTTACCGCCCCACTCCTCTACGAGCAGGTTCATGTTGGCCAGGTCCTCACGTATCTTGTCGGGGTTGGCACCCGGCTTGTCTATCTTGTTGATGGCGAACACCATCGGCACACCTGCAGCCTGTGCATGGGCGATGGCCTCCTTGGTGGTAGGCATCACGGAGTCGTCGGCAGCAATGATGATGATGGCGATATCGGTGGCCTGTGCACCACGGGCACGCATGGCGGTGAACGCCTCGTGACCCGGCGTATCGAGGAAGGTTACCTTACGGCCGCTGTTCAGCGTCACACTGTAGGCACCGATGTGCTGGGTGATACCTCCTGCCTCACCGGCAATCACGTTGGTGTTGCGGATGTAGTCGAGCAATGAGGTCTTACCATGGTCTACATGGCCCATCACGGTCACGATCGGGGCACGTGGCACCAAGTCGTTCTCGTCGTCCTCTTCCTCGCTCACTGCCTCCTGTACCTCTGCACTCACGTACTCGGTCTTGAAGCCGAACTCCTCAGCCACCATATTGATGGTCTCGGCATCGAGGCGCTGGTTGATAGACACCATGATACCCACACCCATCAGAGTAGAGATGACCTGTGTGACGGAGATATCCATCATCGTTGCCAGTTCGCTGACGGTAACGAACTCGGTAAGCTTCAGTATCTTGCTTTCCTTCTGTTCCTTGCGTGCCTGGTCCTGCAGTTTCTCCTGCACGGCCTCACGCTTCTCCTTGCGGTACTTGGCACCCTTCTTGTTCTGGCTCTTGCTGGTAAGACGGGCAAGCGTCTCCTTTACCTGGCGTGCTACTGCCTCGTCGTCTACCTCCAACTGGCGCTGGTTGTTTCCGCCCTTGCCCCTGTTGTTCTTGCCGTTGTTGCCTCCGTTATTGTTGTTGTTATTGTTTTTCTTCTTTTTGTTACCGCCGTTGTTGCCGTTGCCTCCGCCGTTGTTGCCGCCATTCTGCCTTACCTCGGCATTGATGTCGACACGCTCCTTGTTGATGCGTACGCGCTTCTTGCGCTCGCCATGCTGCTGGGCGAGTTTCTCTTCGCGCTCCTTGCGGCGCTCCTCCTTCGACTTCTTCTTAGGGCGTGTGCTCTGGTTGAGGGCAGACAGGTCTATCTTGCCCAACACCTTAGGCTCATTGCCGGCGAATTTCTTCTCGCTCTTCAGCGTGAAGACATTGCTGTTCTGCATCTCGGCAGTAGCTGGGGCAGTAGCGGCCTGCACCTCCGGTTTTGCCTCGGGGGCCTTGGCCTCAACTTTGGCCTCGGGCTTCTTTGCCTCTGCTACGGCAGGAGCGGCCTTTTCTTCCTTCTTGGGAGCAGGCGCGGGTTGCGGGGCAGTCTGCTGACTGGGCGCACTGGGTTGTGGCTCACGACTGACGGCAGCAGTCTCTTCCTTAGGAGCCACTACAGTTTTTGGAGCAACAGACGGTTTGCCAAGATTGTCCAAGTCAATCTTGCCCAACGGCTTATACTGCTGCTGGGGCTTGGCATGCAAGACATTCTCGGCGCGGTTGCCTTTCTGCTCGGGCTTCTTCTCCTTGGGTTTCTTGGAAAAGAGCTTTTCGGCCTGGCTACGCACCTCCTTGTCCTGTCTGAAGGCATCGGTGAGAGCCTGATACTGCTTGTCGTTCAACTTGAAGCTCAGCTCTTCCTTGACTTCCCCCAAATCATTCCTTTTTTTCAGGAACTCCACTGCCGTCTGGAGCCCTATATTCAATTCGCGTATTGCTTTGTTTAATCTGATGCTCATACTTACTTTTTATCCCTTCTTCTTTAGGCGTGTTCTAAAAATCCCACGCACTTTTAACATTCTTGATTCGACGGATTGCTCTTTGTGTCTTTTTGATTTTATCCGGCATCTTTTTCTTTCTCTTTCAGTCGTATAGCCCGCTATACTCCTTCAAGAAGAAAGAAAAATCTGCTCGGCTAAAATGCAAAAATCCTACAAAGGTAATTTTTAGAACCCGCCTTAACGTTTTTACTTTTCAAACTCGGCACGCAACACTCTCAGCACGTTGTCGACGGTCTCTTCTTCCAGGTCAGCCTTTTCTATCAACATGTTGCGCGGAGCTTTCAGCACTTGCCTTGCCGTGTCGAGTCCTATGCTCTTGATGGCTTCGATCACCCACTGGTCTATCTCGTCAGAGAACTCGTCAAGATAGATGTCGTCCTCGGCCTCGTTGTCGTTGATTTCACGGAACACGTCTATGGTATACTCGGTCAGCATGGAAGCCAACTTGATGTTCATACCGCCACGGCCTATGGCGAGGCTCACCTCTTCGGGCTGCAGATAGACCTCTGCCTTCTTGTTCTCCTCGTCGAGGGTTACAGAGGTTACCTGTGCAGGAGCCAAAGCACGCTGGATAAAGAGCTTGATGTTGGCAGAGTAGTTGATGACGTCGAGGTTCTCGCCGCACAACTCCCTCACGATGCCGTGTACACGACTACCCTTGACACCGACGCATGCACCTACGGGGTCGATGCGCTCGTCGAACGACTCGACGGCAATCTTGGCACGCTCACCCGGCATGCGGGCTATGCGGCGTATGGCTATCAAGCCGTCGTTGATTTCGGGCACCTCGGCCTCGAGCAGGCGCTCCAGGAACAGAGGAGCCGTACGGCTCAGGATGATCTTCGGGTTGTTGTTCTCGTTGTCCACACGCAGGATGACGGCACGGATGGTCTCGCCCTTGCGGTACTGGTCGCCGGGTATCTGCTCCGACTTGGGCAGTATCAGCTCGTTGTTCTCGTCATCGACAATGAGCACCTCACGTTTCCACACCTGGTACACCTCGCCGGCGATGACCTGACCCACGCGGTCCTTGTACTTGTTGTAGAGCGAGTCGTGCTCCAGTTCCAGAATCTTGGAAGCTAAGGTCTGGCGGAGGTTCAGGATGGCACGGCGGCCAAACTTGTTGAAGTCCACCTTTTCACTCACGTCTTCACCCACCTCATAGTCGGGTTCTATCTTGCGTGCCTCGGTAAGGGGGATCTCCTTGTTCTCGTCCTCCACCTCGCCGTCGGCCACAACCACACGGTTGCGGTAGATCTCGAAGTCGCCCTTGTCGGGGTTAACGATCACATCAAAGTTTTCGTCACTACCGAAAATCTTGGCAAGCACGTTGCGGAAGCTTTCCTCCAGCACGCTTACCAATGTAGTACGGTCGATATTCTTGGTTTCCTTAAACTCGCGGAATGTATCAATCATACTCGCAGTTTCTTCTTGCATCTTTTTTGCCATAGCTTACTTGAAACTTATTATGTATTTTGTATATTTTACCTTGTCCATCTGGTAGGGGTGGTCTACCAGTTGCTTCACGGGGCGCTTCTTCCCCTCCACCGTTACCTTTTCCTCCACGGCAACCACGAAGTCATTGCCGTCTACCGACTTCAGCAGTCCTTTCACTTTCTTTCCGTCGGCATCAAGCACCTCCACTTCCTTGCCTATAAAGTTAATGTACTGCTGCGGCACCTTGAACGGCTGGCCAAGACCTGCCGAGCCCACTTCCAGCTCGTAGTCTTCGTCATCGCGGCTCAGGCGCTCCTCTATGTAACGGCTCAAGGCCACACAGTCCTCTATCCACACGCCGTCGGCATGGTCTATCTCCACCACGATTCTGTCGTCCGGACTAATCTCTATGCTTACCAGGAAGTATTCCTTGTCCTGAAGCCACTCGTCAACTAACTTTTTTACGACGTTTTTGTCTATCATATATTCTTTATTAAAATAAAATGAGGAACTCTCCGGAGTCCCTCATTCCACTGAACGTTGCAAAATTACGAATAATTTCGCTACTATCCAAATCTTTTTCTTGTTTTCTTCCACAACGTGCACACATTTAGTTATTTGTGTACATTTTCTGCCTTGTTTTCGGCTGGCCGCAGCAGTTTGGCGTACTCTTCCGGAGCATTGAGGATGCGCTGGGCTTCCTTCACCTGCTTGTCATAGCGGAGCGAATTTTCGATGGCACCGGCCTGGTAATAGTAGGCCGCCACGATGTCATCCTCGAGCAGCTGCTTGATGTACGACTTGTTGTAGTCGAGGTCCTTCGCCACATTATGGCTCAGCTTCTTCTTCAAGGCTTCAAACTCGGGCTTTGCATCGTCGTAATAGCCTTCGAAGCGGGCCAGCTTCTCCAGGTCTTTCAGATACTTCTCCGTCTCGCGGTCATACTTGAAGTCGGATGCAAGTACCCGCTTCTTAAACTCGTCGTAGTCGGCATCCGTCAAGGCGAAATCCTTGGCGGGGGCGATGGTGGGATGCTTGGCTATATAGTCTACCTCGTAATTGAGCATCACCTCACTGCTATCCCGTGCACCTGCCAGATAATAGGCGATATTGGGCAGCGAGTCGGGCTTCACCTCCACGTCGGGCTTGATGCCTCCGCCGTCGCGCACCTCCCTGCCGCATGCCGTGCGGAACACCTTGGTAAGCGAATCGGGCACATGCTCCACATAGCCGCCCTTGGAGTGCTTGTAGTTCAATGCCTGTATACACCTGCCGCTGGGTATGTAGTACTTGCTGGTGGTCAGCTTCATCTGCGAGTTGTAGGGCAGGTCCATCGTAGCCTGTACGAGCCCCTTTCCATACGTGCGCGTACCTAATATTATAGCACGGTCATAATCTTGCAGACAACCGCTCGTTATCTCGCTCGAACTGGCCGTATTGCCACTCACAAGCACCACCATGGGCATCACCGTGTCTATCGGCTCCACGGTAGTGCGGTACTCGCTGTTGGCACGCTGCAGCTTGCCCACCATCTTCAGCACCGTCTTGCCCTTGGGCAGGAACATGTTGACGATGCTCACCGCCTCGCTCACCGACCCGCCTCCGTTGCTGCGCAAATCGAAGATCAGTCCTTTGGCGCCCTGCTTCTTCAGGTCGATGAAGGCACGCCTCACGTCCTTGGCACACTGGTCGGTGAATGAATTGAAATTGATATAGCCTATCCCCCCGTCCAGCATACCGTAATAAGGCAGGAACGGCATCTGTATGGTACGGCGGGTGAGCTTTACCTTCATCGTCTTTCCCGTACTGGGGCGTTTCACCTTCACCACGAGCGAAGTGCCGGGGTCGCCACGCAGGTGGTCACTCACATAGCCCACCTCCTTGCCCTTCATGGTCGAGTCGTTGATGCTCAGAATAATGTCGCCCTTCTTCAGTCCTGCCTCCATGGCAGGCATGCCCTGGTAAGGCTCGCTGATTACCGTATAGCCCAACTGGTAGTTGTAGCGCACCACAGCCCCCACACCGGCATACTTGCCCGTCAGCACCTTCTTCAGTTCTTTCACCTCCGACTCGGGATAGTACTCCGTATAGGGGTCCAGACTGTTCAGCATGGCATTGATGCCATGGCCTATCACTTCGTCCGCATCCAGCGTATCGACATACATCATGTCGAGATTCTTGTAGATGGCAGCAAACATATCCATGTTCTTGGCTACCGTGAAATCATGGTCTTTTGTCTTTTGCGACCATACCGTCACTCCCGGCAGGAGTAACAACAGCATAATTATTGTTTTTCTTGTCATTGCCATATTTATTATACTCGACTACAAAAATACGCATTTATCTCCATATCTACGGCCAAAAACAAGGGAAAATGAACTTTTTTGAGAATAAATGCGATTTTTTTAGGAAAATATTTGGTGGTAACAAAAAAAGTCACTACCTTTGCACTCGCAAATGAGAAATCATTTACAACAATGCTTCAATAGCTCAGTTGGTTAGAGCACCTGACTGTTAATCAGGGGGTCGT
>CAVKZC010000079.1:0-13206 GCA_963660455.1 Sphaerochaetaceae bacterium | reverse complement strand
CTTTTTACTTTTTTACCTTTAATCGGCTTTTTTACCTTTTTACTTTTTTACCTTTAATCGGCTTTTTTACCTTTTTACTTTTTTACCTTTTTACTTTTAGAGGGTCTCTTCGCTCTATTCTCTAAACCTGTCTCCCCAGCAACTCAACATCCACTGGTACAGTTTTTCCTCCGACGGCGAATGTTGCGCATGCCAGAAACGACTTGCGCCAAGCTCCGTAGGAAGGTACTGCTGCGGTGTGAAATGGCCGGGATAGTCGTGCGGATATTTGTAGCCGTCGTGATACCCCAGTTCGGCCATCAACTTAGTAGGCGCATTGCGTATATGGAGCGGCACGGGCAGGTTGCCCGTCTGGCGCACCTTGCCGAGCGCGGCATCGATGGCAAGATAGGCACTGTTGCTCTTGGGACTCGTGGCCAGATAGACCACAGCCTCGGCAAGGGCGATGCGGCCCTCCGGCCACCCTATCTTCATCACCGTATCGAATGCAGCGTTGGCCAGCAGCAAGGCATTGGGATTAGCAAGCCCAATATCCTCCGAGGCACTGATGACCACTCTGCGAGCAATAAACTGAGGGTCTTCACCACCCTCTATCATGCGTGCCATCCAGTATAGAGCAGCATCGGGGTCACTGCCTCGTATGCTCTTGATGAAGGCCGAGATGATGTCGTAATGCATGTCTCCCTGCTTGTCGTAGGCCAAGGGGTTCTGCTGCAGCTGACTTTCCACCATACTGTCCGTAATCACGACATCATCCGTACCCGCCGACTCCACGACGAGTTCCAGTATGTTGAGCAGTTTACGGGCATCGCCACCGCTGTACCTCATCATGGCAGCCGTCTCCTGTAGCACGATGTGCTTCTTGCCGAGTTCGGCATCCTGCGTCACGGCACGCCTCAGCAGTCCCTCCAGGTCATCCTTGCCCAGAGGTTTGAGCACATAAAGCTGGCAACGGGAGAGCAACGGGCGTATCACCTCGAACGACGGGTTCTCCGTTGTGGCACCGATCAGTGTCACGACCCCCTTCTCTACGGCTCCCAGCAGAGAGTCCTGCTGACTCTTGGAGAACCGGTGTATCTCGTCAATAAACAGGATGGGGGAAGCCGAGCTGAAGAAACGCCCGCTCTTGGCACGTTCTATCACCTCACGCACGTCTTTTACACCGCTCGTCACGGCACTCAGGGTAAAGAACGGCACTTGCAGCGTCTGTGCCACAATCTGCGCCAACGTTGTCTTGCCCACACCGGGAGGTCCCCACAGGATAAACGAGGATATGCGCCCCGCATCTATCATCTTGCGCAGCACTGCCCCCTCGCCCACCAAGTGTTTCTGCCCCACATAGTCAGCCAGCGAACGGGGCCTCATTCTCTCAGCCAAAGGTTCACTCATACTTCTTTTTCCTCATTATAATATTCATGTCATGCAAAGGTAATCAAAAAAAACGAGACTCTCGACAAAAGAAGATATTTTCCAAAAAATCATTCGGAAAATTTGGATATTAGAAATATAGTATTTACTTTTGCAGCCTATAAACAAAAGAGAAAAAGATGAAGAAAGAAAAAGCTTTGACCCTCAAGACGCTGACCAAGAGCGGAGCCTGGGATCTCCAGGAGAACGACGTGTTCCGCTTGTGGGAAGGCGCAGAGAAAGACTCTGACTTGAAAGACAACCAGAACCGCTACCTCGATGTCATACGCAGTGCTTTTGAGCTAGAGCCTATCAAGGTAGACCGCCCCGAAGTCATTGACAAATACATACAGCGCGGATTCAAGACTGGAACATTCGCCATGGGCGAAGGAAAGATAAAGTACGCCATCAAGAAGCGCCCCATCCTGCGTGTCACCGACTTGACCTACGAGAACATCCGCCACATCAGTGCCACCAAACTCATGGAGGTACTGGACCGCAACTTCGGTGGAGGCTGGGACAGTCTGCCCCAGAGCATACAGGACATCATCCAGAGCGGATTTGAGATAAGCACCACTACCCTTCCCAAAGATCGTCTGCACAAGCCGGGCGGCCTTTACGAGAAGAAGATGAACGACGGTTTTGAGGTACTCGAAATACCCAAAGGCACATGGACAGAGGCCATCTTTGCCAAGGAGAAGCCTGTTATGGAAAAGGCACGCATGAAATTCGACGACGAGGATCTGGACGATGAGGACGAAGACATCATCGGCAAGGACATTGACGAAGAGGACGACGATGAGGATGCACCCGAGATCGAAGACCACTACAATGACCCGGAAGACGATGACGACACTTTCGACGATGACAAACTGACAGAAGAGAGTTACCGTACCACATTTGACGAACCGGAGAATCTGGGATTGGACGACGCTGACGGGGTAGCTGACGATGACGACTATTAATGACGGCTATCAATACGACTATCAATGTCTATTAATGACGACGCATCCGCTTCCTAAAAAAGCAGTGTAAACAAGAACTTTTTTTAATATACATATTTAATATATAGAGAATATGAACGCACTTATAGGTTTTATCGCACTGGTGGTTGTGGCATTGGCAGGATGGGCCATCGCCGAGTTCAAGTACAAGGCATTCACCTTTACCCGTTCTGCCAAGGACGTGGAAGAAGAGGAACTGCTGGAGAGCGAGCACCGCGCAGAGGGTTTCAAGGAGATGAACATCCGCGACATCATGCGCAAGAACTCCACCAATGGCTACAATGCCGTAGGATAAAAGATGGCAGTACAATACGCTATTATCGCAATCATACTGGCGGCATGCATTACGTATGCCGCCTTTTGCATTACAAAAGTTGTGCGACAAAGCAGAAAGTGCAAGGACTACCACTGCGCCGGTTGTGCATTCTACGAAAAATGCAAGGCAAACGACAAAAAACTTCACAAAAAATTTGGTGGAACAAAATAAAAGCATTACCTTTGCACTCGCAATTCAGAAATGAATATAAAGGGTGCCTTAACCGAGCGGTTAGGTAACGGTCTGCAAAACCGTGTAGGGCGGTTCGACTCCGCCAGGCACCTCTAAAGAAAAGTGTGACACCGAAAGGATGTCACACTTTTTTGTTTTCCGTCTATACACGAAATTGCGGTTGCTTGTGTCCTTTCAGGATGCAAGCAACCGCAAATATGTTTTATCTACAATATCGTCTGTAGGATTCGTTCGGCAGAACGACCGTCCCAACGGTCGGGAATACCGCCCTTTTTCCATTCTCCGCGAAGCATGACACGCAGCATCATCTCCAGCTTTTCGGCATTTTCACCCACAAGGACATTGGTACCCACTTTTACGGTCTCGACGTGCTCGGTATAACTGTTGAGCGTGATGCAGGGCACCCCGTTGAAGGTGGCCTCTTCCGCCACATTGCCCGAATCGGTAACGACACCCATGGCCGAAGCCGTGAGATAACTGAAGTCAAGGTATCCCTGCGGCTCCGGCAACAGTACACCTGCGCCCATGGCCTCCACCTCCTCGCGTGCCTTTCCGCGCAAGGGTGCCACCACAGGTACTCCAGCCGTCCGCGCCTCTTCTGCCACGACAGTAACCAACTGGCGTAGCTCCTCACTGTTGTTGATAATGGCGTGGCGGTTGAGTGTCAGCACGATGTATTTGCCTTCCTGCAACGACAGACTGTCCATGAGAGCCGGGCGCTTCATGCGTTGCTGCAGAAAACGGATGTTGTCGATGAGCACATTGCCCACCATGTATACCTTGGAGAGTTCGGCACCTTCCCTGTTGGCAATGCTGTTGTTGGAGATGCCTGCCGTGAAGAGCATGTCCGAGAGTCCGTCTATGACGAGACGGTTTATCTCCTTGGGCATGGTAATGTCAAAGCTGCGCGTCCCTGCTGCAATGTGTGCGAGCAGAATGCCTTGTTTCTTGGTGACGATAGCTGCTGCCATAGCCGAAGCCAGGTCGTCTACCACAACCACGACATCGGTGGGGTTCGTCTTCAGATAACTTTCGAAGCGCGACATCACCTGTCCGGTCAGTTCGTTGAGGTTCACGCAGTCGACACCGAAACACACGTCCGGGCGTGCTATCTCCAAATCGGCAAAGAGAGAGTCTTCCAACGTGGCGTCATCGCCGTTGCCGGTATACACCAGTCGGTAATCCACGTCTTTGCCTTCTTCCTTGGCATGCACGATAGCCCTTACGAGCGGAGCCACCTTGATAATGTTGGGGCGTGCCCCTGTCACAATACAGATATTCTTCATTTCGTTTTCTTTTTATCCTTTTGCCTTTTTACCCTTTTACCTTTTTACTTTTTTACCTTTTTACCCTTTAAAAAGGTCTTTGATGCCACCGATAGCCCCCAGGAGGTTGGTGGCCTCGTAAGGCAGGTAGACCACCTTGCTGTCCTTACCCTTTGCCACATCCTGCATCATGCCGATGTACTTCTGCGCCAGGAGGTAGTTGGCCGGATTGGTGCACTGTCCTACCGCCTCGGTTATTTTCTGTATGGCGACAGCCTCCGCTTCCGCCTTGCGTATACGTGCCGTTGCCTCACCCTCGGCATTGAGGATGGCCTGCTGCTTCAGGGCCTCAGCCTTGTTTACGATGGCGGCCTTCTCACCCTCCGAGAGGAGGCGCTGCTTCTCTCGCTCACCCTCCGACGTAAGGATGGTGGCACGCTTGTTGCGTTCGGCCTGCATCTGCTTCTCCATGGCCATGAGCACGCTCTCGGGCGGTGTGATGTCCTGCAGCTCCACACGGTTCACCTTGATGCCCCATTTGTTGGTGGCATCGTCGAGGACGGCGCGCAACTTGGTGTTGATGGTATCGCGCGAGGTGAGCGTCTGGTCCAGTTCCATCTCTCCGATGATGTTACGCAGGGTGGTCTGTGTCAACTTCTCTATGGCGTTGGGCAGGTTGTTGATTTCATACACACTCTTGAAGGGGTCCACTATCTGGAAGTAGAGCAGAGCGTTGATCTGCATCTGGATATTGTCCTTGGTGATGACGTTCTGTCGGTCGAAGTCGTATACCTGTTCACGCAAGTCGATGTTGTCGGTAAACGTGTAACGGCCGTTGCGCATGCTCACGATGTCCTTTGCCCTGTCTATGAAGGGGATGATGATGTTGATGCCGGGTTTCAGTGTGGCATAGTAACGGCCCAGTCGCTCGATGATTTTCGTCTCGCTCTGAGGGATGATAACGATGGTTTTCTTGACAAATACGAGAGCCAGTACCACGATGGCTATCAGTACATAGATTCCGATGTTCATAACAATTAGGGTTATAAGATTAATGATTATTTTCTTTACGGTTCATGACTATTTTCTTTACGCCAAAGGCTCCACACTGAGGATGATAGACTCGCGTCCCACCACCTTCACTTTTGCGCCCACCTCTATGTCGGCGAGAGCCGTAGGTGCCACCGATTTCCAGTCGTCACCGTCCAGTTTCACGCGGCCGTAACCACCTTTCACGATGACCTCGCTCACCTCGCCCACCTGTCCCAAGAGGGCATCGGCATTGCTTCGCCGGTGGTCGGCACCGTGTCTCAGCAACTTTACCAGTTTGGGGCGTACCAGCCAGATGCTGAGAATCGAGCATACAGCCCACACCACCACCTGCATCCAGAAGGGGAGTCCGGCACCAGCCGACACGACACCGGCGAGTGCTCCGATGGCGAAACAGGTGATATAAAAATCACCGGATGAAAGCTCCAATATGAGGCAGGCGAAGGTTACCACCACCCAGAAGAGCCAAATATTTTGCGTAATGTAATCGAACATAAGTTGAAGGAGTTTTTTTTAAGGAGTTTAAGGAGTTAAGGAGTTAAGACAATAGCCTTTGTGGCGTATGCCCTTTCCATATTTCCATATTTCCATATTTCCATATTTCCATATTTCCATATTTCCATATTTCCATATTTCCATATTTCCATATTTCCATATTTGGGGACATGACGTCCCCAAGAGTCCTACTTGCCGTAGAGCGACGAAGCCTTGATGGTCTTCACCGTCTTGGTATTCTTGCCGTTCGCCGACTTGCCCGGTGTGGAAGACTTAGAGGTGGAAGCCCCCGTCTTGGAGGTGGAAGCCCCCGTCTTGGAGGATGTGGAGGCGGCCTGATAATACTTCAGGGCCGTAGGCATCTCCTGCTGCAGGGCGGCAATGCGCTTGGCGTCAGAGGGGTGGTCGCTGAAGATGTCGCTCTTGTTGCTGGAACTACTGCCCTGCGACATACGTTGCCAGAAGGGGATGGCCTGCTGTGGGTCGTACCCCGCCATAGCGGCGAAGATGAGTCCCATATAGTCGGCCTCCGTCTCGTTGTCGCGCGAATACTTCAGGTTACGGAACGAGAAATACTGTCCTGCCACGGCACTCGCCATACTCCCCACACCACTGCCCACAGTCTGGTTGAGCACCGTGCCGAGGATACTGGTACCGGTCTGCTGACTCTGCTGTTTGGTCAACTGCTCTGCGCTGTGCTTGGCCACAGCATGCGCTATCTCGTGCCCCAGGACGATGGCGAGCGAGGTCTCGTCCTTCGTATAAGGCAGCAGTCCCTCGTATACCACTATCTTTCCTCCGGGCATACAGAAGGCATTGGCACTGTTGTCCTGCACCAGGTTAAACTCCCAGGAATAGTTGTTCACGTCACTGGCATAGCCGTTCTGCTTGAGGTATGTCTCCACGGCGTTGGCCAACTTGCGTCCCACGCGCTGCACCATGGCCGTGTTCTGCGCGTTGGTCGACTTCTTGGCAGAGGCCATATACTTGGTATATTCTTGGTTGGAGAGGCTGAGCACCTGCTCGTCCGATACCGAAATGCGGTGCGTGCGCCCCGTCAGGGGTACTGTCTGTGTTGTGCCGCAGGACACAAGCAGGAGGGCTGCTGTAGCCCCTGTGGCAAGTCTTTTGATACGTTTCATGTTTTTCAGTCTTTACATTTTCTGCAAATGTACACATTTTCCCGTTAAGTGCCAAGAGAATGTTACTCTTTTTTTGTAATTTTGCACCCCGAAAGGCGCTATGCCTTGTTTCAGGATTTATGTTTCAACAGGTTATCATCACACAACACAATGAAGAAAAGTCTTTTTGCCCTTGCTTTGGGCACTTTTACGCTCGGCATCTCTGAGTTTATCATGGAAGGCATTTTGGTCGACATAGCCAATAGCCTGCAGGTATCCATCCCCCAGGCGGGGCACCTCATCTCGGTCTATGCCCTCGGTGTCTGCCTGGGTTCGTTCTCGCTCATCGTGATGCACAAGTACCGTCCCAAAAACATTTTGCTGTTCCTCACCTCGGTAATGACCTTCGGGGCCGTGGGCGCCAGTCTTGCCCCTACATACTCCACACTGCTTCTGGCGCGCTTGATACAAGGTCTCCCCCACGGTGCCTATTTTGGCGTGGGCTGTATCATCGCCGTCAAACTGGCGCGCGAGGGCAAGGGGGCCAGTGCCGTGAGCTTGATGTGTGCGGGCATGACAGTGGCCAACCTCGTGGGCGTGCCCTTCGGCACCATGCTGAGCCACCATTTCTCGTGGCGCATGCCTTTCTACGTGTCCATCCTGCTGGGTCTGCTCACCGTCCTCCTTATCCGTTGCTGGGTGCCTAACGTGGAGGCGCTTCCCAACAACGGCATGAAGGCACAGTTCCGCTTTCTGCACCACAAGGCTCCGTGGCTTATCCTCCTGGCCACATTCTTCGGCAATGGCGGTGTACTCTGC
Organism: Sphaerochaetaceae bacterium; assembly: GCA_963660455.1. Classification (GTDB taxonomy): domain Bacteria; phylum Bacteroidota; class Bacteroidia; order Bacteroidales; family Bacteroidaceae; genus Prevotella. The sequence continues at coordinate 5,537 of CAVKZC010000079.1, read as the reverse complement.
TGGTTCAGCTATATTTCTCCGTTGCTGCAGAAGAACGGCGGCTTCGACGCCTCCATCATCTCTGCCCTCATGGCATTTGCCGGTGTGGGCATGGTGATAGGCAACCTGCTGAGCGGACAGCTCTGCGACCGCTACAAGCCGGGGCGCATCGCCGGCACCATCCAGTTGGTCTCGGCCGTGGCACTGCTTCTTGTCTTCTTCCTGTCCCATTACGGATGGGTGTCGGTAGGACTGATGTTTGTCATCTGCGGATGCCTGTTCGGTGTCAGCTCGCCCCAACAGTTTCTCATCCTCAAGCACTCTGAGGGCGGTGAGATGCTGGGCGGTTGCTGCATACAGTCGGCATTCAACCTGGGCAATGCTGCGGGTGCGTTCCTCGGCGGCATTCCCGTGAGCCTCGGCCTGGGGTTCAACTGGCCGGCGATGGTGGGCGTGCCCCTGGCTTTGGCTGGCACGGCATGCCTGTTCGTCTTCCACAGGAAGTATGAATAAGTGATGCAAAATCCTCATTTTTAGGTATTGCCCAGTTTGCGAAAATGTCATAACTTTGCACCCCGATTAGAGGAAAAGTAAAAAACGTAAAAAATGAAACAGATACACCTTGGCAAGACGATAGGGTCTTTGCTCATCATCTTACTGCTGATGCCTCTGGGCCATGCCCTCATGATCATCATGGAGCATGTGCTGGAGCCTACCGTACTGCATTACTCCGCCTTCGCCATGGGATTCGTGGGACTGGTCATTACCATCTGGGGCGTATTCGTGAAGGGTGACACCCGTCAGACCGTGTTCGGAATGACCGGTGCACTGCTCTTCTGGACAGGATGGGTGGAGTTTCTCTTTGCCTATTATGCCCAGCGATACAGCGTACACTGCGACCTCGTAGGCAACGGAACGGTAGAGACTGTAACAGAGTATGTTAACGGCATCGGGATAAACCATACGTTTAACATCAACGGCACACCGCTTGAGGACTTCAGCCGTGCCGAACTGAAGCAGATTCGTGGCTCACGCCCCGAGTACCTCATCATGCCTGCCACCTTCGGCATGTGGATGATGTTCATCGTGATGTACGTGTTCTGCACCCGCACGGGATGCGACTTCATACGGTGGATACAGAACCACTGCGGCATCAAGGACCGCGTAGAACTGCGCCCCATGGCCCACCACGCCAGCATCGTGACCTTCATGGAATGGAACGTGATGATGTGGGGCCTCTACCTGGTACTGATGTTCTGCTACGACCCCGTGTTCCTCGGCACTACACATCCCGTAACCTACGCCGTGGCGATACTCTGCCTCATCGGTGCTGCCCTGATGTTCAAGAAGCAGTTGCACATAGGCAGTTGGGGCAGAAACCTGCGCATGTCACTTGCCACCATCATCGTGTTCTGGACTGCCGTGGAGGTAGCAGCACGCAACGGCTTCTTCAAGGAGATTTGGGTAGACCCGGGCAACCATGTGGCGGAGATGGTCGGCATCCTCGTGGTGTTCATAGCCCTCATCGTCGGCTTCTGGTTCTACAACGCCAAGGACAGCGCTGACGAGAAAGAGATTTCAGGAAACAAATAATCACCAATTACAATACAAAAAAAGACATGAAGAAATTCTTTACACTGGTTTTTGCCACGATGATGGCAACGAATATGATGGCGCAGCACGGCCCAATGAATTTTGTGGGCAAATCTAATGTGACAGTACTTAGCGCGAACATTGCAAGTGAGAGCGACACTATCATTTTCAATATGACATCAGCTAGTGCAGGTTCCATCACATTCCCTGCGATGAAGTATGGCAATATGGAGATTCCATCCTTTACCGTAGATAACGTTGCTTTTTCAATGGATATGTCTACACATCTTGTGACATTCAGCGAACAGGATTTTTCTGCGACAGTAAGCGAAGGAAAGACTGCAAGCGGTAAACTGTCAGGCTCTTACAGCATGGCAGACAACAAGATGTCCATTACTGCTGTGTTCAAGTATGGGAGTATGCCGCTCGACTTAACCTACACCATCGACGCTTACTATGTCAAGCCCGTTGAGGCCAAACCGCTCTATGTTTCTGTTGGTGGTAGATACAACTACCAGAATGAGAGCGTAACCTACAACGTCCGCAAGTACATGGACGGCGATGTTGAGAAACTGGACGTAGAGATCCCTACCTATGAATTGAAGAATACCGTGATGGGTGATCTCACGCTCGGTACATACACCGTCAAGGGACTGACCTACAGTCACCTTTGGGAAGGCTACTACCGCGACTATACAAAAGATGGTCTGTCATTCCACTTCACTGCTGTGTACAATGGAAAAACAACCATGGATAACGATTACCAGTTCAACGACAAATACGATACTGTCATTGGCATTCTTGTTAAATACTCAGGTACCAATATTGAACAAATCATGAATCATTTCCACATGGGTGACATGCCTTACCAGATTACATCCTCATTCAAGGAACCGACAACAGGCATCTCTTCCGTTACCGCTAACGAGACCCTGAACACCAACGCCAAGATGTACAACATGAGCGGACAGCAGGTGAGCGAAAGCTACAAGGGAATGGTTATTGTGAACGGCAAGAAGTACATCAACAAGTAAGCAACTGCCGTTACCTACATCTCGAACACTTTACAACAACATAGATGACGAAGACAACCATAACGCATCATCTTAAGAATACCGTTGCAGGCGTGGGCATGCTGATGCTCACCGCCTGTAACGGCATTTTTGACGGTATATACGACCAGCCCGCCACTGCCATTGTCCCCTCCAAGGGACAGCTTGTGGTGGATGCCACCGATTGGGAAAACTGGTATTACATCGACCTCGACCAACTGCGCCAGCTCGAACTCAGTGGCGACTCCACCGCTCTGCTGAAGGCACAGACCGAGTTTACTGCCTACCCCATCCCCATGACCGAAACGGGCAACACTGACGCCACCGAAGAGGGGCACACAGCTGCTACACAGGGCAAGAAACCGGGACAGTACATGTACTGGTTTGACGTGTTCGGGGCAGGTGTCCAGCACAACTCCTTCGCCTACTACACCCCTACCGAAGCGCAGACAGCCCCCGCAAGCTGGACCTTTGCCGTACACCGCAACAACGTGCGCACAAACAAAGGTGCCGTATACGAAACGACATACACCTCGATGGACCAGTTGCCCGAGACAAGCGAGTCGTTCCACGACAAGACATTCACCCAGGACGAATGGAGCGAGAACGAGGTGTGGGACAGTCAGGCGAATATGCTCGACTGCTACGTGCCCTCGCAGGGCATAGAAATCAACAAGGTGCTCTCCTCGTGGCTCGCCATGGAAATACCGCCCATGCCGCCATCGTTCACGCACAACAACCACGTGTTCATCCTCCGACTGGAAGACGGCACATACGCCGCCCTCCAACTCGCCAACTACATGTCGCCCAGCGGCACGAAGTGCTACCTCACCATCAACTACAAGTACCCTTACTAAGAGAGAGAGAAAAGACATGAAGCTATCAGCATCCTCCATACTACTGATGTGCCCCCTGGCCACCATGGCACAGGCACAGACCTACGATGCATACCTCGACTCCATCAGCCGACAGTTTGACCTCGACGCGGTGGTGGTGACAGGCACACGCACCCCTAAGTTTCTGAAGGACACACCCATCCAGACCCGCGTCATAGGCTCCAAGGACATAGAACGGCTCGATGCCACCAATGTGCAGGACCTGCTGCAGCAGGAGCTGCCCGGCGTGGAGTTCTCCTACGCCATGAACCAGCAGACACACCTCAACTTCTCCGGCTTCGGAGGACAGGGCGTGCTCTTCCTCGTAGACGGCGAACGGTTGGCTGGCGAGACCATGGACGACGTCGACTTTACACGCCTCAATATGGACAACGTAGAGCGCATAGAGATCGTGAAGGGTGCCGCATCGGCCCTCTACGGCAGCAATGCCACGGGCGGTGTAATCAACATCATCACCAAGCGGAGCCAAAAGCCATGGACGCTCAACCTCAATGCGCGCCTCGCCAAGCATAACGAGCAGCGCTACGGTCTCTCGTTCGGACTGAACGGCAAGCACTGGAACAATATGCTTACCGGCAACTTCAACCGCGTCAGCAACTATGCCGTACACAGCGCCGCCGACCCCGTGACACGTGTCATCAGCACCGTATACGGCGACAAGACCCTGAACTTCAAGGACCAACTGGTGTGGAGTCCTACACGGCGCTTTAGCCTGACGGGGCGTGCCGGATACTTCTTCCGCGAAACGGTGCGCACTGCCGACCAGCCCGAGCGCTACCGCGACTTCACGGGCGGACTGAAGGCCATGTGGGACATCACGGACAACGATGCCCTGCTGCTCAGCTATGCCTTCGACCAGTATGACAAGTCAGACTACCAGCGCATCACACGCCTCGACATACGCGACTACAGCAATGTGCAGAACACCTTCCGCCTGCTCTACAACCATACGTTCGACAACGGAGACGTGCTTACCTTCGGTTCCGACTACATGCACGACTACCTCTACAACACCCATCTGGACGGCACCACACGCAAGCAGGACTCCTTCGATGCCTTCGCCCAGTACGACTGGCGCATCAACGACAAATGGGAAGTGGTGGGCGCACTGCGTTACGACTATTTCTCAAGCGGAAGCATCTCACACGTAACACCCAAGCTCAATGTATGTTACAAGCCTTTGCAAAACCTTTCGTTGAGGGCAGGATACGGCATGGGCTTCCGTGCTCCGTCACTCAAGGAGAAGTACTACAACTTCGACATGTCGGGCATCTGGATAGTGGAAGGCAACCCCGACCTGAAGTCGGAAACAAGCCACAACTTCAACATCTCGGCAGAATATACCAAGGGGCATTACAACTTTACAGCCTCCGTATATTACAATAAGGTGAAGAACAAGATATCCACATCAGCCCCCTACTTCAAGGAGAAGACCGACAAACTGCCCTACCTCCCCTACTCCAACCTCGCCAACTATAACGTGTGCGGAGGCGAGATAGGCGCACAGGCACGCTGGAGCAACGGTCTCTCGGCTCGCCTCACCTACGCCTATACCAAGGAGAAACTCCCCAAGGACAAGAACGGAAGCACCGCCAACAACCAGTATATCCCGGCACGCGAACACGCCGTCAATGCGCGCGTAGACTACGACCGCCAGTTTACGAAAAACTACGGACTGAACGTCGGGCTGAACGGCCGTTTCCTCTCAGGCGTAGAGAACGTGGAGTTCAAGAACTACAGCAATGTGAACGAAGGGACACTCACCGTGAGCTACCCCGCCTATACCATCTGGAAACTCTCGCTCGTACAGCGTTTCGGAAAGGCCGTCAAACTGAACCTCGCCCTCGACAACCTCTTCGGCTACAAACCGAAATATTACTACCTGAACGCCCCCCTCACGGACGGCACCAACTTCATGGCAGGAATATCCATAGACCTGGGCAAATAAGCGAGGCAAAGGCAGTAACTATTCAGCGATAGGCAAAACCCTCTCTGTCCGCACTCTAAAACAGAGCGC
>CAVKZC010000078.1:0-13247 GCA_963660455.1 Sphaerochaetaceae bacterium | reverse complement strand
GGCTGAAGGGATTGAACACATCCTCAGAGTGCTTGCCGAAATGGTAACCGTCATAGTAACGGCGCAGTTCCTCCAGACATTCCTCATAGGTCATGCCGAGTGCCTTGCCCAAACACTCCACGTCGGGGCGCATCACGGTGGTGAGTTCCGTCTTGCTGATGCCGCAGATGGCGGAGTACTGGTCGAACATGCTGATGTTGTCGAGGTTGTTCAGTTCGCTGAAGATGCTGAGCTGCGAGAACTTGGTGATGCCCGTGATGAAAGTAAACTCCAGGTGTGGGTCGAGCTTCTTAAGCGGACTGTAGAAGTTCTGCATGATGAAGCGGAGTGACTGAAGGTTCTCCTTCTCGTGTACAACATCGAGCAGCGGGGCGTCATACTCGTCGATGATGACCACGGCCTTCTGTCCCGTCTGTTCGTGGGCGCGTTCCACGAGTCCCATCAGTCGCTTGTTGGGCGTGTCCTCCCATTCCTTCTTTCCATACAGCTCCTCATAGGGGCGGAGGATGAAGTCGAGATACCCCTCCAACGCTTTTGCATCTATGTGCTTTGCCCCGCTCATGTCGAAGTGGAGCACGGGATGCTTTACCCATTCCTTCTCGTATTCGGCGATGGCGAGACCCTCAAACAATTCCTTCCTGCCCTCGAAGTAGGCCTGCAGGGTAGAGGCAAAGAGCGACTTGCCGAACCGCCTTGGGCGGCTCAGGAATACATATCTCATCTTCTTCTCGCGGAAGTCGACGATGTATTTCGTCTTGTCTACATAGAGATACTTTTCTTCTCTGATTGTTTCGAAAGTCTGCACCCCCACGGGGTAGCAATTCACTATTTCTGCCATAGTCTTGTCCTCTTTGATGTTTTCGCTTGCAAATATACTACTTTTATCTGAAAAAGAGCGAAAAATGAAGTATTCTATTGCAAAAAAATAAGCGACCTGTACGGTTGCAACGCGCCCTGAAAGGGCGCAAACGCTACCAACTTGCTTTTTTACGATTTCTTAGCCCCTTTCTTCTTCATGATGACGAGGATGACACCTGCCAGGATGAGGAGGATGCCAAAGGCAAGGCGCAGCGAGAACGACTCGCCGTACACCAGCACACCGATGCAGACGGCCGTAACGGGTTCCAGGGCACCCATGATGGCGGAAGGGGTGGCACCGATGAGCTTGATGGAAACCGTCATGAGGAACAGCGAGAGTACGGTGGGGAGCAACGCCAACTGCAGTCCGCACGCCCACTGTACCGGTGTGCGCAGCAACTGGAACTCCTCGCCCGAAGCCCATGCAAACACGACGATGGAGAGCAGGCAGAACACAAGCACCCAGAAGGTGAACTTGACTCCTGTCATCTCCACCTGCCATCGGTCGGCAGAGATGATGTAGAGCGAATAGAGCAGCGAAGACACCATCACCAGCGTAAAGCCCGCCGTACTGAGCCGCACCGTGCCATCGCCGTGATAGAGCATGACGACACCCACGACGGCAAGGGCGATGGCAAGGGTGGTGGTCCACGTCACACGTTCGTGGAAGAATGCCGTCATGAGCACGGCAGTCATGATGGGGTAGACGAAGAGCAGCGTACTGGCGATGCCCGCCTCCATGTGGTGGAAACTGAGGTAGAGCGTGGTGCTGGACAGGGCGAAGAAGGCACCGAGGAAGGCGAAGCGTATGGCATGTCCCCACTTGATGCGGAACGTCTCGCCGCGAACCAGCATCACCACGGCAAACATCAACACCGCCAGGGCGTAGCGGTAGATGAGCACGCTGCACGAATTGTAACCGTCGGCATAGAGACGGAGCGTACCCAAAGGATTGGTACCGTAACACACTGCAGCGGCTATGCCTGCCGCGAAACCTCTTACTTTTGCACTGCCTGTATTCATTCTTTTTTCCTTTTCTTTTATTGTTGTTGCTTTCTCCGAGGGCATCCCCCCGCTCTTTCGCCGTGCAAAATTACACCAAACCGACGAGAAAAGGAAAGACTTTCTTGTTTTTGTGCAAAAAAAGGCATAACTTTGTAGGCGGGTTCTAACGGCGTCTCACCCCGGGCGTACATCCACACGAAGAAACACAACATAAAAAAAATAACAACAAAACTAAAACATTACAGAAACAATGGAACAAATCAAGAACGACCAGCTCACCTTGGAGATTTCATCCCTGGGAGCAGAACTGCAGAGCATCAAGGATGCCAACGGTAACGAATATCTCTGGGACGGAGACGAGCAGTACTGGAACCGCCACTCCCCCATCCTCTTCCCCATCGTGTGCGGACTGTGGAAGGACACTTACCGCATAGACGGCAAGGAGTATACGCTGCCACGCCACGGCTTTGCACGCGACACGGAGTTCAAGCTGGTGGGCAAGACTGCCGACCGACTTACCTTCGCCCTCTGCGACAGCGAGGAGACGCTGAAGAGCTATCCCTACCACTTCAACCTCGCCATTTCCTACCGCCTGGAGGGCAACGAGGTACACGTCATCTGGCACGTGGAGAACACCGACGACAAGGAGATCATGTTCCAGATAGGCGGTCACCCCGCATTCCTCGTGCCCGGATGCAAGAAGGGCGAGGAGATGAAGGCCATGCTCAAGCTGGACAACGCTGCTCCCGTGCGCCTCTTCGGCAACGTGGGCGGATGCATCGACCCGCAGGCCAAGGAGACCGTAGAGACCGACAACGGCGTATGGGAAGTGAGCGAGGAGACCTTTGCCGACGATGCCGTCATCTTCGACCACAGCCAGGTGAAGGAGGTGAGCATACTCAACGAGCAGGGCGAACCGCACGTCACACTCGAGTTTAAGACTCCAGCCGTGGGCATCTGGAACCCCACGGGCAAGCACGCCCCCTTCGTATGCATCGAGCCATGGTACGGCATACACGACTGGGCCGAGTATGACGGCGAGTTCAAGGACAAGTACCTGATGAACCGCCTGCAGCCGGGTGCCAGCTTCATGAGCGAATACATTATCCGCATTGAGAAATAACAAGCTGAATAACAAGCATTGGAAAAAATGAACGAAGAAATGAACCTCCCCGAGAACGCCTTCCGCGAACTGAAGGACGGGGAGGAATACAACCCCCTCATGTCGCCCGAGAAGACATACCCGGAGGTGAACTTCTGGTCGGTGGCATGGGGCATCGTGATGGCTGTCATCTTCTCTGCCGCCGCAGCCTATCTGGGACTGAAGGTGGGACAGGTGTTCGAGGCTGCCATCCCCATCGCCATCATAGCCGTGGGCGTGAGCACTGCCACCAAGCGCAGCAAGGCTCTGGGCGAGAACGTCATCATACAGAGCATAGGTGCCTGCTCGGGCGCCGTGGTGGCAGGTGCCATCTTCACCCTGCCCGCCATCTACATCCTGCAGGCCAAGTATCCGGAGATGACCACCTCGTTTATGAAGATATTCCTGGCCTCCGCACTGGGCGGTGTGCTGGGCATTCTCTTCCTGATTCCCTTCCGCAAGTATTTCGTGAGCGACATGCACGGCAAGTATCCCTTCCCTGAGGCTACGGCCACCACGCAGGTGCTCGTCTCGGGTGCCAAGGGTGGCGACCAGGCCAAACCGCTGCTCATAGCAGGACTGGTGGGCGGCCTGTACGACTTTATCGTGGCGAGCCTGGGATGGTGGAACGAGAACTTCACGAGCCGTGTGGCTGCATGGGGATGCGACCTGGCCGACAAGGCAAAACTCGTGTTCAAGGTGAACACGGGGGCGGCTGTGCTCGGACTGGGCTACATCATCGGACTGAAGTATGCCTTCTATACCTGCCTCGGATCGTTCGTGGTATGGTGGCTGATCGTGCCGGGCATGAGTGTCATCTTCCACGACTCCGTGCTCAGCGCATGGGATCCCAGCATCGTGAAGACCGTGGGCGAGATGAGCCCTGAGGAGATATTCAAGGCGTACGCACGCAGCATAGGCATAGGCGGCATCGCCATGGCAGGCATCATCGGCATCATCAAGAGCTGGGGCATCATCAAGGGTGCCGTAGGTCTGGCTGCCAAGGAACTGAAAGGCAAGAGCGAGGTAGACGAGAACGTGAAGCGCACACAGCGCGACATCTCCTTCAAGATCATCGCCATAGGGTCGCTCGTCACCATCCTCATCACCTTCCTCTTCTTCTGGTTTGGCGTGATGGAGGGCAACCTCCTCTTCGCCGTCATCGCCATCCTGCTGGTGGCTGTCATCGCCTTCCTCTTCACCACCGTGGCTGCCAACGCCATAGCCATCGTGGGCAGCAACCCTGTATCGGGCATGACGCTCATGACGCTCATCTTCGCCTCTGTGGTGATGGTGGCTGTAGGACTGAAGGGGTCGGGCGGCATGCTGGCAGCCCTCATCATGGGCGGCGTGGTATGCACGGCCCTGTCTGTAGCCGGCTCATTCATCACCGACCTGAAGATAGGCTACTGGCTCGGTACTACGCCCCGTAAGCAGGAGGGATGGAAATTCCTCGGCACACTGGTGAGCGCAGCCACCGTGGGCGGCGTGATGATGCTGCTGAACGAGACTTACGGTTTTGCTTCCGGATCGCTGGCAGCACCGCAGGCCAACGCCATGGCGGCCGTGATAGACCCGCTGATGAACGGCGTAGGCGCTCCCTGGGTGCTCTATGCCATCGGTGCTGTCATCGCCATCGTGCTCACCTACTTCAAGATTCCGGCACTGGCCTTCGCACTGGGTATGTTCATTCCGCTGGAGCTGAACGTGCCGCTGCTGGTGGGCGGTGCCATCAACTGGTATGTCACGTCTCGCTCTAAGGATGAGAAGGTGAACAGCGAGCGCGGAGAAAAGGGTACGCTGATAGCCAGCGGATTCATTGCAGGCGGAGCACTGATGGGCGTGGTGAGCGCCCTGCTCAAGTTTGGAGGCATAGAGGTGAGCATCGCCGACAGCTGGTGGGCCAACCCCATGTCGGAGGTGTGCTCGCTCATAGCCTACGTGCTCCTCATGGCATTCTTCATCAGAGCTACCAAGAAATAATCAAGAGCGTGTTCTAAAAACGTCTTTGGCGGTTTTTAGAACGCGCCTTAAACACTAAACACTAACCACCAAAAACTACTAAAGAAAATGAAGAAAACGATTTTATCACTTTGCCTTCTGGCCTTGTCAATAGGCGGGGCACAGGCACAACAGACCGACGACGCTGACGCCAAATACACACAGGGACTCCTCGCCACAGGCACGGAGGCTCCCGATTTCATCATCAAGAAAGCCAAGAACGGTGTTCCGGCTGTCTCTTTATCCGACTATCGCACACATCCTGAGGGCAGTCTGATGCGCCCCGGATGCTGGGTAGTGCTCGACTTCTGGGCTACATGGTGCCCCGACTGCCGCAAGGAGATTCCTACCGTAAAGGAGATATACAAGGAGTACAAGGACATGGTGAAACTCATCGGCGTGTCCTTCGACACCGACAAGGACCAACTGAAGGAGTTCCGCACGAAGAACGAACTGAAGTGGACCATGTTCAGCGAGTACAAGAAGTGGAAAGAGACTAAGATATCCAGCGCCTACAACATACAGTGGTTGCCCACCATGTACCTCATAGACCCTGAGGGCAAAGTGGCCTTCACCACCGTCGTGGCAGAGAAGATGCAGCAGAAGCTGAAGGAACTGGCCGATGCAGGCAAGTTGACCAAGTATGTCACCAAGCCTGAATATCCCGGCGGCAACGAGGCTTTCAGCATGAAGGTACTGGACACCATGAAGTATCCCGAGGCCATCCGCAAATACCGCGCCAACGCCAAGGTGAAACTTGAAGTAACCGTAGACGAGGAGGGCAATGCCTCTGACATCACCGTGAAGGAGTACCAGGGCAAGCCACTCTCCGGCAACGACTACAACAGCTTGAGCGATACGGACAAGCAGAACGTGGAGACACAGGCCAAGACGCTCATCTCGCTGGCTGCCATAAACGCTGTAAAAGAGGTGGCAACCTCTACCAAGTGGACTCCAGCCAAGGATAGGGGCAAGGCCGTGGCAGGCAAGCTCAGCCTGTCTGTCAACTTCAAGTACAAATAAACCTTAGTACACATGCGCCCTGAAAGCCCCATGTACGGTTAGCAGAAGCGCTATTTTTCGACAAAACAAAAGAAAAAGCGGAAAAAATTTGCACATTCCGCAAAATCGTCTTATCTTTGCATCCCGACAATCGAAAAACGGTTGTCGGGATGTATCATTTATATCTTGGGGTTGACTGGATTTGACGGCGAGACGAAATGGTACGTAAGCACGCGGAGGCTCGTTGGCTACCTCCTTAATCTTAGTGAACAAACAATTAATTGGCGAAAATAACTACGCTCTCGCTGCTTAATCGAAGCACAGTAGATTAGCTTTATTCCGGCACAAGGTGCTGGAACGGGACATCGCTCAACGGATGTAGTTCCGAATCTTGTTGGTAAAGCGGTGCAGGAAAATCGGAAATAGCCTGTGTATGCCTCGCTGCACAGGTGAAGTTTTAGAGGATAAGGGTATGATTGGTGGTCCAGGTCTTGTCATACCTCGAAAACCGAAGGCTGGAATAAGCGTGTAGAAAGCGTATGGTTTCCTTGTGCGGACGAGGGTTCGATTCCCTCCAGCTCCACCTTTTTATAAAAAGCTAAGGCGTGCTCTAAAATTTTAGAGCACGCCTTTATTGTTCCAACCGTACAGGTCGAATGGCGAAGTTGATAGGAAGAGGTGTGATTACTATCCAAAGGGTAAAGAAGAAGTTTTTCAGTCATACTAAACACTTTGAGATGTTCGGACAGCAAGTGTATGACAACCCAAGGACGGTGGTCAGCGAGGAGTATTCGATGGAATACAAGGACGGGCAGGAACCCTACTATCCGGTCAACGACATTGCTAACAACCGTCTTGCGGACGAATACCGCAAGGCAGCCGCCCATGAGGAAAATGTGATTTTCTGCGGACGTCTTGCCGAATACAAGTATTATGACATGGCACCCGTCATTGAGAAGGTCATGAAGATGTTTTAGCTATGGGCGATGCTTTTGCAAAAGTTCAAGCGTAAGGAGTTCGTATTCTTTGCGTTTTCTTGCGAGGTATGCCCTTGCGCCATATAGTGGTACATTGGTCATGCGTTCTTGCTCTCGATAGTCGCTCATGGAGAAGCGCAAGCCTATCATGTCCGGGTAGTCGGCTAATGTAGCCTTGAGCGACTTCGACTGCAAGTTCTCCTCGGCCTTTACCTCTATGGGAAAGATGTCGTTTCCCAATTGTATCACAAAGTCAAGCTCCAGCTGACTGTTTTCCTTACTGTAATAATAGGTGGAAATCCCGTCGAGAGACTGGAGTTGGGAACATACGAAATTCTCAGTGAAATCTCCCTTGCCAGAGTTCTCTTTGTTTGGCAAAAGCAGTAGGGCAGCAGGTGTGTTGTTCATAGCTCCTAACAGTCCGCAGTCCAGCAAGAACAGTTTGAAGGCACTGAGGTCTTCATGTACTTTCAGAGGAACATTTAGTGTCTTGATACGGTTCACCTTGTATATAAGTCCTGCGTCAATCAACCATTGGATGGCGAGCTCATACACCTTGGCCCTGGCTCCTTGTTTGATGACACCATAGATGAACTTCTTGTTCTCCTTGGCCAACTGTGAGGGAATGGACTGCCATACTTGATTGATCCTTATTACTTGCTCGGTTGGTGCATGCTTCGAGATGTCCTTCTCGTAAGCCTTGAGGATTTCAAGTTGCACTTCCCTGACGGCATTGGCATCATTGGTCTCGATGAATTTCTTCACGGCTTCGGGCATTCCTCCTACAAGGTAGTATTCGCGCAGATGTTGTGTGAACAGGGTGCTTAGTGATTTTACCAGAGTCCAATCGCCGGATTGTAGTACGTCCAGTCTCATCGGGTTACTGCATGCCAAGAGAAATTCCTCATAGGTCATCGGGTACATATTGAGCGTATTGACTTTACCGACAGGGTATGATTCCCCTTGGTGTAGGGTGATGCCAAGCAGTGAACCTGCTACGGCAACGTGGTAGTCTCGTGCATTCTCGCAGAAATATTTGAGCGAGGAAAGTCCGCGATGAAGTTCTTGTATCTCGTCCATGATGATGAGGGTCTTTCCTGGTTGGATTTGGACACCGGTAATGGCGCCAATCGTCAGGATGATACGCTCCATGTTATAGTCTGGTGCGAACAAATCCTTGACCATGGCGTTGTTGTCACAGTTGATGTAGGCGACGTTCTCGTATTCGCGTCTGCCAAATTCTTTGAGGATATAAGTCTTTCCAACCTGCCTTGCACCAAGCAAGATTAAGGGCTTCCTGTCTGCTCTGTTCTTCCATGCAATGAGGTCTTGCATAATATGTCTTTCCATAATTCCTTGAATTTTGCTGCAAAGATACTGAAAAACAAATAAATAACAAAGCTTTTATACACTTTTATAAGGGACTTTTCGTTGGACACATACACTTTTATGAGGGACTTTTCGTTGAATCCATACACTTTTATGAGGGACTTTTCGTTGAATCCATACATTTTTATGAGGGACTTTTTGCTTCTTCTTACATTTTTATGGATGACTTCTACGGTTTGGCCAATAGCAGAAAGCATTAGCACACAGTATCCCTTCCCCCCACAAAACCTTTTGACAAATTTACTTACCACCAAGAACAAACATGAAAGCCGCCGAAATGGGATTCATTCCGGCGGCTTTCATGTTTGACATTCTTCTTGCTTTTTCAAAAGACCTTATTTCTTCAGAGCCTTCAGCACCTGGTCGGCAAAGCTCTTCATGCCTTTAACGGAGGGGTGACCGCTCTTCTTGTCGATGTCCTTCAAGCGGATAAGAGGCACACCATAGTGCTTGCAGATTTCGGCAACCGACTCGTTGATTTCCTGTTTCAGTTCGCTGTTGAGGATAAAGTATACCTCTACATTGGGGTAATGCGTCTGCAGGTCGTGCAAGAGCTTGGCCATGGCGGGACGGAAGGTGTACAGGTCAGCACGCTTCCAGTCGGCATACTGATAATTGCCGATGGGTGCTCCCGCCCAACTGTCGTTGGTACCTCCGCAGACGAGGATGATGTCGGGATTGCCCAGATTGCCGCTGCGGGTGATGAAGGAACGGTAGGTATAGTCCTCGTCGTTGTAGCCCGAATTGCAGATGGTGGAACCGGACCACGAGTTGATCATACCCATCTTGTAGCCTCCCTCCTTGATGACCTGCCACCACCAGGTCTGTTCCACCTGGGTTACATCCGTGTGTTTCAGGTCGGCAGGCTGATGGTACCACACTTCATTCTCCTTGGGGATGAATCCCTCGTAGGTGGAATAGGAGTCGCCGAGAACGGCGACAGTGGGGCGTGTCTGCGCACTGGCCATGAATATGGCCGAAAGGAAAAGGGGCGTAAGGAACAGTTTTTTCAGTATAGGTTTCATGTTGTTGTCAGTTTTGGCGGGTTCTGAAAAGAACCTTATTTTCTCAGATTGGTACGGTAACGCATGGGCGAAGTGTGCAGATGCTCACGCACATACTTGCCGAAGAAGGACGTGTTGGAGAAGCCGAGGATGCCCGAAATCTCCTTTATCGACTTGGTGGTGGAGCGCAGGTAGTAGGTGATGTCGGCCAGCGTATACTCCGTTATCCAGTCGATGGCGGTCTTGCCCGAGTGGCGCTTGCACACGATGGAGAGGTATTTGGGTGTGATGCACAACTGCTGTGCGAAATATTCCACAGGCTGGTGCTTCACCTCGCTCTGCTGCAGTAGGGCGAGGAACTTGTCGAAGATGTCGTTGGTGGCGGAAGCAGACCTCTGCGTATCGGGCACGGCGGCCGAGAAAGCGTTGCACAAAGCCAGGAGGGCGCTCTTGAAGAGCGTCTCCACTATCTCGCGGCGATAGGGGTTCCATGCCGTAAGTTCGGCGTAATCCTTGTCCAGACACAGGCGCACAAGGTCGGTAAACTTGGCATAGAAGAGCATGTCGGCCTCCGTCATCTTTACCACCGACACCTTGTCCACGTACATGGCGCGGTTCCACACACTGATGTGCTGGCGCAGGATGTTCTGCATGCCGTGATTGGACACGCAGAGAGCCGTACTGGCAAAGTCGGGCGACACTTCCAACAGGTCGAGCGTGGTATTGGGCGGACATACGAAGATGTCGTTCTTGGTCACATCCACCACCTTGCCGTTGATGTTCACCTTCAGATGGCCTTCCAGGCAGGAAGCTATCATGTTCATCTGCAAGCGCACGGGGTCAGGGTTGGCCAGCACCTTCACATTGTCTATGATGAGGATGTCCTCGTCTATGTAGCTGGTACTGATCTCCGCACTTTGTGCGAACTCGCCTTCCTCTATGCGCTGCATCGCGCCTTTAGGTTCGTTACTGGTCATTATTGTCTTTTCATTATCTTGTTCGTTACGGCGGCAACTCTTTTTGCCTCCCTTGCTCAGAAAGCCTCCCTGTACTTGCTCTCGTCCTTGTCTTCGAGCATGGAGAGGTAACTCTGGTATCTGCTTTCGGCAATGTAGTGCTCTTCAAGGGCGCGCAGCACGGCGCAACCGGGTTCGTGCGTGTGTGTACAGTTGGAGAAACGGCAGTCTTTCGAGAAGTGGAATATCTCGCGGAAATAGCTTGTGAGTTCCTCTTTCTCGATGTCGAATGTACCAAACCCCTTGATGCCCGGTGTGTCAATGAGATACCCTCCCTGCGGCAGGGGTATCATCTCACTGAAGGTAGTGGTGTGCATGCCCGTGTTGTGGGCATCGCTTATCTCGGCGGTGCGCTGGTCAGCATCGGGCACGAGGCGATTGATGAGTGTCGACTTCCCCACCCCGCTGTTGCCGCTGATGAGCGAAATCTTACCTGCCACGATGTCCTGCAACTGCTGCACGCCCTCGCCTGTGGCGGCGGAGAGTTCGATGCAGCGGTAGCCCACCGTGTCGTAGAGGCTGCACATCATCTGCTGGTAATGCAGCTCGTCTTCGGAGAGGATGTCGCGCTTGTTGAACACCAGCGTTACGGGCACCCGGTAAGCCTCTGCACTGGCCAGGAAACGGTCTATGAACGTAGTGGAGGTCTGCGGATAGTTTACCGTCACCATGAGCAGTGCCTGGTCTATGTTGGCAGCCAGGATATGGCTCTGCTTACTGAGGTTGGGCGATTTGCGTATGATGTAGTTGCGCCGGTCTTCTATGGCAGTGATAAAGGCCGTCCCCTCCTGGTTGGTTATCAGCTCCACGCGGTCGCCCACGGCCACGGGGTTGGTGCTGCGTATGCCCTTGAGGCGGAAGTTGCCCTTTATCTTGCTTTCCACGAGCTGGCCACCGTCAGTCCTGACGGTGTACCAGCTACCGGTGTTCTTGATGACAAGTCCTTTCATCATGCAGGTACTTAGACGGTAAGGATTTCCTTCTCCTTTTCATCCATGAGAGCATCCAGCTGCTTGATGTACTTGTCGTGCAGTTTCTGCAGGTCGTTCTCGGCATCCTTCTCGAGGTCTTCGGAGAGTCCGTCCTTGATGGCCTTCTTCAGTTTCTCCTTTATCTCGCCACGCACGTTGCGCACCTCGATCTTGGCCTTCTCGGCTATCTTGTTGCACTGCTTTACCAGTTCTTTGCGGCGTTCCTCGGTGGGCACAGGAATGGCCAGGCGTATCACCTCGCCGTTGTTCTCGGGCGTAATGCCCACATCGCTGTCCATGATGCCCTTCTCTATGTCCTTGATGGCCTTCTTGTCCCAGGGGCGTATGGCTATGGTACGCGCATCGGGGGTTGTGACGGTGGCCACCTGGTTGAGCGGCACCATACTGCCGTAGCTGTTCACACGCACACCGTCGAGTATGGCCACATTAGCCCTGCCTGCACGCACGCGTGACAACTCCTCTGCCAGGTACATGGCAGCCATTTCCATGCGCTCGTCCGCTGCGCTCAATGTTTCTTTTACGTCTAACATATTTTTTCTTTTTCTCCTTATTAATATAGTAAATGTTATTTGATTAATTCAAGCCTTTTCAGTTCTTCTCCCACATAGTTGGTCAGTGCCACAAACTGCTGTATGTCGAGCTGCTCGGGGCGCTTGGTCATCACCTCTGCTGTATAGAAGTCCTCGCGCGGCGTCACGCCGGGAAACATCTGTTTGAGGCTCACGCGCAGCATCTTGCGCCGCTGGTTGAACACTGTCTTTACCAGTCGCTTGAAGAGAGTCTCGTCACAGCCCAGACTGTCCACCCCGTTGCGTGTCATGCGTATGACGGCACTCTTCACCTTGGGCGGCGGATTGAACACGCCCTCGTCTACGGTAAAGAGGTATTCCACATCGTACCACGCCTGTATCAGCACACTGAGTATGCCGTATGCCTTGTTGCCGGGGGCAGAGGCGATGCGCAGGGCCACCTCGCGCTGTATCATGCCCGTACAACAGGGTATGAGGTCCTTGTAGTCGAGCATCTTGAAAAATATCTGCGAGGAGATGTCGTAGGGATAGTTGCCCGTCAGCACGAACTGCCTTCCTTCGAATATCCCGTTCAAGTCCATGCGCAGGAAGTCCTCGCCTATGATGTTGTCCTTGAGCGAGGGAAAGTTCTCATGCAGGTAAGCCACCGACTCGGAGTCTATCTCCACGGCCTTCACGGGGCGCGGTTTCTCCACGAGATACTGTGTGAGCACGCCCATGCCAGGTCCTATCTCAAGTACGGGGATATCGGGGCACGCATCTACCGTGTCGGCTATGCGCTTGGCTATGTTGAGGTCAGTAAGGAAGTGCTGACCGAGGTTTTTCTTGGGTTTTACCGCCTTCATGTTGTCTACTTTCTGTTGTCTGGGCCGCACGGCGACGGTAGGCTTCGCCTTCCCGATGTTGCGAACGGCACATATGGCGTGTTCTAAAAAATCCACGCATTGTTTATTTTTTCTTCAGACGGATTGCTCTTTGTGTATTTTTTAGAACCCGCCATATTTCTTTGCAAAAATAATATATTTTTCCGAGAAAAGCATTCTCATGGCCAAAATTTATCAACTTTTCACTAAGTTACGCCCTCGCCACACCCGAAAGTTGGGGGGACTGCAAGCTAAGTGGAAACAGAAAAACGGATTCCCGTCCGCACCTGCGGCCAGAAACCCGTCTTCTTTTATAATCTCTCTAATATGCTTTCCAAAAGAAAGTGGAGCGCTTATCCAAGCTTGTTCTCCACGTTTACTGCCTGTGCAATTATAACTGCAACAATGGCAAATGTCATCATGAATACCATAATCTTTTTACCTTTTTTCAATTAATACTTATTGATCG
>CAVKZC010000077.1:4531-13253 GCA_963660455.1 Sphaerochaetaceae bacterium | reverse complement strand
CTACAACAATCAGCGTATAATAGCGCTTTTGCCCTTACAGGGCGCACGTTAACCCTTTACTTACCCAGGGCGTTGCCCT
This sequence comes from Sphaerochaetaceae bacterium, assembly GCA_963660455.1. Classification (GTDB taxonomy): domain Bacteria; phylum Bacteroidota; class Bacteroidia; order Bacteroidales; family Bacteroidaceae; genus Prevotella. The sequence goes on along the minus strand of CAVKZC010000077.1, from coordinate 13,174 downwards.
GGGCTAGGCGCAGGTTGCCCTTTCAGGGCGCTCTGAGCAAAAAGGGCGCAAACTGTATCAAGTTATTTTTTCATCATCACTAAAAAATAAGTTGGTAAAGTTTTTCAACAAACGTTTGCGAATTAGAAGTTAAAGTTGTACCTTTGAGGGCGAAAAACTACTGACCGGTGAGACAACTTTTGCTTTATCTTTTTGCTTGCGTGGCGTTTATGGTGGCTTGCGTGGCACGCGGAGCCAACAGCCGTGTCGTGTACGACAATGAACACGGCATGAACCTGTGGCACATTACCAAGATGCTACAAGACAGGCATGGCTTCATGTGGATATCGTCCTGGGAGGGACTGACTCGCTTTGACGGCTACAGTTTCGTTACCTTCAAGTCGAGGGCTGGCGACGGTTCGCCCCTGTTGAGCAACCGCATACGCGATATCGTGCTCTCACCCGACAATGACATCTATTGCATGGTCGACGAACGGTGGTTTCTCTTCCGTCAGAATGACGGTTCGTTTGTTCCTGTTACAGATGCCGTTAACAGCCAACTGACAAGCCAGAAGCGGAAGCGCGCAGAAGCATCCAAAGGCAAGACGGCTGGGGAGAAGTCGAGACGCAGGATGACCGACCGCCAGGGCAACATATGGAAAGTGACAGGCGACAGCATTGTCATGACATGCCATGCCCGGAATGCAGCCACGGCATGGAACCTTGCCAAGCCAGCCCAAGTAAGGAGTCTGCTGGTCGATGCCACCGGCAACTACTGGCTGACAACCAAGGAAGACAAGACCGTGTGTCTGTACGACAAGGCTAACCGTTTCTTGGGTTATCTCACACCCGGCGGGTCGCTCTCTCGCGGATTTGCCCCCTTCTCCTCTGCCGTCTATTCTATACTCCAGACCGACAGGAACACCTACTGGTTGGGCACCAAGCCCGACGGTCTCTACCGGTTGCAACGCCAGGGGCAGGCATTCAGGGTAGAGCACATCTCTATAGGCAACGCGCAGGCCAACTCCATATACGACATGAAGAAAGACCGCAACGGGCGGCTGTGGCTCGCCACGTTCGACGGCATCTACTGTATGGCTAACGGCAAGCCGGAGCGGGTGAGTCAGTCGGCAGGATGGAGGGTGCGCAACCTGCACATCACGCAAGGCAACATTCTGTTGGCTGCTACCACGTCTGGACTGGCCATCGGAGAGATGCCCGCTGGCAGTGTATCCTCCATGAGGATGAACTTGCACACACGAGACCGTTACCGCGGAAACAGCTTGAGCAACAGCTCGACGATGGACATCCTGGAACTTTCCGCCGGCAGGATATTTGTCAGTACTGAGAGCGGAGGGGTAAACAGGATAGATAGCCGCCATCTGTTGGACAAGACATTGAACTTCCAACACTATGACAGTAATGACGGCATGTCTACCGAGTCGGTCGTGGCCATGGCTCCCTATAAAGGTGACTGGATATGGGTGGTTGGCGGCAACTGTCTGATGATGCTCAACACCCGTACCCGTGACGTAAAGAACTTCGACAAGACATTTTCCCAGAAAACATACCGTTACAGCGATGCACGACCCGTCAGACTGTCTGACGGCCGATGGCTGTTCGGACTCCAGGACGGAGCCTACACTCTGTCTGAACACTGTCTGAACACAGGCGACAGCAAGCTGTGCCCGTACATTACAGGCATCAGCGTGGAGTATGGGCCCATGCAGTATGCCGTGGGGCATAAGGACAGTCTGGTGCTGGATGCCAGTCAGCGCAACGTACAGGTAGACTTCTCCGCCTTGTACTATAGCGGTCCCGATGCCGTGCGTTACGCCTTCCGTCTACACAGCGACGACCCGTGGATACACATCGGCAGGCAGCATACCGTCACCTTGCCCGACATGGCTCCCGGCGACTATGAGTTGCAGTTGATGTGTTGCGGCCCTGACGGCACATGGAGCAAGCAGTGCAAGACTCTGTACATACACGTCACGCCCAAGTTCTCCGAAACCCTATGGGCACGCATCCTCGAAGTATTGCTCCTGCTGGCCGTAACACTGGGGGCTGTATATATCTTCCTCTACATCCGCAACATCAAGCGCAAGCAGCGCGAGACATTGCAGGCTTATCTGGCCTTGCTGGAAAAGGACAAAGGCAGAGAAGAGCCTATGGATGCCGATGACAGCCCTGCCATGCAGATAGTCTCCAGCGAGGAGGACGACCAGATGATGAAACGCGTCATGCTGTTTGTTGAGTCGCACATCTCAGATGCCGAGATAGGCATCGGGCAGATGGCAGAGGCCGCCGCCGTGTCACGTTCGGGCCTCAACAGGAAGATGAAAAAGATAGTAGGACTGACCCCTGCCGAGTTCTTGCGCGAGACGCGCATCAAGCATGCACAGCGCTTGCTGCTCACCACGCAGACGGGCGTGTCCGAAATAGCGTATGCCTGTGGCTTTACCGACCCGAAGTATTTTGGCAAGACCTTCAAGTCCATGACGGGCATGTCACCAACCGACTTCCGGCAAAAGGGCGGAAAAGCCTTATAGCAAAAGTGTTTTGCACCAAAAACACCCCATCATTGGTGCAAAACACCCCATACCATGTAGTATATTTGAGCTAATTTTGCAACCGTACAACAGCACTTCTGCGGTAGGCATTACAACAAACTTAAATATACTAACACAAATGATCAAACAATTATCCAAACTCCTGCTGGCAGTAATGTCAGTCTTGGGTGTAATCCAGACGCAAGCCGTCACCGTGCACACCATCGGCGACTCTACCATGCAGACCTACGACGAGAGCAGTACCGTGACCCGAGGATGGGCACAGTATCTGCAGCAGTTCTTCGACGGTGTTACCATCAACAACCGCGGCAAGGCGGGAGCCAGCAGCAAGAGCTTCTACAAGGAAGCAGCCTACTGGACTACCGTAAAGCAACAGATGCAAGCTGGCGACTACGTGCTCATACAGTTCTCGCACAACGACGAGAAGAACAGTGGCATGGACGGCGACGAACTGAAGGCTTATTATAATAAGGTGGGCGATACAGACAATGCTGCCAAGGTCGACTATCGTGGCACAACACCTTACGGCACGTACAAGGACTATCTGCGCAAGTATGTGGAGGAGACACGCTCTGCCGGTTGCAACCCTGTACTCGTTGCACCTATCTGCCGCATGTACTTCAACGGCAACACCATCAAGCGTGCCGGACAGCACGACCTGGGCGACTCGTTCAGCAAACTTACCGATGACGGTGTACTGGAGAAGCAGTCTGTTGCCGCCACCGACCACACCATGGACTACGTGTACCAGATGAAGCAGGTGGCAGAAGAGATGGGCGTTCCGTTCATCGACCTGACGACAGCAACCAAGGAACTCTACCTCAGCTATGGTGACGAGAAATGCCACAGCATGCTGAGCGACGGAGACGGCAGTACCCACCTCAGTACGATTGGCGCCACACTGATAGCACGCCAGGCAGCATCGTTACTGAAGGCAGCCAACATCCTTGTCGACAATATCGTCATCCCGTCCGACCTGAGCGTGTCTCCCTCTTCGGTAGACTTCTGCGAGGGATACAAGGCACAGACCGTGACAAAGGAAATCTCTGTCAACGGCTTCGGCCTCAACCCTGCAGAAGGAACGATAGAGGTGTCTGTTACCGACGGCGGCAAGGTATCGCTCGACAAGACCACATGGGCCTCACAACTCTCCATGCCCTATACCGACGGCACACTGGTGAAGAGCTTCTATGTGCAGCTCGAACTGGCCAAGGAGGGCGAGAACACCTGTACCGTCACCGTAAAGCAAGGCGACAAGAGCATAGAGATTCCCGTAAAGGGCACAGCCATCAGCATGGAGGGCGGAACGGACGTGAAAGCATACTGGCGACTGGAGAATAACGACGAGTGTGAGTTGACCGGTCCTGCCGTCGTTGTGCCCGAATCTTACGAAGGCATGTATTTACAGAGATACGCCAACCCCAACAAAAATACTGTCTGGCCGGAGTGGACTGGTTTTGATGCCACCCGCAAGACCCAGCGCAACCTTATCGTGGGCGATACGTGGCCCGAGGGAGAGATAGACGAGGTGAGCACACGCTACATCCAGTTTGGCATTACAGCCGCCAAGGGCACCACGCTCAAGATAGACAACATCAGCATGTTCGTGTGCGGATGCGGCGGCAACGGCATGCGTTGTCACGTCAACTATTCTACAGAGCCCAACTTCGCCAACCAGCACACCATCTTCTCACCTACATCCATGGCAGCAAACAACATGCTCGAGGTGAAGGCTACGCCCGTCATCTCGCTCGAAGAGGGTGAGACTCTCCTGGTGAGAGTATATCCCTGGTACACCAGCGAGGCCACGGGCAAGACCATCTGCCTCAGCGATGTCACCATCAGCGGAAAGGCCATGGACAACACTGACGGCATCAAAGACACCACGGCCGATGTCGTGAGCAATGGCAATACAGACTGCTACACACTCGCAGGAATGAAGGTCCGTCAGCCGTCACGCAGTGGTGTCTATGTCTGTAATGGCAAGAAAATAATCGTGAAATAATTCTTAGAACACACAATGTACTAACCAATAACGGAAAACTAAAATAACATGACTAAGAACATAAAATATTACGTCTTCCTGTTCTGCCTGCTTTTGGGGTTGCCCATACAGGCTGAAGAGATAAGCATGAACTGGGCGTTCAACCAGGGAGACAACAGTGCGCTTCAGGGCACTGTCTCACAGGACGGTCTGCTGTCTTATGCCAATGCACAGTTGGGCAACGACCTTAGTTTCGCAGGCACCCAAAAGGCCGGCACCTTGGTCACATCCAAGATCCAGCCATCGGTACTTGCCACAACCAACGGCAACGGCAACGCCATCACCTTCGCCGTGAAACCCAAGAAGGGACTTACAATGACGGCAAAGATGTTCAGCTTCGATGCCTGTAAGGTGGGAACCGACGGTGGCACCATAGATGTAGTGGCATTCGTTGGTGATGCCAACTATACTCTCCAGACTGCCCTCAGTCCGAATAGGGCATACGAATACTCTCATTACGACATAGACCTCAGTCAGGTTCCTGCCTCCGGGGATGAACTGCAGATAAAGGTATACATCAAGAGCTTGGGAACAAGCAAGCAGCATGGCTTTGCCAACTTCGTCATCTCTGCCTCCACCGAAGGTACCGTGGAGCCTGTAAACAGCTACACCGTGTCTACATCGGTGAGCGATGCCAAGGCAGGTGCTGTGTCTCTCAGTCCTGCATCGGGTGTTTACGACGAAGGCACACAGGTAACAGCCACTGCATCCGAGGACTTCGGCTATCACTTTGCACAGTGGGTGGACGGCGACGGCAAAACCGTAAGCACGGAGAATCCCTACACCTTTGCCATTCAGGCCAATACCACCCTGCAAGCTGTCTATACCGCCACAAATGTCTATGCCCTCAACCTGTCTATGACCAATGGGGCACTGCCACAGCTCATTTCCGTACAACCGGAAGGCAACATGGTGGATGGCGTACACTACTATGAGGAAGGGACTAAGGTCAAATTGACTGCCCTGAACAACAAGATACTCACCTTCACCAACTGGGAAGACAACACCACCCCATCGGAGCGCACCGTCACCATGGACGGCGAGAAGAACATCGTGGCCAACTATTCGGCATGCGACTACATCGTAGGATGGGACCTGTACAACACGGCGGCACGGCAAGACCGTGCGGCAGACTATGCCTCGGAGAGCGAGAATGCCGGACTGCTGCAACTGCGCGATGCTGACGGCAACTCGAAGTCATGGCTTGGATCACTGATGCGCGACAAGTACAGTGCCCGTGTGTGGAAACCACTCACTGAGAAAGACTACTTCGAGATTTCCTTCTCTACAGTGGGCTACAAGAACATCAAGGTGGCTGCAGCCATGGGCGACGACTACAATGCCTACAGCGTCAACTACATGCAGGCAAGTACCAACGGCACTGACTTTGAGACCGTAGGAACGTACAATCTGCCCAACCGCGGTTGGGACTCGGAAGAGTTTGCTCTGCCCACCACCTGCGAAGGCCAGCAGAAGGTGTGGGTGCGCTTTATGCCCGACTATACATCTGCCCTTACGGGTGTAACGAGTGTGAACGACGGTACGGCCGTGGCTGAAATCTTTGTCACCGCCGACTCAGAACAGAGTGACGACCACCAGGCTCCCCAACTGGTGACAACGATACCGGCAGACAATAGCGCAGAAGCATCTGCCACAGGCTCTGTCATCCTTACCTTCGACGAGAAAGTGGTATTGGGCACAGGTAACGCCACCCTCGACGACGAGACACTGACACCTACCATAAGCGGCAAGACCGTGGTTTATCCTTATAGCGGTCTGGAGTATGCGCATGCCTATACCTTCACCCTGCCCGCCGGAGCCATTACCGACCGCAGCGGCAATGCCTTTGAGGGCATAACCATCCATTTCACCACCATGGAGCGCAAACAGCCACAGGCACGTCTCTACGATGCTGTTGTGGCACAGGACGGAACAGGCGACTATACCACCGTACAGGCTGCCATCGACGCAGCACCTGCCAACCGCACACAGCCATGGCTCATCTTCGTGAAGAAGGGGGTATACAAGGGACACCATGACATTCCCGCCAACAAACCGTACATACACCTCATCGGTCAGGACCGCAACCTCGTGAGCATCTCCGACAGCCGGTTGAGTGGTGGCGACAATGCCTATAAGGTAAACGAAGGTGCTACCTTTACAGCCAACTCGGACAATCTCTACTTCGAAGGCATCAACTTCGTCAACTCGTACGGTGTGGAGAAGAACGACGGACCGCAGGCTTTGGCCCTCTACACCATCGGCGACCGCGTGGTACTCAACAAGGTGGGTCTGCTCTCCTATCAGGACACATGGCTCACCACTACCAAGGTCAACAACCGCCACTACATCAAGGACAGTTGGATAGAGGGTGCGGTAGACTTCATCTACGGCCAGGGCAATGTGTACCTCGACCAGGACACCATCAACATCGTGCGCAAGAGCGGTGGCTATATCGTGGCTCCCAACCATGCCGAAGGCACCACATGGGGCTATGTCTTCATGAATAACGTCATCACGGCACCAGGCACTCCTTCAGAGACCGACGTATGGCTGGGACGCCCCTGGCACGAGCAGCCCATCACGGTGTTTATCAACACCAAGTCGTATGTCAAGATTCCGGCTGGCGGCTGGTACCCCACCATGGGCGGACTGCCCAAACTCTGGGCTGAGTACAACACCATGGACGGCAACGGCAACCCTGTAGACCTGAGCCACCGCATCACGGAATACTACTATTATAAGGATGCTGCCAAGACCGAGAAGGTGACGGGCCACAGCGAGAAAGCGGTGCTCACCGCAGAGGAGGCAGCACAGTATACCGTCAAGAACGTGCTCTCAGGCACCGACGCTTGGCAACCGGCCCTTATGACCGAGGCTTGCGCCAAACCGGAAGTCACCATTTCTGGCAGCAAACTTGAATGGAAGGCAGTTCCTTATGCTATCAGCTATGTAGTGACTGCAGGCGATGAGGTCATCGGGTTTACTACCGACACCCGTTACGATGTTCCTGCAGCCTACCAAGGCAAGACAATCAGGGTACAGGCCGTTAACGAGTATGGCGGTCTGAGTGCCTATGGCGTAGCAGAGATTGCCAGCGGCATCGAGTCGCTCCAGACGGAAAAGGTCAGCGAGGACAATGCATGGTATAGTCTGACAGGCCAGAAGATATCGGCTTCCAGCCTTCATGACGGCATCTATATCCATCAAGGCAAGAAAGTCGTAGTAAAGAAATAAAGTCAGAGCATCTGCCTCCGTTCTTTCGTAACGGAAATGTAAAAGGCGTTATGGGCTTATTAAAAAGCCTGTAACGCTTTTGTCATATCTGTACCCTACCTTTGCACCCGTATTTGAATAACGTTTGAAAGGCTTTATAACAGCAATTAACCGTTCAGAGAAAGATATGAAGAAGAATGTTTTCAGAGTTTGTAATTGTGGCATTGCCATTTTGGCTTTGACCACGTGTATGTTGTTTGGCGGTGGTCTGCATGTACAGGCGCAGACTGCCGTGACAACAACAGCAAGGTTCAATGATTCCACAAATGCCGCAGAGTGGCAGAGCCTCAAGGGTGAGATTACGCTCTACATGACCAACGACATGGGGCGCAACGGCTACTACGACCAGAAGCCCATCGCCGAACTGATGGGCACGATGGCGGGCGTGGTGGACCCAGCGTGCGTGCTTGCCGTGGGCGACATCCACCACTTCAACGGTGTGACTTCCACGCAAGACCCTCTGTGGATGACCAACTACGAGTTGATCTACTCTCATCCCGACCTGATGCTCGACTGGTTTCCCGTTTGCGGCAACCATGAGTATCGTGGCAACACGCAGGCGTTCATGGACTACGGCAAGGTGAGCCGCCGCTGGATGATGCCGGCGAAGTATTACACCAAGGTGTTCGACCACAAGGGCACCACTGTGCGTGTGGTCTTCCTCGACACCACACCCCTCATCGAGTCCTATCGCAACACCCCCGACATCTATCCCGATGCCCGCAAGGAAGACATGCAGGCGCAGCTCTCCTGGCTCGACACGACATTGAA
>CAVKZC010000077.1:0-3965 GCA_963660455.1 Sphaerochaetaceae bacterium | reverse complement strand
AGCCAGTGCCTCGGCGCATACGCTCGACGGACTGGTGAAGGATAACAAGACGGGCGAACCCCTCATCGGCACTGTGGTGCGCGTGAAGGAATTGCCCAACGTGAGTACCACGACAGGACTCGACGGTACCTTTACCCTGCATGAGTTGCCCGACAAGGGCAAGTTTACCCTCGTCATCTCCTACATGTCCTACAAGACCAAGGAGGTGGTGGTGGATGTCGCCGGCAAGAACAAGGTGGATATCCCTATGGACGAGGACACCCAACAGCTCGGCGAGGTGGTGGTGACGGGACACAAAGAATATCACAGCGACCGCTCAGCCATCGACCTGGAGAAGACAGCCACGGGTGTGCTCAACGTGATGAGCCAGCAGAGCATCCAACTCTCGCCCGACGTGAACGTGGCGAGCGTGTTGCAGCGTGTGTCGGGTGTGACAATGGAGCGCGATGCATCGGGCGAGGCTTCCTACGCCATCCTCCGAGGCATGGACAAGCGATACAACTACACGTTGGTGAACGGCGTGAAGATTCCGAGTCCCGATGACAAGAACCGCTACATCCCATTGAACATCTTCCCATCCGACCTGATGGACCGTCTCGTGGTGTCGAAGTCCTTGACCGCTGACATGGAGGGCGATGCGGCAGGTGGAGTGGTGGACATGGTGATGAAGGACGCGCCTTCCCACTTCCAGCTTCAGGCGAACGCCGCCGTGGGTACGACCGACTACTTCTGGAGCGGCGACCGCAACTATCTCTCCAGCAACCGCAGCGATTATACCAAGAAGGCTCCCTACGAGGCTTTCGGTTCGGAATACAAGGCAACGATGAGTGACTTCAAGAACGGTCCTACGCAGGTGAAGAGCCATTCCATGCCTGCACCCAACTTCATCGGCGGTCTCTCCATCGGTAACCGCTTCTGGCACGACCGTCTGGGTGTGATGCTGGCTGGAAGCATCCAGAACATCTTCCGTGGCACTGAACGTACCTACAACTCCGTAAAGATGGCATCGGGCGAACAGGCAATGTATATCTCCAGCCTGCAGCATCGCTATTACAGCATCCACGACCTCACGGCAGGAGCGCACGCCAAGTTCGACCTCACCTTAGGCAACCACAAACTGGAGTGGTACAATATGTATGTGCGCACCCGTTCACAGGGCATCCGCTACAACAACAGCATCAGCACCGAGTATATCGGTGACAACACCTACACGCAGGACGACGAGACCCGTTCCTCCTCACAGACACAGAGTATCTTCGCCACAAACCTCAAGGGAACACACCATCTCACGAAGGACTTTACCCTCGACTGGTCGGGCATCTTCTCTCAGGCAAAGGAGGATGACCCCGACAGGACTTACGTCACCCTGACCAACACGGTGCAGGCGACCGAGGGCGTGGACGGTTCGCTCTGGAGCAGTAACAAAAACATACAGAAGACCCTGCCCAAGAGTGCCGAGCGCAGATACCAGCACAACAAGGACACCGACTGGGCGGGCTACATCAACCTCTCCTACAACACCCACTTCGGCAACGGCGTGGATGCCCTCTGGAAAGCCGGAGCGCAGTATCGCCGAAAGGAGCGCAGCAACCGTTACTACTCCTACATCTTCAACCCCGCCGACATCTCGCAGCAGTTGGACGGCAACGGCTTCGACCAGTTCGCCAACATCGAGTGGACCTGCAAGACGCCTTACTCGCAGGCTTCACAACTCAACTACGACTCCAAGGAACACATCGGTGGAGCCTATGCCATGGTGACGGTGAAGAGCGAGATAGGTGAGTTGAACGCCGGATTCCGTGCTGAGCACACCAACCAGATCTACACCATGTTGCAGAAGTTCCGCAACATGGGACAGGTGGGCGAGCAGAGCTACTGGGACTACCTGCCGTCGGCATCCATCAAGTGGACACCCAATAAGAAGATGAACGTGCGCCTCTCTTACTACCGCAGCATCAACCGCCCGGGATTCTACGAGATTGTGCCTTACCAGATCATGGGTGAGGAGTATCAGGAAAAGGGTAACCCCAACCTGAAGCGTGCCCGCATCGACAATGTGGACTTGCGATGGGAGTGGTTCCCCAGCAAGACCGAACAGATATTGGCTGGCGTGTTCTACAAGTATCTGAAGGATCCTATCGAACAGGTGTTCGTTACCTCCGATGGTAAGATAGGAGCCGGCACCGATGCCTACTATATGCCCGACAACCTCGGCAACGCCAAGAACATGGGTTTCGAGATCGACGTGATCAAGTACATCCGCCACTTCGGTGTGAAGGCGAACTACACCTACACCCACTCCGAGATTACCACCACGAAGCGTGAGTACCAGGAGGGCAGTGCCGAGTACAAGACAGGTGTGACGCAGACCCGTCCCTTGGTGAACCAGGCTCCGCACACCGCCAACCTCTCCTTATTATATAAGGACACCGAGAACGGATGGAACGCCCAGCTTGCCGCCTCCTATACTGGCACCAAGCTCGCCCTCGTGTCGCCCTTCAAGGATGCCGACCAGTGGGACAAGGCGATGTTCAGCCTCGACCTCAGTGCCGAGAAGCAGTTCAAGAACGGCATCTCCGTGTTCCTCAAGGCAAACAACCTCCTCGATGCCAAGCGCGAACGGTATCTCAAGACCGTGAACCAGAGCAACCTCGACTACGAGGGACAGAAGAGCGACAAGACCATCGTGGGAACCTATAAATACGGCAGGACCTTCCTGCTCGGAGTGAGATACAAGTTATAATTTACAATTGATAATGTATAATTAATAATTAAGGGGGCTTACGCCTTTGACAAATTGGACTTTCAAAAATGAAGAAACTCAATACTTTCGCCTGTATGCTCGCCATGGCGGCAACGGCAGTGTTCTCCACCTCCTGTGAGAACGACAACATCAATCCTTACGACTACAACAACAGTAGCAGTGACAACACTAACAAGGGTTCTACCGAGGTGCTGAAGACCGACGTGGCAGAATATCCCATCGGATCGGTGGTATGGACCAAGGACACCACCCTCACCGAGAGCGTGGAGATACCTGTGGGCACCTCGCTCTATATCGAGCCGGGCGTGACCGTCACTTGCAAGTCGGCAGTGCAAGTGCCCATCGAGATCGTGGTGCTTGGCAACCTCTACTGCATGGGCTCCGAGGAAAAGCCCGTCACCTTCACCTCCGACACCAAGAAGGCGGAGGACTGGGGCGGCATCATCTGTGGCTACAACTCCGAGGAGGTGGTGCTGCGTCATGTAGATATCGCTTACGCCGGAGCCACACCTACCGAGAGTTCCATATCCTTCCAGAACAAGCTCTTCAAGACTACCATCGACGGTGGTGTGCCCGCCTTCCACTTCTGCAATGTGAATGGTAAGTTTGTGATGGACGGTTGCTTCTTCCACGACAACTACAACGACCAGACCTACTTCACTGGTGGCAACGGCATCATCGTGAACAACATCTTCGCCGACAGTGGCAATGCTGCCGACGGCGGTGAGGCGATCAACGTGAAGTCGGGTTGCAAGCTCGATGTTGCCAACAACATCATCTACAATGCCTGCACCAATGCCTTCAAACTCTCCAATGCCGGCAACAGCGAGACAGTGCCCCTCACCGAGATGACCGCCTACAACAATACCATCGTCAACTGCGGTTGGCGTCGCTCCAAGAACAAGAAGGGCGGTAGCGTATGGGTGGAGAAGGCTGCCAAGCCCGTCTTCGTCAACAACCTCATCTACGACTCACGCTTCGGTTTGAAGCAGCCCAAGCAGGATGGTGCCGACATGGAGAACAGCCGTCTCACTCCCAACTACTACTTTGCCTCCACGGAGACTGGCGTAGCGCAGATGGCGAAGGACGCAAGCCTCGGCATCTGGTTCGACACCGACATCAAGAGCCTAGTGGCTGGCGAGTACAATCCCCTCTTCAAGAGTTTCACGCAGAGCAGCAAGATGAATGTGAACTGCGAGGT
>CAVKZC010000076.1:0-13278 GCA_963660455.1 Sphaerochaetaceae bacterium | reverse complement strand
GTGAAGATTACCTCTTACAAGCTAAAACTGCTGAATTTATTAGGTTATCATACATTGTGCAGACTCAACAAACTCATACACAGAATATACAGACGACACTAGGAAGTTTGTTAATTATAAGTAACAAAAGGCATAATTCCCATGCTTTTGTTACTTATAATAAATAAAAAATGGTATTTTTGCGTAAAGTTTTGACTTATACAAACTGAAATATGGAAAAGGAAGAAAAAATACCACATTTTGCAAGTTCTCAAAACGTACATATTGATGAAGACTATGTATCATGGATAGAAGAACTGAAAGGTAGATATAAGAAAGCACAGATAAAATCTGCTGTCAAGGTTAATTCCGAACAATTGCTATTTAATTGGCAATTGGGATGTGACCTTGTAGTTCGTCGTGCTGAAGAACATTGGGGAGCTGGTGTTGTAGAGCAAGTAAGTCTTGACCTAAGAGCAGCATTCCCTAAGGCAAAAGGATTTAGTGCAAGAAACCTTTGGAATATGAAGAAATGGTATCTTTTTTATTCAGCCAACAATGCAACATCAAAACTGCAACAACTTGTTGCAGAATTACAAATATCTGAAAATCAACAGAATATAAAGCTACAACAACTTGGTTCAGAAATTCAAGAAGTAGATTTCAACAAAGAGGATGGAGTGTCATTTCCTCTTGCTTTTTCATTTGTACCTTGGGGACATCATATTCAAATCATTACAAAATGTAAAGATTTGGATGAAGCCTTGTTTTATCTCCATCAAACGATAAACGAGGGGTGGAGTCGCAGCACACTCGACAACTGCTTACATGCCGACCTCTATCATACACAAGGAGGAGCTATCTCTAATTTCTCTGATTATCTTACTCCCGGGCAAAGTAAATTGGCACAAGAGATAACCAAGGACACATACGATTTTGGCTTTATCGAACTGCCAAAACAATATGCCGAAGAAGAATTGGAAGATGAGTTAGAAAAGAACATTACTCGTTTTTTATTAGAGTTGGGGACAGGGTTTGCTTTTATCGGTCGACAAAAAGAAATCATCGTCGCAGGTAAAACACGTCGTATAGATATGTTATTCTATCACATACACCTTCGTTCTTACGTGGTATGTGAGCTAAAGGCTAAATCATTCGAACCTGAATTTGCTGGCAAACTAAACTTTTATGTGAACGCTGTTGATGAATTATTAAAAACAGACAATGACAACCCTACTATTGGCTTGCTTATCTGTAAGAACAAAAATCAAACTGAAGTAAAATGGGCTTTTAAGGGTATATCTACTCCAATGGGTGTAGCTTCTTATGACAACGTGCGTATTAAAAAGATACGTGAAGCCCTACCATCTGAAGAAGTTTTAAGTCGCCAAATCCAAATATTTGAAAGTGCAAGAAAAGCAAAGGAATAACCTCAAAAAAAAATGAAACAAAACATACTCGTAAGTTTTATCATCACGACTTACAACCTGCCTACCGAATACATTGTAGAATGCCTCAAGAGCATCCTACAACTATCGCTTAGTCCTAAGGAGCGGGAAATAATCCTTGTTGACGATGGGAGCGACCTGTCGCCGATAAATGACTTACTCGACTATCAAAACGATTTCATCTATCTGAGACAGCGCAATCAGGGGCTGTCTATCGCCAGAAACAAAGGCTTGCAAATAGCCAATGGCAAGTATATACAATTTGTAGACGGTGATGACTACCTCATCCAGGTTGGCTATGAGCATTGTCTTGACTTGGTGCGTTACCACACTCCCGACATTGTACATTTTAAATTTACCAAGGCGAAAGAAGAAAAAGAGGTACCATACCAATTTTCCCAGCCTGTCAGTGGAAGTTCCTATCTCCACAACAACAACCTTTGTGCTGCAGCATGGAGTTATGTTTTCAAAAACGAACTTTTGCAAAACCAGCGTTTTACTCCGGGTATTCTGCATGAGGATGAGGAATTTACACCCTTGTTGTTCCTTAAGGCTGAGCGAGTTATTACCACTACTGCCAAAGCCTACTTCTATCGTACGAGGCAGGACTCCATCATGCACCAAAAGGAAAACAAACAACACAACCTCAAACGGCTGGAAGATACTGAGCTCGTGATATTCCACTTGCAGGAGAAAAGCGAATTTCTGACAGAGGCGGAGAGAGTGGCACTGAAAAGGCGTATCGCGCAACTTACCATGGACTATCTGTACAATATAATAATCTTGACAAGAAGCATACGCCACTTGGAAGAAGCTATCAAGAGGCTCCATGACAAGGGGCTGTATCCTTTGCCTGACAAGAAGTACACCAAGAAGTACCAACTGTTCTGCAAAGCCATCAAGAGCAAGATAGGAAGAATGCTCATGGTACTCACTCTGCCTCAGATAAAATCATAAAAGTGTATCTTTCAAAACCACTCACACACATGAAAATATTATTAATGGGAGAATACAGTAATGTACATGCCACGCTTGCCGACGGACTTCGCCAGCTAGGACATCAAGTTACCGTACTCTCCAACGGCGACTTTTGGAAGAATTATCCACGGGATATTGACCTTGTGCGCAAGCCGGGAAAGCTGGGTGGAATCATGTATATGATAAAGTTATACACAATTATGCACAAGCTGCGTGGATACGACATTGTACAACTTATCAACCCCATGTTCTTAGAGCTGAAGGCAGAGCACATCTTCCCGATTTACCGCTATCTAAGAAAACACAACAAGAAGGTAATATTGTGCGGATTCGGTATGGACTATTATTGGGTAAAGACTTGCTGCGAGGACAAACCTCTGAGATACAGCGATTTTAATATGGGAGATGACTTGCGGACCAATGCCGATGCTCTGAAAGAACGAAAAGACTGGCTGGGAACTGCCAAGGAGCAACTCAACCGCATGATAGCAGAAGACTGTGACGGAATCGTGACAGGCCTGTATGAATACTGGGCGTGTTACAAGTTGAGTTTTCCACAGAAAACAGAGTTAATCCCCTTCCCCATCCATACTTATGCACACCCGGAAGATGTGCCGTCTACAGTGCCTCAAAAGGTAAAACTTTTTATCGGCATCAACAAGAGCCGGAGCGAATACAAGGGCACCGACATCATGCTGCGGGCAGCCCAAGCCGTTGCTGAAAAATATCCGGAGCGTACGGAGTTGCGTATCGCCCAAAATATTCCTTTTCGACAATACGTGGAAATGATGGACGAAAGTGATGCTATCCTCGACCAGCTCTACAGTTACACGCCCTCGATGAATCCTCTGGAAGCAATGGCCCATGGCATCATCTGCATAGGTGGTGGCGAACCGGAGAACTATGAGATTATCCGCGAGGCCGAGCTTCGCCCCATCATCAATGTGTTGCCCACCTATGAGAGCGTGTACCGGGAATTAGAACACCTGGTGTTTCATCCCGAGCTGATACCCAAGCTCAAAAGGCAAAGTGTTGCTTACATAAACAAGCATCACGACTACATGAAGGTGGCAAGAAGGTACGAAGCGTATTATAATAGTATCCTTTAGTGCTTAAATCCTGCCGCTTGGGCCGGCAGAAGCTATTGTCCTGTGGCCCGTTTGCGGCTGGTGGCGATGCTCCATAGGCCCACGGCGATGAGCGGGAGGCTGAGAATCTGCCCCATGTCTACGGGGAGTCCGGCCTCGAAAGCCACTTGTATTTCCTTGGTGTACTCGATGAAGAAGCGGAACGTAAAGATGAGGGTGAGGCAAAGCCCGAAATAGAAGCCTGTGCCCACACTCTGCGGACCGCGCCTCCTGTAGACGAAGAGGATGACGAGGAAGAAGCAGAAATAGGCCAGTGCCTCGTATAGCTGTCCGGGATGGCGGGGATACTGGTCTTCGCGCACGAAGATGAAAGCCCACGGCACGTCCGTCACCTTGCCGATGATTTCCGAGTTCATGAGATTGCCCAGGCGGATGAAAGTGGCGGTAATGCCCGAGCAGATGCCCATGTTGTCAAGCACGGTCCATCCACTTACTTTCATGTTGCGGCAGTAGAGCCAGATGCCTATGAGCATGCCTATGACACCCCCGTGGCTTGCCAGTCCCTCATACCCGGTGTACTTCCATCCCCCGTCGGGCAGATGGCGTATGGGGATGAGCATCTCTACGAAATGGTCCCACTGGGTAAGGAAATATTCGGGTTGGTAAAAGAGGCAGTGGCCCAAGCGTCCGCCTATCAGCACGCCGACGAAGATGTAGAGGAACAAGGGCGAGAACTTTTCCTCGCTGAGGCCCTGTTGCCTGTAGAGTCTGCTCATGAGCAGATAGCCCAGTAGCAAGCCCACCATCCAGCACGTGGCATAATAACGTATCTCGACAGGCCCCAGACGAAGTAGTATCGGGCTGGGGTCCCAAACGATGTAGTTAAGCAGATTGGTCATCATAAGTGATGCTTCGTTCGACATTTAGTGATGGTTGAAAATAACTTGGTACGATTTCGTGTTTTTGCCTATTTAGACATTAAACCGGAAGTGCATGATGTCACCGTCCTGTACAACGTATTCCTTGCCTTCTATTCCGAGTTTTCCGGCCTCGCGCACGGCAGCCTCCGAACCGTACTTGATGTAGTCGTCGTACTTGATGACCTCTGCGCGGATAAAGCCTTTCTCAAAGTCGGTGTGAATCACTCCGGCACACTGTGGTGCCTTCCATCCCTTGTGGTAGGTCCATGCTTTTACCTCCATCTCGCCTGCGGTGATGAAAGTCTCGAGGTTGAGCAGTGCATATGCCTTCTTGATGAGTCGGTTTACGCCGCTCTCCTCCAGTCCGAGTTCTTCTAGGAACATCAGCTTGTCTTCGTAGCTGTCGAGCGATGCGATGTCCTCTTCGGTCTTGGCAGCGATGACCATGCACTCGGCGCCTTCCTCCTTAGCTATTTCTTCCACCCTTCTGCTGTACTCGTTGCCCGTCTTGGCCGAAGCCTCGTCCACGTTGGCCACATACAGCACGGGTTTGGTGGTAAGGAGGAAGAGGTCGTGTGCCACTTTCTGTTCGTCCTTGCTTTCGAAGGTGACAGAGCGTGCGTTCTTGCCCTGTTCCAGAACGGCCTTGTATGCTTCCAGCACGGTAACGGCCACCTTGGCGTCCTTGTTGCCTGCAGCAGCCGTTTTCTGCTGCTTGGCAAGCTGCGACTCGATGGTCTCCAGGTCCTTGAGCTGCAGCTCGGTGTCTATGGTGCTCTTGTCGTCGAGCGGGTCTACTGCGGCGCCTCCTTCGCGCACGATGTTGTCGTCGTCGAAGCATCGTATCACATGTATGATGGCATCACACTCGCGTATATTGCCGAGGAATTTGTTGCCCAGTCCTTCGCCTTTGCTTGCACCTTTTACAAGACCGGCGATGTCCACTATCTCGCAAGTGGCAGGCACGATACGTCCGGGATGCACTATTTCGGCCAACTTGTTGAGTCGTCCGTCAGGCACGGTAATCACGCCCAGGTTAGGTTCTATAGTACAGAAAGGGAAATTGGCTGCCTGTGCCTTAGCACTCGACAGGCAGTTGAACAATGTGGATTTTCCTACATTGGGAAGACCCACAATACCACATTTTAATGCCATTTTTTCTATAATTAAGATTCTTAGTGCAAAGGTAGTGAATATAATTGGAAGCTACAAGTAATTTTTGCGGAAAAGCTATGTTTTGCCGATTAAAAGCCGTACTTTTGCACGGCAAAGAACAATGTGTTATGAAATACGGAATACGTTCATTTTTGTTTTGTCTGCTTGCCCTTGGTGTGGCCGGATGCCGGCACGAAGGTCGCCGGCCGGATGCCGACTTGTCGTTTGCGGACTTGTTTGACAGCGTGAAGATCGTAGGCAGTACGCCCGTCAAGAACCAGGGCAACAGCGAACTGTGCTGGGCCTATGCCATGCTTGCTACGATGGAGAGCGAACATCTGGCCAAGGGAGACTCCGTCAACCTGTCTGTGGCCTACCTTACGCGCATGTTGTTTCGGGACAAGGCTACGGAGTATTACCTATCTTGCGGCAGGAAAAGCATCGACATGCGGGGTGTGGCGCCGATGCTTCCACATTATATATATAAGTACGGCATTGTTCCCTACGACAGTTATGAAAGCAGGAAGGCGGTCAACTACCGGGTGTTGTGCCGCAAGGTGGAGCAGGTGTGCCGCAAGGCTATAGGCCAGCGTAGCGGTCTGAGGAGAATGCACGAGGCTGTCGATGCTCTTCTTGACAGCGAACTGGGTTACCTGCCGGGTAAGACGGTCCATCTCTTGGGTGCCGAATATACGCCGGTGGAGTTTGCGCACAGTGTGTGTTATCCGCATGAATACGTGTCGTTTACCAGTTTCACCCACTATCCCTTCGGCAGGGAGGTGGTGCTGGAACTGCCCGACAACAAACTGCAGGACCGTTTTCGGAATGTTCCGCTGGACGAGTTGATGTCGCTTGTGGTGCATGCGGTGTGGGGCGGCCACCCGGTTTGCTGGGAAGGTGATGTCAGCGAACCTGCGTTTCTCCATGCAGCCGACGGTTTTGTTGACCTTCCTGCCGTGGCTATTCCTGTGACGCAAAGTTCGCGCCAGGTGGCTTTCGAACGGCTGCAGACCACCGACGACCATGCGATGGCCATTGTCGGCATGGGGTGGAGAAAGGGCAAGACCTACTTCGTTTGCCGCAACTCGTGGGGCAAGGAGTGGGGGAGGGGCGGATTCGTGTTCCTTTCCGAGGACTATGTGCGCCTCAAAACCATTGCCGTGGCGATGAGTAGGGATGCACTATAAAACCGGTGTTTTGTTGGTGTGTGCGCACACAGATTCTTGATTTACATCAAAAAAAGGGGTATATTGGGTGTTTTTGCGGATAAAAAGCTTGGAGCGTATGTAAAATCGTCGTACCTTTGCATCGTCAAAAAGACAAAAGGTTATTAGGTTTTTAGGTTAAGATTGTTAGTTGTTTAGGTTTTAGTTAGTTAGGTAAATTAAAGATTGATTCAAGGACAACAGGTATTAGAGATTAGTAAAGGTAAATTAAAGATTGATTCAAGGACGACAAAACATGGTGCAGACGGCTTGTGAAAGCAGAAACACCAAAGAGTTATGAAAAATTTGGGAATATAACATTCAAGACGGCGGTGCATCATGATGCACCGCCGTTGTTTTTCTTCCATGGAGTATAGCTTGGTGTTTGTGGGCATGGGTCGTTATTTTTTCTCTTTTTATTTTGTTTTCCCACCGAAAAGTAGTATTTTTGCAAGGAACAAAGGGCTGTGTCAAGGCGGCAGGCGATAAAGCCGTCTAAACTTGCGGCGACCAGGGCACGACGCCTTGTAAATGCAGTAAGGCGAAGCGTCGCAAATGCCCTGTAAATGCAGTAAAAACGAAGTGCTGGAAACAGCACGGTAAAAAGTAAGACTATGGCTAAGCATCCTTTCTGGAACGATGATTATTGGCTCCTGCTGCTACAGTTGTATCAGGAGAAGCCTATGGGGGTAAAGCCTCTTTACTCGAAAGGGCTTGTCGACCTCAGTCTGCAGCTGCACATCCCTCCCACCTATCTTCACACGCAGATGTTCAAGTTGCGTATGCTTACCGCCCCCGTACAGCGGCTTTGGGACACCTACGGCAACCATCCCGCAAAATTGGCCAATGCCATCAGTCGTCTGCGCAAGATGGAGGGCTACGGCAACGCTGAGGCTTTTTACGAGGGAGTTACGCTGAACGAGACGTTCGAGAACGACTGGAAGCCGCTGAAATGCGAACCCTCGTTGACGCCAGTAAAACTCATCCTCATACTCGACCTCTATTTCCAGCTTACGCCCGTCACGATGGTGGCGGAGACACCCGAGGTCATGGAACTGGCCAAGCTGACGGCCATCACGCCCGGTCTGGTGGCGCGCGTGCTGACGCTCTACACTGCGTGCGACCCCTACCTGCGCAAGAAGGAAGAGCCTCGCGACCCGTTGCTCGGCTACTGTCGCGAGGTGTGGCAGCGCTACGGCAACGGAAATCCGGACAAGCTCTACCAGTATGCCAGCGACTTGAAGGAATATTTCAGGTAAGGGGATAAAAACAGGGACCCAAGGAGAACAAAGAGAACCAAGGCTCCGCCTACACAAAAAACAGAGGAAACTCAAATACAAACGACAAACGACATGGCTCAGAAGCTCATTCAGACAGAAGAACAAAAACTCCAGCAGCTGCAGCGGCTCACCGCCCAGCAGTTTCTGCAGGTAAGGTTGCTTGAAATGCCGCTGACCGAACTGGAGGACACTATCAATACCGAACTGGACGACAATCCTGCCCTGGAGCGTGACGATGCCGGCGATGCGCTTGCCGGTCAGGTGGGCGATGACAATGGTCTTCCTGCTGACGGCGACTCTGAGAGCGACGACGAGACATACGAGGCCAAGAGCGAAAAGGAAGAGCGTGAAGACGCACTCGACTCGGCACTCGAGGGGATAGGTCAGGACGACGAAATGCCGCCGTGCTATACGGAACGCTCACAGCAGCAGGACAATGCCGACTATGAGGAGATGGTGTACGGCGACTCCAGTTCGTTCTACGACAGCCTGAAGGAGCAGATGGAGATGCTGCCGCTCGGCGAGCAGGAGAAGGACATCATGGAGTACCTCATAGGTTCGCTCGACAGCGACGGCCTGCTGCGCAAGGATTTGGACAGCATCTGCGACGAACTGGCCATTTACCAGAATATAGACATGAGCGTGGAGGAGGTGGAGCGCCTGCTCAAGCTGTTGCAGACGTTCGACCCCGCGGGCGTGGGCGCAAGGAGCCTGCAGGAATGTCTGCTATTGCAGGCCAGGCGGCTGCCCAAGGGCGTGCTGCGCAAGTCGATGGAGGAGGTGTTTACCGACTACTTCAAGGAGTTTGCCAAGAAACACTGGAAGAAGATAAAGGACGAGTTGGAGTTGAACGACACCCAGTTGGCCACGCTGCAGGAAGAGATAAAGAAGCTGAACCCCAAGCCTGGAGCCTCGCTGGGCGAGACGCTGGGGCGGAACCTGCAGCAGATAACGCCCGACTTCATAGTGGACACCAACGACGACGGCAGCGTGACGTTCACACTCAATCAGGGCGACATTCCCGAGTTGTCCGTGTCGCCTTCCTTCATGGAGCTTATAGACACCTACCGCAACAACAAGGGCAGCATGAGCCGCCAGGACAAGGAAGCCCTGCTTTATGCCCGTGAGAAGGTGAACAAGGCCATGGGCTTCATCGAAGCCGTAAGGCAGCGCCAGAACACCCTCGTGTCTACCATGAAGGCCATCATCGCCCTGCAGCACAAGTTCTTCGTGGACGGTGACGAGACCGACTTGCAGCCCATGATCCTGAAGGACGTGGCCGACCGCACCGGCCTTGACATCAGCACTATATCGAGGGTGGTGAACGTGAAGTATGCGCAGACCCGTTGGGGCATCTTCCCGCTCAAGTTCTTCTTCAACAAAGGCTTCTCTGTTAACGGCGGCGAAGAGGTGTCTGCCCGCAAGATAAAGCTGGCCTTGCAGGACCTCGTCGACCGCGAGGACAAGAAAAAGCCGCTGAGCGACGACGCGCTGGCCAAACTGATGAAGCAGAAGGGTTTCCCCATAGCGCGCCGCACCGTGGCCAAGTACAGGGAGCAGCTTGGCATACCCGTTGCCAGGCTAAGATAACACAAAACGCATGAAAGAAAAAAACATCATACTGACAGCACGTGTCGTGAGTATGCTCTTCACGCCATTCTACCTCCCGCTGGTGGGAATGGTGGCACTGTTCATCTTTAGCTACATGGCCCTCTTGCCGTGGAGCTACAAGGTGTTCATGCTGCTCGCCGTCTATCTCTTCACCATCCTTCTGCCGTCGGTGCTCATACACCTGTACCGCCGCTACCAGGGGTGGAGCACTACCGAACTGGGCAAGAAGGAGCGGCGCATCGTGCCCTACATCATCTCCATCGTCTGCTATTTCGGGTGCTTCTTCCTCATGGAGTACCACAACACGCCGCGCGTGATGAGCATCATCCTTGTGGCTGCACTGCTGATACAGATGGTGTGTGCCCTGGTAAACGTGTGGTGGAAGATTTCCACGCATACGGCGGCCATTGGCGGAGTGACAGGTGCCTTGCTGGCCTATTCGCAGAGTTTCTCGTTCAATCCCCTGTGGTGGCTTTGTACCGTACTAGTCCTGGCGGGCATGGTGGGCACGGCACGTATGATACTGCGCCAGCACAGTCTGTCACAGGTGGTGGCGGGGTTCTTCGTCGGTATGGTCTGCGCCTTTGTGATAATCTGAGGCAACGGGTGCATCACTAAAAGCAAAAAAGAGAAACAAAAAACATAGCACTATGAAACCATTAGTAAGCATTATTATGGGCAGCACGAGCGACCTGCCCGTTATGGAAAAAGCATGTAATTGGTTGGATGACAACCAGATTCCTTTTGAGGTGAATGCCCTCTCGGCCCACCGCACCCCCGATGCCGTAGAGGCGTTTGCCAAGGGCGCTAAGGAGCGAGGCGTGAAGGTCATCATCGCAGCTGCCGGCATGGCTGCCGCCCTCCCCGGAGTCATCGCAGCCTCTACGCCGCTGCCCGTCATCGGTGTGCCCATCAAGGGAATGCTCGACGGCCTGGATGCCATGCTCAGCATCATTCAGATGCCTCCCGGAATCCCTGTGGCCACGGTGGGTGTCAACGCAGCACAGAACGCAGCAATCCTTGCCGCCGAGATGATAGCCCTCGGCGATGAAGAAATAGCCAAGAAGGTGGAAGCCTGGAAGGCCGGCCTAGGTGCCAAGATAGAGAAGGCCAACAAGGACTTGGCCGAGGTGAAATACGACTACAAGTGCAACTAAGGGGGCTGTATGGTAGATTTATTCAACTATAGGCGGCGCCCGTCGTCGGCGGTACACATCGGTGCGCTCGGTCTGGGCGGCGACAACCCTGTGCGCATCCAGTCGATGACCACCACCAATACCAATGACACCGAGGCCTGCGTGCGCCAGGCTGAGGAAATCATCCGTGCCGGAGGCGAACTGGTGCGCTTCACTACCCAGGGCTCACGCGAGGCTGCGAACATGAAGAACATCAACGCTGGCATCCGTGCCGACGGCTACGACACGCCGCTCGTGGCCGATGTCCATTTCAACCCGAACGTGGCCGATGTGGCTGCCCTCTACTGCGAGAAGGTGCGCATCAACCCCGGCAACTACGTAGACCCTGCCCGCAAGTTTATCAGGCAGGAATATACCGACGAGGAGTATGCCCAGGAACTGAAGAAGATAGAGGAGCGCTTCGTGCCCTTCCTCAACATCTGCAAGGAGAACCACACCGCAGTACGCATCGGCGTGAACCATGGCTCGCTCTCCGACCGCATACGTAACCGCTACGGTGACACGCCCGAAGGCATTGTGGAGAGTTGTTTGGAGTTTCTGCGCATCTGCAAGAAGGAGCACTTCAGTGACGTGGTAATCAGCATCAAGGCCTCCAACACGGTGGTGATGGTGCGCTCCGTGCGCCTCCTGATGAGCGAGATGGAGAAGGAGGACATGAACTATCCCCTCCACCTTGGCGTTACCGAGGCTGGCGAGGGCGAGGACGGCCGCATCAAGAGTGCAGTGGGCATAGGTGCCCTGCTTGCCGACGGCATTGGTGACACGGTGCGCGTGAGCTTGAGCGAGGAGCCTGCTGCCGAGATTCCCGTGGCGCGCCACCTCGTGGACTACATCGGTACGAAGCAGGGCCAGCAGATGGTTCCCGCTGAGGCCTGTGCCGCATTCGACTGGCTGCGCCCTGTACGGCGCGAGACCGTGGCCGTGGGCAACATTGGGGGCGACAACGTGCCGGTGGTCATCAGCAGTCGCATCCACGGCGAGGACACCGCCTGCGCCGACGGTGATGCCAAGCCCGACTACATATATATAGGTGGAAAGATGCCGCGCCGGTTTGTGCCCGGCCAGAGCTACATCGTAGACTATAACATCTACGAGACGCTCTGCAGCAAACCCGAGACCACGGGCTGTAAGCTCTACCCCGTCTTCCCCGCCATGGCTATGCCGCTCATCGCCGGCATACGGGCAGACATCAAGTTCCTCACCCTGCAGTACGGCACCCCTGCCGAGGAGTACCTCACCTGCCTTAAGAAGCACCCGGAGGTGGTGGTCGTATGCGTAAGCAACCACCAGAACCGCCTGGGCCACCAGCGCGCACTGGTACACGAGATGATGAATGCCGGGGTGAAGAACCCTGTCGTCTTTGCCGAGATGTACCGGCACGCAGCCGCCGAAAAGAGCGACTTCCAGCTGGAGGCAGCCGCCGACATGGGAGCCTTGATGATAGACGGCCTCACCGACGGCATCTGGTTGATGAACGACGGTGACATCCCTGCCGAAACTGTCGACGAGACGGCCTTCGGCATCCTCCAGGCAGCGCGCCTGCGTACCTCCAAGACCGAGTACATCAGTTGTCCTGGATGTGGCCGCACGCTCTACGACCTGCGCGATACCATCGCCCGTATACGCGATGCTACCAAGGACATGAAGGGTCTGAAGATAGGCATCATGGGCTGCATCGTCAATGGTCCCGGCGAAATGGCGGATGCCGACTACGGGTACGTGGGGGCAGGCGTAGGTCGCGTGAGTCTCTACCGTAGGCAGGTATGCGTGGAGAAGAATATCCCACAGGAAGTGGCGGTGGAGCATCTGCTCGCCCTTATCAGCGGCGACACGGAGAAGTAAAGTGCCATTGTTCTTGAAAGGATAGCTAAATAGAAAAAGGTCAAAAATTCGCACGAAAATACTCAAATCCGAGAAATAAAAGACAATTGCCTGCCACGAGGTAGCTTGTACCATGTGGCAGGCAATTGGATGGGTATGTTTTATTCTACTATAGAAATCCATCCATGCCTTTTTACCTTTTTATCAACTTTTCTCCTTCATAATACCTCACCAGTCGTTGCTTGATGACGAGCAGCAGTTGCATCTGCAGTTGTTTGATGCGGCTTTCTAGCAAGGTCTGCGCCGCAGTGTGGAGGTCGAAGGTGGAGAGCATTCCCTCTTCAAACTTGCGGCTTGACATGTGGTAGGCGAGCGAGTCGGATGCTACTTTCTTTTGCATCTGCCGCAATTCCTTGGCATAACCCTCGGCATCCATCACCGCCTGGGCAATGTTGTCGTGCAGTTTGCGCTTAGTCTCCTCCAAGGTGACTTGGGCTATCTGCCAGTCATTACGCGCCTTCCTCATGCTGTGCCAGCGGTCGCTATTATATATAGGTATAGAGAGGGTCAGTGCGAGGTATTCGCCTCGGTTGTTGC
>CAVKZC010000075.1:0-13305 GCA_963660455.1 Sphaerochaetaceae bacterium | reverse complement strand
ATAACCCAGGGTGATACCCTGGGCTAGGCGCTTCTGCCCTTTCAGGGCGTGCAGGGGAAATGTACCAACTTATTTTTTTACGATTACTAAAGGTAAAAGGGTAAAAAGGTAAAAAGAGGGTCTGCACCACAAAGGCTGTTGTCCCTTAACTCCCCTCTAACTTCCCTTAACTCCTTAAGAAGTTTCTCATCTTCATCTGCAAAAGTAATACAAGTACTACATAATATAGGGGAATATTTGCGCCAAAGACACGATGACGATAATTTATACCCTATCTTGCGGCAATTATTACCTATTTTCGCTTGCACATACCAAATGTTTTGGTTACTTTTGCAGTAGAAACTACAACTACTACCTTTTCTACACGCAGAAGACTACTCTATGAGGACAAGACTAACCGCACTCATTACCTACATAATCTGGGCAACCGCCCTCTGGGCACAGCCCTACTGCAGCGTAAGGACATTCAACATACGCGACGGACTGGCTGCCAACACCATCTCGGGCATAGGACAGGACAACCACCAACTGATGTGGTTCAGTACCTGGAACGGACTGTGCTGCTTTGACGGCTACCGATTTACCACCTTCAGGGACACCCACGGCACGGACGAGGTTCTTACCACCAACCGTCTACTCATGACCATCCCCAACACGGAAGGCAACATCTGGTGTGCCACCTACGACAAAAGACCCTATGTGTTCGACACGCGCCTGTGCCGGTTTGTGGACATCGCCAAACCTGTAAAGGAGAAGTACGGCATAGAGATGAACGCACGCAAGTTTTATGCGCTCGCCAACGGCATCACGTGGATAGTAGGCCTGGACGGGTACAACATCCGCATCAAGGACCGTGCCGACGGCGACAAGTACGACATGCAACTCATAGGCAAGGACACTCCGCCGATAAGAAGCAACAGGATAAGAAAGGTGATGCTCGACTGCAAAGGAAGGGAATGGGTGGTGACCGACAATGGCTCTGAAGTGTTCGGACAGAAGACGGCAAGCCCCTACAAATTCGAATTTCTGACCCAGTGCCGTAACAGGGTGTACCTTGCAAGCATGGACGGTCATCTGGCATTCTACGACGAAGGGCGCAAGCAACTGCTGCCCGTCAACCTGCCCGCTGGAACAAGCCGCATCAACGGCATGAAGACCGTAGGCGACAGAATGCTGGCACTGGCTACAGACAGGGGCATCGTCATCATCGACACGCAGAACCACCGCCCTACACTGCTCTCCGTACAGAACCCGTCGCAAGCCTCGCCCGAAGTGACCGACCTGCACGTGGACAGCAAGAAGAGGTTGTGGGCATTCGGGACGGGACTCGGGGCAAGCCTCGTGAACACCGGCAACATGACCGTGGCATGGGTGCCCGAACTGCAACCGGAAACGCCTTACGCTACCACCAGCAAGAAGACGATATGGGTGGAAGACAAGGAACACACTGTGTGGATTACGCCCAAAGAGGGATATTTCGGCTATTACGACGAACAGGCGCAGGCCATTCGTCCCTACATCCTGAGCGGGAAGGACTACAGCCATACTTACATCGACAACATCAGCAAGTGGTTTGTGGACAACCAGAAGAACCTCTGGCTGACCAGTGCGCACGACCTGACGCTCCTGAACCTGCGCACACGCAAGTTCAAGACCATTGCACAAGAGAAAGGAAAGGAGACACGCTCGGCGTGCTGCGACGCATACGGCAACCGCTACTTCGGCACCACGACGGGCAACGTGCTTGTCTACGACAGAACATGGGCGTTCAGGGGGTACCTCTCGCCTACAGGCAAGCTGTCGCCCTCGCCCGCACCGCTCGAAGGGAAGGCGTATGCGCTGTTTGTCGACCGGGAGAACAGACTGTGGATAGGCTGCAAGGGAGGCGGACTGTATGTCCGCTTTGCCGACGGGGAGATGCGACACTACCTGCCCGATGCTGACAACAAACTCGCCATCAACTCGGACGAGATTTACGCCATAGACCAGGACGACAAGGGCAACATGTGGATAGGAACCTACTCCATGGGGCTGAACCTTGCCACCGTGCAGCCCGACAGGAGCATCTCCTTCAGCAACAGCAGCAACGGCATGGCCGTACCCGCCAAAGACAGCTACTACCGCATACGCCGCATCACTCACACGGCAGACGGCATCGTCATCCTCTCGACCACCGACGGACTGGTTTGCTTCAGCAACCGCTTCCAGTCGACACGCAACATTCGGTTCTTTACCAACACGCACGTACAGGGCAACACAACCACCCTGGCTGGAAGCGACGTGACGCAGGCGCTCGTGGCAAGGAACGGAAAGGTGTATGTGGCTACCATGTCGGGCGGACTGCAGGAAACGGACGGGGGCAAGAGTCTGCTGTCCAACAACATCAGCTTCAAGACCATTGACCTGCCTACTGCCGAGGAGGGCATCATACAGTCGCTCACCGAAGACAGGAACGGCAACATCTGGATTACGCGCGAAAGCAGCATAGACATGTACAGTCCACACAACGGCAGCATTCAACTGTTCGGGCCCAACGACTTCGGCGAGCATACCGAGTTCTGCGAAGCCCTGTCGGCCATGGACGACAACGGAGAAATCATGGTAGGTGCCATGGGCGGTGCCATTGCCTTCAACCCGAAGAACATCACGAAGAGCAACTACAAGCCCAACATCGTGTTCTCCGCCATTCAGTACCAAGGGGAGACTACGCCCCACCCCATCCTCTACACCGACCGACTGGAGATTCCGTCAGACAAGCGCAGCTTTACCATCAACTTTGCTGCACTCGACTATCAGGACAACAGCACGGTAAAGTATGCCTACAGACTGCAGGGCATTGACAAGGAGTGGAACTACCTCAGCAACAAGGAGCACAGCGTGTCGTACAGCCACTTTCCGGCAGGCAAGTACACGCTGCTGGTAAGGAGCACCAACACCGACGGCGTGTGGGTGGAGAACGTGAAGAAACTCGTCATCTACGCACAGCCCACCTTCTGGGAAACCATCTGGGCAAAACTGCTCTACCTGCTCATTGCTGCAGGCGTGGTGTATGCGGGCATACGCTACTATGTACTGAAACACAAGGCGCAGATGGAGCACGACATGACGGAGATGAAGACGCGCTTCTTTACCGAGATAGGACACAAACTGCGCACGCCACTCACACTGATAGGCGGACCCGTGACGGAGGTGATAGAGAAGGAAAGCCTCAGCACGCAGGGAAGGGAGCAGATGGAGATGGTGCAGCGCAACTCGCGCAACATGTTGGAACTCGTCAACCAGATGCTGACGCACAACAACACGAAGAACTATTTCGTGGACGATGACAGTGCACCTGTGTTCAAGAAGGCGATGGATAAAGAGGACACGGACACCTTACAGGACAAAGACTCACCAAACGATACAGACAGGAGTACAAGACTCCTCGTCGTGGAAGACAACGACGACCTGAGGACCTTCCTCGTGGGCATACTGAGCGACCGCTACACGGTGCTGCAGGCTGAGAACGGAAAGAAGGGTCTGGAGACGGCCGTCAAGGAAATGCCCGACTTCATCATCACGGATGTCATGATGCCGGTCATGGACGGTCTGACCATGGTTCACCAGATAAAGCAGAACAAGGACATCTGCCACATTCCCATCATCGTGCTCTCCGCCAAGGCTTCGCTCGACGACAAGCTGCAGGGACTCAACGAGGGCATAGACGACTACATCACCAAGCCCTTCTCTGCCACCTACCTGCGCCACCGCGTGGAGAACATCATTGCACAGCGCAAGATGCTGCAGCAGAACTACCTCGACCAACTGGCGCCCGCCGCCGGCAACGCAGACAGCGAGACAAGTAGACAGGAATACCGCCTCGAAGCCGTGCAGATAGTGGATGCCGACAAACTGATGATGGACAAGCTGATGGCGTTCCTCGAGGAGAACATCGGCAATGCCGAACTGAAGATAGAAGACCTCGCCAACTCTGTCAACCTGGGGCGCACCGTGTTCTACGAAAAGATGAAAAGCATCGTGGGCATGTCGCCCATCGACTTCCTGCGCCACATTCGTCTGCAACGGGCTGAGGAACTGGTAGCCAAGAGCACCGACACCTTCTCGCAGATAGCCTACAGCGTAGGATTTACCGACCCGAAGTACTTCGGCAAGTGCTTTAAGAAGGAAACGGGCATGACTCCATCGGAATACCGCGAAAAAGCCAAGGCAGAACAGGCGTAACACGTAAAAGGGACGAAGGAGACACCGCAAATCACTGCGACATCCCCTCCACGTCCCTTTTTTACTAATCTACTACTAAAACAGCTGTGTTCCGCTTATCCTAACTACACATCTTAAACCTAAAACAACCTATTCACAATAATCTTCAGAACTAACTAACTGAAAGATGCGGAACACATAACTAACCTACTAAAACTATATAAACCTAAATGACTGAATTTGGCAACTTTCTATATATAATACGATTAGAACGCTGTTATAACGCTATTATTTTACAACTATTTTCTTGCCGTCGACAATGTAGACGCCTTTCTGCAGATGACCTGCGTTGACCTTCACGCCTTCGAGGGTGTACACCTGTGCCTCCTTGATGGTGACAGCGTTGACCTCGGCAATGCCTGATGAGGATTTGGGCGTAAACTTGAGGTTGCCTACATTGCAGGTGTACTTCGTTCCCTTGAAGTTGAGGATGAAGTAACGCAGTCCTGTGGGCAGGATGTCGGTATCGATGCTGTGCTCTACAAACTTGGTCCAGTTGCCGGTATTCTCTACCGTCACCGTTCCTGTCCAGTCCTTGTTGCCGTCGCCGTCGGCAACCTCCAGTTCGAGGCTCGGCTCACTGTTCTTGGCTGCTGCCAGGAAAGACACGGTGTAAGCCTGGCGGGCTGTGTTGCCGATGACAAAGCTCCAGTACTGGCCGTTGCGCACATTGTCTATGGTCTCCATATCGTTCACTTCTTTGATGGAACCGCCCGTATGGGTAGCCTTGGTCAAGTCGAAATAATCGTCTGTGGGGAGGGTAATGGCATTTGTTCCGTCTATCACCGTCGGTGTCAGAGGACCGGTGGTAGCAATGTCCTCGCCTGTCGTTTCACCGTCGGCATACTGTGCCTCGGTAATGTCGGCAACAAGCGAGTTGATGTAGTTCTCGAGGTTGGTGTAGCCGTTGGCTGCCACCTTGGCTCCATCTGAAGCATCGTTGGGGTTCAAGCCGTTGGCTGTCTCCCAAGCATCGGGCATGCCGTCGCCGTCGGTATCTGCGGGGGCAGTAGTACTATTCAACTTGGGCCATGCATCCTCGCCGTCGGTCTTGGCCTCATCCTGCGAGTCTATGATGCCGGGGCGGTCGGTCTCGTTGGCACCGGTAAAAGTGGTGGTGCCGTTCTTCGCGTCTTCGGCAATAATCTTGTCAAGAGCATCGCGGTGATAGCTGGCTCCAGCATAAGCCACCACCTTCTCGAA
This sequence comes from Sphaerochaetaceae bacterium, assembly GCA_963660455.1. Lineage (GTDB taxonomy): Bacteria > Bacteroidota > Bacteroidia > Bacteroidales > Bacteroidaceae > Prevotella. The sequence continues at coordinate 7,842 of CAVKZC010000075.1, read as the reverse complement.
CGCCTGGTCGGCAGTATGGGTAGTGACAAGGGCAAAGGGCATGGCTGCATCTGCCTTAATGGTGTCGCGCGTCACCTTGTTCCAACCGTATTCGGCGTCGTCGCTTATCTGGTCGGTGACACCTATCTTCCAGTTGTCGGCAGTTACATCCGTCCACTTGGTGTTCTTGTTGTCCGCCACATAATAGTGTCCCCATACATATGACTCCACCTCGTCGGTATTGTTGCCTTGTGCGTCCTTTACATAGTGGGTGCCGTGACTCGTACCGAGGATGCGTTTCTGCACATTATTGGAACGCTTCTCAGTCAGGGGACCGGGCTTGTAATAGTTGTTCACAATGTTGATATTCATCTCCTCGCCGCCGTAAGCTCCGTTGCCGCCCCAGTTGTAGACGACGTTGTTGCGCCAGTCGGTGGGGTGCTCCTTTGACGTGTCATCACCGCTGCGGAACACGTAACGGGGGGTACGCGAATCGTGGTGGGCTATCAGATTATGGTGGTAGGTGGTGCGACCGCCACCCATCATTGCTCCATAACCATGCGCTCCTTTCTGGTGGCCTGCCTCGCGCAGACTCTGGTAGGCCATACACCACTGCACGGTGGTATTGCGGTTGCCATAGACGGCGAGACACTCATCGATGCTCCAACTCACGGAACAGTGGTCGATGATGATGTTGGCTCCGTCGAAACCGCCCAGGCCGTCACCCTCGTGACCACCGTCACCCTCGGTACGGCTCACGTTACGGTTGCCGCAACGGAAACGCAGATAGCGCAGTATGACGTTAGGACCCTTGATGACAAATGGCCAGTCGGCAATGCAGACACCGTCACCGGGAGCTGTCTGTCCGGCAATGGTAACATCGCCGTTGACAAGGTTGAGCTGACTCTTGAGGAATATGGTGCCGGAGACATCGAAGACGATGGTACGCGCACCTTTCTGATTGCAGGCGTAACGGAAGGAACCCTTTTCGCCCGTGTCTTCCAGTGTGGTGACATGATAAACGGCTCCACCTCGGCCGCCAGTAACGTACATGCCGTAACCCTGTGCACCCGGGAAAGAAGGCACTTTATTGCTGGTCTGTGCTGTCACCATAGAGGGTGAAAGGAGCATGCTGCCAAGGAGCATGCCGCTGAAAAGATTGCTGAGTAATGTTTGTTTCATAAGGTTATGGTTTTAAGGAATGGAGAAAGCCGCTACCATTTCATCGGAGTTGACCTCCATGACCGGAAGGCACGCTTTCGTCATCCGCTTGCAAAATTAGCACAAAGGGCAACACCAAGCGGGGGTATTTCTGTCGCTATAGGGGGATTAAACGTCAGCAATGCGCCCGTCTGACGGTTTTTACCCACCTTTCCGTACTATCTTCGCCCATACGCTGACTTTTCTTTTAGTACCTTTGCCATACCAAACGAACCACAAAACCAAAACCATCAACGTCATGGACAACAACACCTATCTATTGATACAAAACTACTATACGGACAATAGCCAGAGGCTTGTTTACTTTGCACAGAAGTGCGGCATGAGCAAGGAGGATGCCGAAGACATCGTGCAGGATGCCTTTCTATTCCTGATAACGCGCGAGCGCGTCATCTTTCCCAAAACATTCCCGGCACTGATGCAAAACATCGTGGCCAACCGGGTAAAGGACTACAAGCGTCACAAAATCTTTAAAGACCAGCACGAGCACTATATAAAAATGAACGGAAACATCAGCGAAGACGGCATGAGTATCGTCTCCATGCACGAAACGGAACTGTGGCTGCAGAAGAGCATTGCAAGACTGGACCGCAGGTGTTGCCGCATCTACCGCATGCACATAGAGGAAGGCAAGAAGGTGGCAGAAATAGCCGTGCATCTGAACATCAAATATAAAACGGTGGAAAACCGGCTCGGGATGGCCCGCAAAGAAGTGAGACAGTTCTTGGCGGCCATGTGTCTGTAAGAAGACAAAAGAAAAACAAATGCCTCAATTCCTTGTCCCCACACGCCCAGAAAGGACAAAAGCGCTACCGTTTAAAGGTAAAAGGGTAAAAAAGTAAAAAGGTAAAAAGAGGGTCTGCGCCACAAAGGCTGTTGCCTTAACTCCTTTAACTTCTTAACACCTTTAACTCCATTAACTCCTTTACCTCCATTAACACCTTTACCTCTCAACTCCTTTACCTCCCCTACACTTGAAAATTACATGGGTACCGTCGGCCAGCGTAGAGGCAAAGAGATAGGTGTCACCGCCGTCCTTCAGTTTGAGCCGCTTGCGCAGTTCTGCCACCGAGAGGGGGAAGTTGCGGGTAGCGATGTTGGCATGGGTCACACCGGAAAGGCTGCGTTTCACATCCTTCTTGTTGAGTGTACAAACTTTCTCTATAGCGAAACGGCGACCGGGGAAGTCTTCCACAAAATCTGTACTCATAAAGAGGTGGGAGTTGGAGGCAAGCATCTCCACTCCGTACCGCTCGGAAAGGAGACCGAAGCAACCGGCCTTCATCAGTGAGGCATTGGGTTCGTAGAGCCAGCGCATGCCGTCGGGCTGTACGGGCGCAATGCGTACACGGGCTTGTTCCATCTCCCGCAAACCGCAAGAGACCGTCTGTCCGTCATTGACACAATAGAGTTGCGGAAGGGAGTCGGCAGCACTCTTCCTTTCGGGCGCAACGGCAGCATCGTTTTCTTCGGTTACACCTGCGGAAAGCACCAAAAGGAGTTCCTTGCACTCGTTGGACTTTGACACGATGTGCACTTCCCTCACGTTCTTCATCTCGCTCACGGCACGGTGCCAGTCGAGCATGGGCGACAGCTTGACGATGACAAAGCGGGACTTGGCAAGCATCTCGTCCTGAAGGAGGGTAACGTCGGGGGTACAGTCGTGCAGCGACACCATCTTGCGCCCGGCATCGTCACGGCGGGCGGGGTCGACAAAAATAAGTTTGAGCTGACGAAGGGCATGGAGCATCTCTATTCCGTCACCGTTCACGACAACGGCACCGTCCAAGCCCAAACGGGAAAAATTCTCCCTTGCCGCCTCGCAGAGGTGCGCCTGCCGCTCTACATACATCGACGGGACACCGAGACGGGCAGCGATGTAGGAGAAGTCGACTCCAAAACCGCCTGTCAGGTCGACAAAGGAAACTTCGTCTTTGGAGGCGGATTCCGGAGCGTCCGCATCATGGGCCGCCACCCCTCCATCGACTGCCAATCCTCCGCCCTCTACATTCCGCAGTCCGAGCAGTCGCGCGGCAAGTTCTGCCTTGTAGAGGGCCGTCTGCTCTGACGAGCATTGCTCCATGGAGATGTGAGGGGGATAGACTATGCCGTCTATAGCTGCCCAACGGGGCAACTTGTCCTGGGCCATCTGCCGCCCGCGTATCTGGTCGAGGGCGAAAGGCAGGTCTACCTCGGGACTTTTGCTCCCAAGGAACGCCAATCTCCGCACATCCTCGTCCCTATGCTGCAGGATAAAATCGCGTGTAGCCTGGTTCATGATTTGCGCCAATATCAGATGAACTCTTCACCCTTCTTAATCTGCACCTCGTTCACATACTTTCTGATGAGGGCAGAGGAGTCTTGTTTGCGGCAGACAAGCAGCACGTTGTCCTTCTCCGCTACGATAAAGCCGTCCAGACCGTTGAGTACGGCAAGCTTGCCTTTCGGCATCTTGACGATATTGTTGTGGCAGTCTTCCATCAGCACGTCACTGTCTATCACCACATTGTCACTCTCGCTTTTCTTCATGCCCTCATAGATGCTGTGCCACGTGCCGAGGTCGGCCCACCCGAAGTTGCACTTCATTACCACGACCTTGTCTGATTTTTCCAATATACCGAGGTCTATGGAGATATTGGGATAGGACGGGAAGTTCTCCTTCATGTACGCATTCTCCGTCTCGATGTCGAAAACGGGATGCTCCTCATCGAAGTCACGCAACACGGTAGGCAGCAACTCAGAAAAGCATTTGCCCAGATGGCGCACGTTGGAAAGGAAAAGTCCTGTGTTCCAATAGAACTCTCCGCTCTCCACGAATATCTGCGCAAACTCGCGCTCGGGCTTCTCCGTAAACGACTGCACCTTGTAGAAGCTGCCGCCCATGGGGTCGCCCAACTGTATGTAACCGTATCCCGGCTCGGGACGGGTGGGTTTCACACCCATCGTGAGGCAGCAGTCGTTTTCCGCCACAAAGCGCAGACCGTCGAGTATGTTCTTGCTGAACGCCTCTTCGTTGAACACGGCCTGGTCGGAAGGCGTAGAGACGATGCACGCCTTGGAGTTCTGCCTGCTGATGCGGTGGCAGGCCCATGCCGTGCTCGGGGCTGTGTTGCGGTGGATGGGCTCGACAAGGATATTGTCGGGACTGACATCCGGCAACTGCTCACGCACAAGGTCGACATACTCTTCGTTGGTACTTATATAGATATGGTCGGCAGGCACAACTCTGGCCATACGGTCAAACGTCTGTTGCAGTTGGGTACGCCCCACTCCGAAGAAGTCGACAAACTGCTTGGGACAGGCATTGCGGCTGCAGGGCCACAACCTTCTTCCTTTTCCACCGGCAAGTATCACGCAGTAATTGTTGTTTGCACTGTTTGTCATGTCTTTACTTATATCTGTTTTTGTTATGGTAGTTCTTTTGTCAGTGTAAAGGTATGAAATATCCCCGACCCCACCAAGATAATTTCCATTATTTAATACTGCAGTGGAGAAATAAAACAAATATTTAGTTTTCCGGACGACTTGCGTGCCATTCCAACGCACCAAGCAACAGAAAAAACAACTTTTACTAAACTTTTCTCCCAAAAAGTTTGTCAGTTCAAATATTATTAGTACCTTTGCACTCGCTAATCGCCCAGATGGCGGAATCGGTAGACGCGCTGGTCTCAAACACCAGTGGGGCAACCCATCCCGGTTCGAGCCCGGGTCTGGGTACTGAGTCGGAATCTTCTTCAGAAGGTTCCGATTTTTTGTTTTTAGGCTCTCGCAAGGTGTTGGCGTTCTGATAGATAAGGTCAAGCACTTTGTTATAAGAGGCGGTTCGATAATTTTCTCCATCAAATTCTATCTTTTCGGGAAACATCGAACCGAGCATCTTGATTTTGGTCTCCACAGGTGCTTCAAGCAACACTCTGTCAATGTTGTTAAGCAATGACAGTGAGTAGTTTAGCTGTGGTGTAATGCTTTTCTTGCTGCCTTGCAGAACGTCCATCTTTGCATGAAGGTCGGCAATAGTGGCCTCTATGCGTGACTTCATCCTTTGGTAGTCATTGCTTTCAATTTTCCCGTCAATGAGCATATCTTCCACACCATTCAGTCGTTGCTCTTGCGCTACGAGTTCATTCTTCAGTCTGTTCAACTCGTTGTTTTGGCTTTTGTTTGACTGCTGTCTAAGTTCATCAAGTATCTCTCCATACAAAGCAAGCACAGTCTCATTGGGAATGAGTCTCGACACATACTCTGCAAACCCCTTGTTTACCTTGTCTGCACTCACCCTTAGATGTTTGCTGTCATTGCAATGGTAATAGGTGTAATAGGCATTTCGTCCTTTGCTCTTGCTGCCCGTTATGGCATGGCCGCACACGGGACAAACAAGGAACTTTCTGAGATAGAGGTCGGGGGTTGCCGTCTTATCCAACTTGGGGTTGCTCTTCTTGCCATCAAGCACGTCCTGCACTTGGCGAAACGTAGCCTCATCAATGATAGGTTCATGCACTCCTTGGATAATCTGTTCGGGTTCGTCCTTGTACTGTGGAACACGTATCTTTCCGCAATAAAACACATTTCTAAGCATTTCGAGGAATGAGGATGAAGGAATGTGTGGACAATACAATCTTCTCACTTCACAAGGGCAAATCAATCCTTTGGCAACTTCTTGGAAAGCCTTTCGTATAGGGGCAGCTGTAGCCTCATCTATCTCAACGTGGGTGTCATGCTTTGACACTCTCACGTTCTTGTAACCTCTTGGTGCTTTGTTGGCGCATCTTCCTCTTTTAAGCGTACCGTGGATGCCGTCCTTTGTAGCCTTGGAACGCTTGGTGTTGTCCGACTGTGCAAGTCCTATCTGCATTCCCAACATAAGCGACCACATCTCGTTTTCATAATCAACAGTGAACTCTACGGCATTCGGCTCAACTCCTCGTTCCCGAAACCATTGAATGTACTGCATTGCGCTTGTGAGGTCTCTTGAAAATCTGTCCCATCTAAGGAACAACAGCTTCTGAACTCGTCCCTTATGACGCTTGACATAATCAAGAATACGCATCATTTCAGGACGCTTCACAAACGTCTTTGCACTCTCATCTTCCTTGTACACCTCTATGATATTGTAGCCATTTATCTCACAATATCTTCTAATGCTCTCTTCTTGGACTTGGAGCGAAGAACCTAAAGCCTGCTCATCACTCGACACTCTGCAATATACTATCACATTCTCCATATTACTATTATTTACTTTCATTTTTGTATTGATTTTAATTTACGTTTACTATTGATAACTCCATTCCTGCAATCAGATACAAATAGTCTCTAATCGCCTTAATCTCTTCATTATTGAATTTTCTTACACCTTTATTTAATGTTTTCTTGCATTTTTTCAAATTTAGCATTTATATGAAACAATAATCTCCACTCTATGGCGGTTATACTGCTATTCTCCTCTTTCCTCAGAATCGCTCTTTCAGAAAGTCTGTTGTACGGAAGGTTAGCATTTCTACCTTTTTCACTCGTTTTTTACTATGGACTCATCGCTATTTTTTTGTTATTATACAATTTTTCGTGTTAAAAACAAACAAATCAAGAGAAATTTGAAAGATTTTAACTATCTTTGCAAAGTGGAATAGTCTGCACTGTTATATAGTGTCAGCTACAAAGACATATAATGACATAAAGCGTTGACTTATGTTCGGGCTTTGAAAAATCGCCAAATTTAGAAAAAGCACCCGAGAATAGACAGTTGATGCTCACGCATAGCGTGGGCTAATACTTGTTTATGGGTGCAGGTGTTTGGCGATACCTTCAGAGCGTAGACTAAGTTTAGTTCACGCTTTTTTGTGTCAAACAACCGAATTATTAACAATAAAAATAGCGAATATGTCAAAAACATGTAAAGAATGTGGTCATCAAATGGATGACAATGCCCGATTCTGCCCACAATGTGGGTTTCCTGTTGAAAAAACAAAGATAACGACTTCTACGGAGACAGAAAAACCATCAAATGAAGAACAACAAGGTGGGAGCACACCTTCCGAGGGGGATTCAAACAATTCCTATGTATATATTATAGTCGGTATTTCCGTTGTGATAGTTCTATGTGTGACGTTTATCATGATTGTCTCTAACGGAAGCAGAACGGCTAAAACCGACAGATATACAGATGCTGATACTACAGCTGTTGCTATAGACGAAGACACAACTGCCGTTGACACGGAAAATGTAGAAACGCAAGAAGAAGAAAAAACAGCTGAAAAATCTGCTACAGTGGGAAAATCTTTCAAGTTCGAATTTGTTGTTAACGGAACCACCTATCATATTTCTTTTAATAAAGAAGAAAAAACATCCCAACTGTATGTAGAAGGAGATTACGCTCCAAACGGGAAAACATTCTACGGAAGTTGTGATTACGATGGATTGTATCGAGATGGACAAATTGAAGTTGGAGGATTTAGCGGAGCAGATGATTTCAACATACATTTCAAGGATGAAAGAATAAAGTGGGAATTTGGTGCTTGGATTGACTACAAGAACAATTATATTTACATCACAAATGATGCCGCAAGAGCCATGAATCCTGACTATAGAATCGTTTTAACGCCTGTAAGGTAGATTATAGCCCAAACTCCTTTTTAAGCCGCTGAACTG
>CAVKZC010000074.1:0-13368 GCA_963660455.1 Sphaerochaetaceae bacterium | reverse complement strand
CCGGGGACACAAGGATTTTCAGTCCTTTGCTCTACCAACTGAGCTATGGCACCATGACTTTCTTGTTTGCGGTTGCAAAGGTATAACTATTTTTTTAATTGAGCAAGAGAAATGTATATTTTTTCTCTTGCTTAATATTTGTTAACTAAAAGCCTCTCTATCGGCAACCCGCCGTCTTCAGCCGTGATTTGCGCAGAAGTCTTTGGCTTTCAGCCGTAGAGAAGCCATCATACCCTTTAGTCTTTGAGAGGATTCCATCCTTGGGCTTTCAGTTCGAACTCCTGGCCGTCGCGGCTGATGAGCATCTGGCCAAGGCTCTCCTTGGTGATGTATCCTATCTGGCGTATGCCTTCCATCTGCTCTATCTTGGCGTGGTCGCCAATGGGGACGGTAAAGAGCAGTTCATAGTCTTCGCCCCCGTTGAGAGCGCATGTCGTGAGGTTCATGTTGAACTCTTCAGCGGTGACAGCCGTCTGATAGTCGATGGGGATGTTTTTCTCGTACACGCGGCATCCGCAATGGCTCTGCTGGCAGATGTGCATAAGCTCACTGCTCAGTCCGTCGCTGATGTCCATCATGGCGGTAGGCTTGATATGGGCATTGCGCAACTGTTGCAGCACGTCTCCGCGTGCCTCCGGTTGCAACTGGCGCTGCAACAGGTATTCCTTTCCGGCAAAGTCGGGTTGGAAGTTACGCATGTCGTCAAGGTCCTTGCCCAAGGAAGCCAACCTGCCGTTGTCGCCCTGCGCCTTGGCCTCGGCCATCTTTTTGCGGATGTCCTCCACCTGTCCGTAGTACACGGCCTTCTCGCGCTCCAGGAGCTGCAAGCCCATGTAGGCACCACCGAGGTCGCCCGACACGCAGATAAGGTCAGTCTCCTTTGCCCCGTTTCTGTAGACGATATCTTCCTTGGGAGCCTCGCCGATACAGGTGATGCTGATGGCCAAGCCGGTAAGCGAGGATGTAGTGTCACCGCCCACGATGTCAACCCCCCATTTGTCGCAAGCCATGCGCAAGCCCTTGTAGAAATCGTCCATGTCCTCCACCCTGAAGCGTTTGCTCAGTGCTATGCTCACCACCATCTGCCGCGGAGTACCGTTCATGGCAAAGATGTCGCTGATGTTCACCGTCGCACTCTTGTAGCCCAGGTGTTGCAGGTCGATATAGGTAAGGTCGAAGTGCACACCCTCCATCAGCATGTCGGTAGTGACGAGCACTTCCTTGTCGGGATAGTGCATCACCGCACAGTCGTCGCCCACGCCATAGACGGTAGAGGAGTTTTTGTTGTCATATCCTTTGGTGAGATGGTCTATGAGACCAAACTCACCCAACTTTGCTATATCCAAGGTTGATTCGATATTAAATGTCCGATATTAAATGTTTGATGTTAAATGTGCCAAGCATTACGACCGGCGGATCATTTCACGCATGATCTCCGTCATCTTGGGCTGTGCCGCATTGGCAGCCACCTGCACCTCTTCGTGACTCACCTCCACAGGGACGTCGAAGCCGCCCAGGTCGGTGATGATGCTGATACCGAACACCTTGATGCCGCAATGGCGTGCCACGATAACCTCGGGCACAGTGCTCATACCCACGGCATCAGCACCGAGGAGATGGTACATGCGGTATTCGGCTGGAGTCTCGAAGGTAGGTCCCTGCACGCCAATGTATACACCGTGCTTGATCTCGATGCCTTTCTCCTGTGCTATCTCGTCAGCGAGATTGCGCAACTGCTTGTCATAAGCCTCGTGCATGTCGGGGAAGCGTGGCCCTGTAGGGAAGTTCTTGCCGTGAAGCGGATGTTCGGGGAAGAAGTTGATATGGTCGTCTATCACCATCAGGTCGCCAATATTGAACTGTGGGTTCATGCCGCCCGAGGCGTTGCTCACAAAGAGGGTTTCAATGCCCAGTTCGTACATTACACGTTCCGGGAAGGTAACCTCCTTCATGTTGTATCCCTCATAGAAATGGAAGCGGCCTTCCATGGCTACGATATCCTTGCCGCCCAACTTGCCGAAGATGAGTTTGCCGGCATGCCCCTCAACGGTAGACACGGGGAAGTTGGGAATCTCGCTGTATGGAAATTCGTAGCTGTCAGTTATTTCTGAAGCTAATTGTCCGAGGCCTGTCCCCAGTATGATTGCTGTTTTCGGGCTTGTCGACATCCTTTCTTTTAGCCAGGATGCTGTTTCTTGAATTTTTTCGTACATAGCTTATGATTTTTTCGTTAAAGTTTTCTTCCTGTTCGAGCATGAAGTGCACCTTGATAGGAAGGACATAGATATGGTCTTTCACCTGCTGGTCCAGCCCCTCCGTTTCCCTCAGGCGCACGGCGTCTTTCTCGGTGGTGATGATGACACTGGGCGCAGGCATTGCCGCGAAGGCGCGGTTGATGCGTTCGGCATCGCGCGGTGTAAACTGGTGGTGGTCGCCGAAGGGCAGACTTTCGAGGCTTTTCACCAGTGGGCGCAGGTCGTGCTCCATCTGCTTGGGCGATGCAATGCCGGTAAGGAGCAGTACGTTTTGCCCCTTCATTGCGTCTGCCTCCAGTCGCCTGTCGCCGAAGAGCGCCACAGGGGTGTCATAGTCTATGCAGGTGAAGTAAAGCTTCTGGAACGGATAGAGGTTCATGGCTTTGGTCAGCACTCTGAACTCCATCGGCTTCAAGTCCTTGGGGCATTTGGTGACGATGACGATGTCGGCGCGGTTCTTTCCGCTCAGCGGCTCGCGCAGTCTGCCTGCAGGCAAAACCTTGTCGTAGATGATGAGCCGGTGGTAGTCTACGAGCAGAATGTTGATGCCCGGTTTGACATACCTATGCTGGAAGGCATCGTCCAGCAGCACTACATCCACATCTTTTGTCGTTTCGTTGTTCTGCAACCGTTCTATTCCCCTCACGCGTTTGGCATCTACAGCCACATAGATGTCCGGAAACTTCTTGTGCATCTGGAACGGTTCGTCGCCGATGTCGGGCATGGCAGTATGCTGGTCTGCCAGGACAAATCCCTTGCTCTTGCGTTTGTATCCTCGCGACAGCACGGCTATCTTCATGCCGTCGTGCAAGAGTCGTATGAGATATTCCACATGCGGGGTTTTCCCGGAGCCGCCCACGGTGATGTTGCCTACCGAGATGACAGGCACACTGAAGGCATGGCTCCGCTTGACACCTATGTCGAACAGCCAGTTGCGAAACCTTACGACCGCTCCGTATATCCAGCTCAGGGGGAGCAGCCATTCATTGATTTTGATGAGATCTCCTTCTGTTCTCATACATCCGTTATCTTATGTCCAGGACATATGGCATGGCAGCCTGCAGTGTCTTGCGCTCCTGGCAGTGGCGCACCCACATGAACGGGGCGTAGTATTCGCCCAGCGTGAGTTTCATCTGCTCGTCCAGATAGCTCCCCTTTGCATCCTGCCACCTGCTCAGCAACTGTGTCATCATGTCTGCAGGTGCGGGATATTCGGTGGTATGCCAGTCTGTCACCTTGGCAAGCTGTGCTGCTTTCTTCACGGCGACATCTATGCCGCCCAACTCGTCTACCAGACGTATGTCCTTGGCATCGGCACCGGTCCATACACGTCCCTGCGCTATCTTCTCCACGTCGTCCACCTTCATCTTCCTGCCGTCGGCCACGCGCTGGCGGAAAAGCTTGTAGCCTCTGTTCACGCTACCCTGGAGAAAGGCCAGTTCTTCTGCACTCCATGGGTGTGTAGAGCCTGCCGAGAGATAGCCGCTGTTCTTGTTGGTCTTCACTTCGTCAAACTTGAGTCCGAGTTTCTGCGTCAGCAGTTCGCTCTTGTCCATCATGGCGGCAAAGATACCGATGCTGCCGGTCAGTGTAGTGGGTTGTGCCACGATGTAGCGTGCCCCCATACTCATATAGTAGGCTCCCGAGGCTGCATAGTCGCCCATGGATACCACAACGGGTTTCTTCTTGTTCAGCAATGTGACAGCGTGCCACAACTGCTCAGAGGCATAGGCATCGCCGCCTCCCGAGTTGATGCGCAGCACTACGGCCTTGGTGTGGTCGTCGTTGGCCAGTTCTTCCAAGTCCTTCACCACCTCCGTACTTACGATTTCCTCCGACTGCTTCATCGGATTGGACGACGGAGTGCTCACGATGTCGCCTGCACAGTAGTACACGGCGATGTTGTCACCGTCCTTGCTGTCGGCCACGGCCTGGTTCACCTCGTTTACGCTTACCTTGCTGATGTCCTTGTCTTCGGCAATGCCCAGTTGCTTCTTCACCACACTCTTTATCTCGTCATAGTAGCAGAATCCGTCTACCAGTTTTCTGGTTTTCAGCAGTTTGGTATCTTCCAGTTCCGTAATGCCGTCGGCATACGCGTTGAGGGCCTGCTTGCTGATGCCGCGACTGGCCGACACGTCAGCAAGGAGCTGCTGCCATATGCCGTCGATGTAGCGTGCCACCTGCTGGCGGTTGTCGTCGCTCATTTTGTCTTCGGTCAGCACCTCTGTGGCACTCTTGAACTTGCCCACCTTGACAATGGTAAACTTGACACCGAATTTGGCCATGAGGTCTTTGTAGAACATGGGCTGTGCCGCAAATCCATGCCACGCCACGGCGCCCTGCGGGTTGACATACACCTTGTTGGCTACCGAAGCCACATAGTAGGATCCTTGGTCGTAAGCGTCGCTATAGGCCACGATCCATTTGCCTCCCTTCCTGAAGTCGGCCAGCGCGTTGCGTATCTCCTGCAGGGTGGCATAGTCGGCATCAGCACCGTCTGTCTCCAGATAGATGCCCTTGATATGGTCGTCTCCCTTCGCCTTCTTGATGGCAGACAAGATGTCGTTCATGCCCGTATTGTCCTCTTTCCCATACAGCGATTTTATCATGTTGCTGTTGGATCCCTTGTCGACGATGCCTCCGTCCAGTTTCACTACCATCACCGAATTGTCGGGAATGGAGGGACTGTCGCTGCCTACAACCATGCCCAGCAGGCTGATTAAGCCGAAAACGAGGATGACCACGCCGAAGGCGACGATGCCGACAACCGTAGCAGCCACTTGCTTGAAGAATTGTTTCATGTCTTTATTGTCTTGTAATAAACCTTATCTGCTGCAAAAATACGAAAAAAGAAACAAACGGCAAACATATTTGTCGAAAAAGAGACTAAAAGCCGCCAAACCCTACTGCAGTCCGCGAAAATCTTGTATCTTTGCACTTGGAATGTCCAAACGCTCATAACAAGAAACAAGAATAGCTATGAAAAGAATGTGGAAATGTAAAGGATGGATCTTGTCGCTCATTTGGCTGACGGCCTCGTCGTGCGCCTCGGCACAGTATTCTGCCCGCCAGTTTGTGGTCAACCTGACGGCCGACGGGCAGAGCCGCATGTTCTGCTACTTGCCGCAAAACCCTACCGGGCGTGCCATTGTCGACTGCCCCGGAGGAGGATACACCCACCTCGCCATACAGCACGAGGGGCACGACTGGGCCGAGTTCTTCAACGCGAAGGGCATCGCCCTGTTTGTCCTGCAGTACCGTATGCCCAACGGCGACCGGTCGCTTCCCCTTACTGATGCCTACAACGCCATGCGCACCGTGCGCGACAGTGCTGCCGTATGGCACGTCAGTCCGGACGATGTCGGCATCATGGGCTTCTCGGCAGGCGGCCATCTGGCGTCTACCGTCTGTACCCATGCCGAGGATGCCGTCCGTCCCGATTTCTCTATCCTTTTCTATCCCGTCATTTCCATGGATCCGAAGAAGGGGCACGCAGGGTCGAGCATCTCCTTCTTGGGCAAAGACGGCGCGGAAGACGAAAAGCTGGTTGCGGAATACTCCAGCGACAAGGCCGTGCGGCGCCACGTCACCCCACGTTCCGTCGTGCTGCTGCCCAACGACGACAAGACGGTGCCGCCCGTGACCAACGGAGTGGCCTATTATTCGGCCATGCACAACGCCGGCAACGAATGCTCCTTGTTCGTCTACCCCACAGGCGGCCATGGTTTCGGCTTCCGCAACACCTGGGCATTCCACGACCAGATGCTTTCCGACTTGTCGCGGTGGCTCGACAGTTTTGCGACTCCCCATTCCGATGCCAAATGACGATTTCACAGGCCCTCACACCTTATTTATATATATAGGGAACCTTGACAGGATTGTCACACACAGACGTGCCAAAGTGTCAGTAAGGATGCTTTGGCACGTTTTTCGTAAATAGCACATTGACCGAAACTATGAAGTTCCGGCGCAACATACACGAAAACAACTAAAAAGTATAGAATCATGAACATTAAACCATTAGCAGACAGAGTGCTGGTACTTCCTGCACCAGCCGAGGAAAAAGTAGGTGGAATCATCATCCCTGATACGGCAAAGGAGAAACCGCAGCGCGGCAAGATCGTTGCCACCGGTAAGGGCACCAAGGATGAAGAGATGATTCTCAAGGAGGGTGATACCGTGCTCTATGGCAAGTATGCCGGCACAGAACTGGAGTTTGGCGGCACCAAGTATATGATGATGCGCCAGAGCGATGTGCTCGCAGTAGTGGAGGAGTAATATAAAGGTAAAAAAGTAAAAAGGCAAAATCATGGCAAAAGATATCAAATACAATATGGATGCCCGCGACCTCTTGAAGAAGGGCGTGGACCAGTTGGCTAACGCGGTGAAGGTGACACTGGGTCCTAAAGGCCGCAACGTGGTAATCGAGAAGAAGTTCGGTGCTCCACAGATCACGAAGGACGGTGTGACCGTTGCCAAGGAAGTGGAACTGGAGGATAAGTTCGAGAACACAGGTGCCCAGCTCGTCAAGAGCGTGGCCAGCAAGACTGGCGATGACGCCGGTGACGGTACTACTACAGCTACTATCCTCACCCAGGCCATCGTGACAGAGGGTTTGAAGAACGTTACCGCAGGTGCCAACCCCATGGACCTGAAGCGTGGCATCGACAAGGCAGTGGCTGCTGTTGTCGATTACATCAAGGCACACGCCGAGCAGGTGGACGACAACTATGACAAGATAGAGCAGGTGGCTACCGTTTCAGCCAACAACGATGCCGAGATCGGCAAACTCTTGGCCGACGCTATGCGCAAGGTTTCCAAGGACGGTGTCATCACCATCGAGGAGAGCAAGAGCCGCGACACCAACATCGGTGTGGTAGAGGGTATGCAGTTCGACCGCGGCTATCTGAGCGGTTACTTCATGACCGATGCCGACAAGATGGAGTGCGTGATGGACAACCCATACATCCTTCTTTACGACAAGAAGATTTCCAACCTCAAGGAGTTCTTGCCCATCCTGCAGCCTGCTGCCGAGAGCGGTCGCCCCTTGCTGGTTATCGCCGAGGATGTTGACTCTGAGGCACTGACCACATTGGTAGTCAACCGTCTGCGTGGCGGACTGAAGATATGCGCCGTGAAGGCTCCTGGCTTCGGCGACCGCCGCAAGGCCATGCTCGAGGATATCGCCGTATTGACAGGTGGCGTGGTTATCTCTGAGGAGAAGGGCTTGAAACTGGAGCAGGCTACACTCGACATGCTTGGCTCAGCCGACAAGGTTACCGTTACGAAGGACAACACCACCATCGTGAACGGCCATGGCGAGAAGGCCAACATCCAGGACCGTGTTGCCCAGATCAAGAACGAGATAGAGAACACCAAGTCATCTTATGACAAGGAGAAACTCCAGGAGCGTCTGGCCAAGTTGGCCGGTGGTGTGGCTGTGCTCTACGTTGGTGCCAACTCCGAGGTTGAGATGAAGGAGAAGAAAGACCGCGTAGACGATGCACTCTGCGCTACCCGTGCTGCCATCGAGGAAGGTATCGTAGCAGGTGGCGGCACCACATACATCCGTGCGCTCGACGCATTGAAGGGTATGAAGGGCGACAACGCCGACGAGACGACTGGTATCCGCATCGTGGAGCGTGCCATCGAGGAACCCCTTCGCCAGATTGTTGCCAACGCTGGCGGTGAAGGCTCAGTGGTAGTCAACAAGGTACGCGAAGGCGAAGGCGACTTCGGTTACAATGCCCGCACAGATGTCTATGAGGACATGCGCAAGGCCGGCATCGTAGATCCTGCCAAGGTAGAGCGTGTTGCACTCGAGAATGCAGCTTCCATCGCTGGCCTGTTCCTTACCACCGAGTGTGTCTTGGTAGACAAGCCCGAGCCTGCAGCCGCAGCTCCTGCCGCAGGTGCCGGCATGGGCGGTATGATGTAACAAATGTAAAGTTAAGATAACAAAAAAGGGGACTGCTTGTCAAGGCAGTCCCCTTTTTTCGGTATTTTGGTCATTACGGAAGCAAAAAACAGCAAAATTGCTTGGAGGCTATTTGCTTTTTTTGTAATTTTGCAGCGAAAACAAAGGGAAATAGCTGGCTATGAAGCCAGAACAAAGATATTTTTTTGATTTGTTTTAGTAGATTAGTTTTTAAGTAGTTTGTTTTTGAAAATCGGTTGTCGTGAGACATCCGATTTTTTTTATTTGGTCCTGTCTGAGTGTGTGACGGGCGTGTGTATCCGCCCAAGGCTAAGTGCATTTGCCAACGTACCTATATACAGTTGCATTTAAGTAAAGGCGTAATCTATGTTCAAAGCCTTTGAACTTACATTCAAAGCTTCTGAACGTATATTCAAAGCCTTTGAACATATGTTCCAAGTCTTTGAATATAGAATTTAAGGCACCATACTGATAATTTCGCTTAACCATAAGCAAGAAAGAACTCGCCTTTGTATGGTTGAAACATCCTGTACACCTCAGGATTTCCCCAATGATGCAAACGTTTGCACCGTATACTCCCGAAAAAGTCGTCTCCACAAATGGCGGGTATATCTCTTTTTTGTTTATCTTTGCAGCGAACAAGAACAACTAACGACATGAAGAAACTTAACTTTTTGTTAATGGGTGCGCTGCTCCCCATGCTGGCTGCAGCCCAGACCGTCAAGTCGCCCAATGGCAACGTGGTGGTGAAGTTCTCGCTTTCTGAGATCGGACAGCCCACCTACGAGATGAGCTACAAGGGCAAGACCGTGTGCAAACCCTCCCATCTGGGACTGGAGTTGGCGAAGGACAAGCATGCCTCCAAGGGCATGGATGAGACCAACTTGATGGACGGCTTCACCGAGACTGGCTCGAAGACTTCCACCTTCGACGAGACCTGGAAACCCGTATGGGGGGAGACAGCAACCATCCGCAACAACTACAACGAGATGGAGGTGAACCTCAACCAGGCTTCTTCCAAGCGCGACATCACTATCCGCTTCCGCGTCTATGACTATGGTATGGGCCTCCGCTATGAGTTCCCACAACAGGAGAGCCTGAACTATTTCGTCATACAGGAGGAGCATACGCAGTTTGCTATGGCTGGCAACCACACCGCCTACTGGATTCCGGGCGACTATGACACCCAGGAGTATGAGTATCAGATTACGCCGCTCACCGGCATCCGGGAGGTCATCGTCAAGAACCGCGAAAGCTACAAGAGCAACTCTTCCACCACCGTCTTCTCTGACACGGGCGTGCAGACTTCCCTCCAGATGAAGACCCAGGACGGTCTCTATATCAACATCCACGAGGCTGCCTGCCTGGACTACCCTACCATGCACCTCAACCTCGACGAGAAGTCCCTGACCTTCGAGTCATGGCTCACACCCGATGCCGTGGGCAGGAAAGGGTTTATCCAGACTCCCTTCAACACTCCCTGGCGCACCGTCCTCGTGAGCGACGATGCCCGCGATATGCTCTCCTGCAAGTTGACTTTGAACCTCAACGAGCCTTGCAAGATAGAGGACACCTCGTGGATTCACCCCACGAAGTACTGCGGTGTGTGGTGGAACATGATAGTGGGCACGAAGAGCTGGAGCTACACCAACGACTATCCCTCCGTGCGCCTCGGCGTGACCGACTACAGCAAGTGCAAGCCCAACGGCACCCATGGTGCCACCAACGAGGAGGTGAAGCGATACATCGACTTCGCCGCCAAGAACGGTTTGCAGGAAGTATTAGTGGAAGGTTGGAACGAAGGATGGGAGGACTGGTTCGGACACCAGAAGCTCGACGTCTTCGACTTCGTGACCCCCTACCCCGACTTCGACATCAAGATGCTCAACGACTACGCACACTCCAAGGGCGTGAGACTGATGATGCACCACGAGACCTCTGCCGCCGCCCTCAACTATGAGCGACACCTGGAGGATGCCTTCAACCTGATGAACAAGTATGGCTATGATGCCGTGAAGACAGGATATGTGGGCGACATCATCCCCAGGGGCGAATACCACTACAGTCAGTTGATGAACAACCACTACCAGCGTGTCATCGAGACTGCTGCCAAGCACCACATCATGATCAACGCCCACGAGGCCACCCGTCCCACGGGTATCTGCCGCACCTGGCCCAACCTGGTAGGCAACGAGAGTGCGCGTGGCACGGAGTACGAGGCTTTCGGCGGCAGTGTGCCTTACCACACCGTGATGCTGCCCTTCACCCGTCTGCAGGGCGGTCCGATGGACTATACCCCCGGTATCTTCGAGACTCAGCTTTCCTCATGGAGCAACAACAAGAGTTTCGTGCATACCACCCTCTGCGGTCAGCTCTCGCTTTATCTCGTGATGTACAGTCCGTTGCAGATGGCAGCCGACCTGCCCGAGCACTATGAGAAGTATGACGATGCCTTCCAGTTTATCCGCGACGTGGCTTGCGATTGGGATGACTCCAAGTATCTGGAGGCAGAGCCTGCCAAGTATATCACCGTGGCGCGCAAGGCAAAAGGCACCGACAACTGGTTTGTGGGCGGCAAGACCGATGCCGAGGCACGCACGGCGGTGGTGAAGCTCGACTTCCTCGACAAGGGTAAGAAGTATGACTGCGCCATCTACCAGGACGGCAAGGATGCCGACTACGAGAAGAACCCCAAGGCTTATCAGATTCTACACAAGACCGTGAAGAAGGGGGACATTATCAAGGTGAAGGAAGCACGCGGTGGCGGTTTCGCCATCTCGCTGTTGGCAAAGTAAAAAAATATTATCATGACCATCAAGCATCTTATGTTTGCTACACTGGCAACATCACTATACACAGCATCGCTGAATGCCCAGACGATATTCGACGAGATGCAGTACTCCAAGGACAAGACCGTCTTCACGCTCAATGCCCCGACCGCGGGCAAGAGTTCCGCCACCTTGCGACTCTACAAGGACGGACAGAACGGCAAGGCGGTGAAGACCGTCAAGATGAAGAAGGCGGGCGAAGACCGATGGGAGGCGACCGTGAAGGGCGACCTCAAGGGCAAGTTCTATACCTTTAATATAGGTAGGGGTGAGACTCCCGGCACCTTCGCCAAGGCGGTGGGCGTGAACGGCAACCGTGGTGCCATCGTCAATATGGCTGACACCGACCCCGAAGGATGGGCACAGGATGTGCGCCCTGCCGTGAAGTCGCCCGTCGACCTCGTCATCTACGAACTCCATGTGCGCGACTTCTCCATCTCGCCCACGTCGGGCTTGAAGCATAAGGGCAAGTATCTCGCCCTCACCGAGCCCAAGGCGATAGAGTATCTCAAGAACCTCGGCATCAACGCCATCCACTTCCAGCCCGTCTTCGACTATGCTTCGGTGGATGAGACACGGCTCGACAAGCCACAGTTCAACTGGGGTTACGACCCGAAGAACTATAATGTGCCCGAGGGCAGTTACGCCACCGACCCCTATGCTCCCGCCACTCGCATCAAGGAGTTCAAGGAGATGGTGATGGCGCTGCACAAGGCTGGCATCCGTGTCATCTTCGATGCCGTGTATAACCACACGTTCGACATCCAGGGCAGCAACTTCCAGCGTACCTATCCAGACTATTATTACCGCAAGACCCAGGACGGCAAGTATAGCGACGGTTCGGGTTGCGGCAACGAGACGGCATCAGAAAAACCCTTGATGCGCCAGTTTATGATAGAGAGCGTGAAGTACTGGGTGAACGAGTACCACATCGACGGCTTCCGTTTCGACCTCATGGGCATTCACGATATCGAGACGATGAACCTGATTCGTGCCGAGGTGGACAAGATTGATCCGTCCATCTATATCTACGGCGAGGGATGGAGCGCCGGCAGTTGTGCCTATCCCACAGAGAAGTTGGCGATGAAGGCGAACACGCAGCAGCTCCATGGCATCGGTGCTTTCTCCGACGATATGCGCGATGCCCTCCGTGGTCCGTTCAGCGACGACCACAAGGGTGCGCTCCTGGCAGGTCTTTCTGGCGAGGAAGAGAGCCTGAAATTTGGCATCGTGGGCGGCATCAGCCATCCGCAGGTGGACATGAGCAAAGTGAACTATGACAAGAAGGCTTGGACCAACGACCCTACGCAGCAAATCAGTTATGTGAGTTGTCACGACGACATGTGCTTGGTGGATCGTCTGAAGGCGAGCGTCCCGTCTTTGACCGATGCCTCCATCTCCGAGGAACAACGCAAGGCGGAACTGGTTCGCATCGACCAGCTCGCCCAGACTGCTGTCTTCACCTCGCAGGGTGTGCCTTTCATCCTGGCTGGTGAGGAGATGATGCGCGACAAGAAGGGAGTACATAACAGCTTCAACTCTCCCGATAGCGTCAACCAGTTCACTTGGAGTAACTTACAGAGTTATCCACAGGTGTTCACATATTATAAGGACCTCATCCAGTTGCGCAAGAATCACCCTGCCTTCCGTTTGGGTACAGGCGACAAGGTGCGCCAGCACTTGGAGTTCCTCTCTACAGATGACACAAAGGGCAAGAAACAGGATTGCCTCGTCGCCTTCCGCCTCAAGGACTTGCAGGGCATCGACGCATGGAAGGACATCATCGTGATCTACAACTTCAACAAAGAGGAGAAAGAAGTGACGATTCCCGAAGGCGACTACACCGTGGCTTGCTGTGGCGGAGTCATCAACGAGGATGGGCTCGGACAAGTTGCCGGCAAGGAAGTAACGGTCAGTGGGCAGAGTGCCTTCATCTTATATAGATAATAAAAACCACAATTTGGTGTATGTGGTAATTAGACAGATAGCCTATGTCACTCTTTGAAAAAATATACAGGAGCTTTGTATTCCTTGCTATTTTCGCAATAGGAGGATCGTATTTCTTCATACAGCTTATAACACAGCTGCTGGAGAAGGATTTTCGGGTACAAGAACTTATTTTATCCGTAGGATGGCTATCACTATTCATCATATATATAGTAGACCGTTTCAAGTATGTCTTGTTCCAAAACCACAGAAACACATATATTCTAACCATATATCTTGCCCTCATTCTCTTAGCCATTTACAACGCAAAATATTTGCACCAATAGTCTAAAGTAATCGTAAAAAAATGAAAAAGATAATCGCTTCATTATTGCTTATGAGCAGTACAATGAGTATG
>CAVKZC010000073.1:0-13464 GCA_963660455.1 Sphaerochaetaceae bacterium | reverse complement strand
TTTTCGACGAACTTCGACGATTTTCGATTTACTTCGACGTACTTCCAATACCCTTTTGGCGATTTCCTTGGATAACTGATGCCTTCTGCCGTCCTTCCTGCGGCATTAGTACAACGAAATAATGCCGTTGTAACATTTTGTACCTATCAAATTAACCAAATAATACGTGTATCGAACAAAATATGCAGTATCTTTGCGCACAATAAATGACGTGTAAAACCTAAAGAGACCTATTCATACAATAGAAACACACCTATTTTATATTATAGTAATAAAAACCTAAAGTAATTATGAGAAAAGCATCTCTAACATTCTGCCAGAGCCGCACGCTCTGCAAGGTTGCTTTGGTGGCCATTCTTTTGGTCTTCCAGGCACTGTCAGGAATCGGAGCAGGTGTCCTCAATGCTCAGAACGTTACGGGTACAGTTATCTCCGGTTCGGACAACGAACCGCTGATCGGTGCCAGCGTCAAGGTTCAGGGTACTACGTTGGGTACGATTACCGATTTTGACGGTAATTTTACCCTCGCAGCCAAGAGCGGACAGACACTCGAAGTCTCTTATCTGGGTTTCATCACCCAGAAAGTGAAGGTTGGCCAGGACGGCGCTACTAACCTCCACATCGTTCTCCAGGAAGACAAACACTCGCTTGACGAGGTTGTTGTAGTGGGATACGGTGTACAGAAGAAGAAGTTGGTGACAGGAGCCACCGTTCAGTTGAAGGGTGACGACATCGCCAAACTCAACACCACTAACCCTCTTACAGCCATGCAGGGCCAGACCCCTGGTGTCAACATTGTCTCCACCTCAGGTCAGCCGGGTGCCAACATGAGCGTTACCATCCGTGGTTTGGGTACCGTGGGCAACTCACAGCCTCTTTACCTCATCGACGGTGTGGCTGGTGACATCACTACCCTCAACCCCGCAGACATTGAGAGCATTGACGTGCTGAAGGATGCAGCCTCCGCGGCTATCTATGGTGCACAGGCTGCCAATGGTGTGGTACTTGTTACCACCAAGGGCGGCAAGGAAGGAACCAGCAAGATTACCTACGACGGTTATGTAGGTTGGCAGACGCTTGCCCGCAAGTTCAATATGCTCAACGCTACCCAGTACATGCAGATTATGGACGAGGCACGCCTCAACTCAGGCATGTCGCCCGTAGACTGGACTTCGCTCAATTCCATCCGCGATGCCAACGGCAACGTGTACAACACAGACTGGATTGACGAGGCAGTGGACAACGGTGCTTTGACCACCAGCCACAGCTTGGCATTTACTGGTGGCGGCAAGGTCTCTACCTATTCTATCTCAGGTGGCTACACTGGTCAGGACGGTCTCATCGGTGGTCCTGATGTATCTTATTATAAGAGGTATAACCTCCGTGCCAACTCAGAGCACAAAATGTTCAACGGATTGATTACCCTTGGCGAGCACATTGGTTTTGTGTACAAGGATAGCCGTGGCATGAACACCGGTAATATCTATAACAACAATCTGCGCAGTGCTTTCTCTGCATCTCCCATTATCCCCGTATATGATGCCGACGGCAACTACAACTCTACAGTCGGTTCAGACTGGAATGTCAACGACGGCAACCCCTACGGTAACATGATGATGAACAGCAACAACCGCAGCAGAAGCGGTACGCTTGATGCCAATGTGTATTTGCAGATTGAGCCTATCAAGAACCTGAAGTTCCGTACGGTATTCGCTGTCAACTACGGTGCTTCCGATTACCGTTCCTATACTCCCGTATACAAGTTTACTCCCCAGAGCGGAAATACCGAGGCCAAGGTGAGCCAGAGCCATGGCAACGGTCTCTCGCTGGTATGGACCAATACATTGTCTTACGAGTTTGACCTTGCCAAGGAGCACCATATCACAGCCCTGCTTGGTAGCGAAACCAGCAAGTATGACGGTGAGTCTTCAGGTGGCAGCAACACCGGTCTTATCGCCGGTTTCAATGATTGGGAGCATGCATATCTTACCAATACCAACGGCACAGAGAACAAGACAGTGAGCGGTGGTCCATACGACTCTACACGCGGTCAGTCCTTCTTCGCCCGTTTGGGCTGGTCTTGGAAAGACCGCTATATGGTGAACGCTACCTTGCGTGCCGACGGATCTTCTAAGTTCGCCAAGGGACACCGTTGGGGTTACTTCCCCTCAGTGTCAGCAGGTTGGACTTTGACTGAGGAGGACTTCATGAAGAAGACCGCCTCATGGCTCGACTTCCTGAAACTCCGTCTCTCATGGGGTCAGGTAGGTAACGCCAATATCAACTGCTACCAGTATCTTGCACCTGTGTCAATATCCTATGCCAACTACAACTTCGGAACCACAGGTGGACAGGCTGGATGGTCGACAGGTGCCTATACCAGTCGACTTGCCAATGAAAATGTGAAGTGGGAGACCTCCGAGCAGTACAACGTGGGTATCGATGCCCGTTTCCTGCGCCAGCGACTTTCACTTACCCTCGATGGATATATCAAGAACACCAAGGACTGGCTCGTACAGGCTCCTGTATTGGCTACAGCCGGAACTGACGGCCCCATCATCAACGGTGGTGACGTAAAGAACAAGGGTATCGAGGTCGGCCTCTCTTGGAACGACCAGATAGGCAAGGACTTCGTCTACAGTGTGGGTGCCAACTTTGCATACAACCATAACGAGGTAGGTTCCATTCCTACAGAGGACGGCATCATACATGGTGCCACCAACCAAATATACCAGAACGCTGAGGAGTTCTACCGAGCAGAGAACGGCCATGCCATCGGTTACTTCTGGGGCTACAAGACCGCAGGTATCTTCCAGAACCAGCAGGAAATCAATGACTGGATTGCAGCCGGCAACGGTGTGCTTCAGAGCAATGTACAGCCCGGTGACGTGAAGTATGTTGACATCAACCATGACGGTCAGATTAACGCAGACGACAAGGTAGACCTTGGTAATGGTTTGCCCAAGTATACCTTCGGCTTCAATCTCAACCTCGGCTGGAAGGGCTTCGACCTGAGTGCCAACTTTACGGGAGCTGCTGGCTTCAAGATAGCACAGTCTTACCGCGACCCCAGTTCGTCACAGGGTAACTACAGTCGCCGCATCCTCGACCGCTGGACGGGTGAGGGCACAAGCAACGAGATACCACGCGTGACATACGCTGATGTTGGCAACTGGCAGTTCTCCGACCTCTATCTGCAGGACGGCGACTATATCCGCCTCCAGAACCTCACGCTCGGTTACGATTTCAAGAAGCTCATCGCATGGAAGGGACTCTCTAAGTTGCGCCTCTATTTCCAGGTGCAGAACCTCTTCACCCTGACCAAGTATGACGGCATGGATCCGGAGATCGGTTCTTTCAACGGTACGGACGGCAACAGCAGCGACTCGTGGGTATCAGGAGTCGACATGGGTTACTATCCTCATCCCCGTACTTTCATAGTAGGTGTAAATCTTGCATTCTAACTCTTAAACAGAAAGTGACATGAAAAGAAAACATATATTGATGAGCGCATTGATTTTGTCGGCCTTGAGCCTGACATCATGCGACGATTATCTGGATACCTCATCCAAGACATCTCTCAACTCGGAGACAGCTTACAGCAATGCCGAGGCTGCAGAGAAGGATCTTGTGGGCTGCTATGACGGTTGGCAGCGTACCATCAGTAATGAGGACGTAGGTATCTATATGGTTGCAGAGTTGGCCTCCGAGCAGGCTTTTGCCGGTTTTGGCCTGTCTGATGCACGTGACAGAAGTGTGATAGACCAGTTCTATACAGGTATTGCGCCTTCGTACAACGACCTCTTCAATACCGACTGGAAGAACTATTACGCAGGCATCTTCCGTTGCAACGAGTTGATCAAGGCCGATGCCGACGGCACGATAAAATGGAACGGCGACACCAAGACGCAGGGACGCATCATAGGCGAGGCACGTACCATCCGTGCCATATTGTACTTTGATCTGGCCCGCCTGTTCGGTGATGTGCCTTTGCTGCTTGAGCCTTCAGAGGCTAATATTCCCCGTACGCCGGTGAAGCAGGTATACCAGGCAATCTTCGATGACCTGAAGTATGCCGCAGCACATATTCCTACCGATGCCTATCCCTTGGAAGACCGCAATACCAATGACGGCCGCATTACCAAGTTTGCTGCCGAAGCATTGATAGCTCGCGCGTACCTATATTATACAGGCTACTATGGCGAGGAACATCCTGCCTGCACCAAGGCTGAGGCTATTGCAGCCATCAACGACGTGGTGGAAAAAGGTGATTACGATCTTGAGACTAACTACAAAGACTTGTGGATGCCGTCTTCTGACATCACTTCCGAAACCATCACTACGTCGGGCTCCGAAACCAAGTATGCATGGGAAACAACATGTGCAACCAAGTGGTATGACGGAAGTAATTGGCGTTCGGGCCAGGGCAAGCTCTCCAAAGAGATTGTACTGGACTTGAAGTTCAATACCACCCATGACTATAATGGCAACAGCGACGGAAACCTCTTCAGCGTGAACTTGGGCCCGCGCAACAAGTGTGCTACATCCGTCCATATCGCCAGCGGATGGGGTGCTTGCTCAGTTACTCCTTATTTCGTGGAGCAATACGGCAGTGACCCACGTTTCTCTGCTTGCGTATGGAGCTGTAAGGATGCTGGATTTACGGCAGACGAAGCGGATACTTATGAGTATACAGGCTACTATACCCGCAAGTATGCCCCGATGTGCTTCTCGGACGGTACCCGTCAGGAGGTTGGCTTCAATTTGGGTGAGAAACACCAGAACATTACGTACTACCAGGACTGGGCCGTTATCCGTTTTGCCGATGTGCTCCTGATGTACTCCGAACTGAATGAGAACGCCATAGGACTGAATAGGGTTCGTAAACGTGCCGGACTTTCTGACGAAGACTACAGTATCGAGAATATCCGTAAGGAACGTGCCATCGAATTGGCCTTCGAGGGAATACACTATTGGGACCTGATGCGCTACGAGAAGGACGGTGCCTATGCTGCCCGTGTCATTGCCGAGGCACAGAACGGTGCCAAGGTGAAGACCGCCGGTGTGGAGACCACCACATCCTTCAGTCAGGAGAACTTTACCAAAAAGAAGGGTTTGATGCAGATCCCCAATACACAGATTACCCTTTCGGGTGGAGTGTTGACGCAGAACCCAGGCTGGTAAGTAGCCCGTGACGGAATAAAAGTATAACTTATTAAAATGATAAGAAGATATGAAAATCCATAATCATATATTTACGCTTCTTGCCGCCTTTGTCATATTCCTCATGGCGTCTTGTTCGCCCGAGGACTTCGGCTTCGGCAAGAAGACCTACTCCGCCGAAGACTTGGTGGAGGGGAAGGCTTATACCGTTACCGTGCAGGGTAACGTGGTGAAGCTGGAGTCGAAGATTTCCGACTGTACGCCCCTGTGGATTACTCCCTCTGGCCGTTCGCAGGAGAAGTCGCTTTCAGTGGAGTTGCCTTTTGCAGGCGACTATGAGGTGACCTTCGGTGTGGAGACTCCCGGTGGCATAGTCTATGGTGAACCATACAAGTTTACCTTGGCACAGAACGACTTCACGCTCCTGAGCGACAACAAGTGGTTCCTCTTGGCCGACAAGGATTATAAGACAGGTGACGCTCTGCCCGATGCCGCTACACTCTCTGCAGGTGTCAGCAAGAAGTGGTATCCCTGCGACGGCGACTATAACATTGGTCGCTGCACGGGTCCTATCATGTACTGCTCTCCTTACGACCCCGACGGCGACGGCCAGGGCTACACCGCCGACGAGGCAGCAAACTCTGTGTACAAGGATATCACCTTCGGCTCAGACAACTGGAAACCAAACTGGGATCCCGGATTCCAGAGCTGGCTCATACCAGAGGACGATGCCTACATGGACTCTTACATGACCTTTAGCATGGATGCGAAGAACGGCTGCGTGGCTACGATGTACCGTGGCGAGAGCGGCACGAAAGGTGCCAGCACGGGTACCAACATGGTGGGCAAGTTCAACATGAACCTCTCTGACAAGAACAAGCCAACCATCACCTTCAACGACTGCTACGCTATGCACAGCGTGGGCTTTGATGCCGTGTGCTCCAACTATACACAGGACATCCAGATTGTAGAGTTGACTCCTTACCTTCTTCAGATAGTTACCAAGCGTACCAACTCTGAAGGCAACTGGTACCTCGTATGGAACTTCGTTTCAGAGGAAGTTATCAAGACCAAGGGAGCTTGCATTCCCAAGGAAGACCAAGACCTTATAGAAACGGTGAAGCCGAAAATGCCTACCTTTGAGAATATACATACCGACCTCTTCACCACCGAGATAAACGGTGACAAGTATGTGGGCAACAAGATGACCTTCAATCTCGACTCAGAGACTCCATACGACTTTATGTGGTGGAACGGATCTCCCAATGTTGCAGCTTGGGAGGGCATCATCAACGGCAAGTACAACTCAACCTGGGCACCAGTTCTCGACGATAAGGCTTTAGACAACTTCGAGTTGACCATCACGAAGAAGTCAGACGGTGGCTATAGCTTCGAGTGTGGTGATGTAAGCGGTACGGTAGATATTACCGAAAGCACCATGACTTTCAGCAAGGAGATAAGCATCTTCAGTGTTACAGGCGACAAGCGCACCATTACGTTGAAAGGCAAGGAGTTCTACATCCTTGGCAACTCAGCCGATGACCAATATCTCACCATCGGTGTACCCGAGACTACCGATGAGAACAACATCGTCAACTCCTTCCTCGTGGCCAAGCTCGCCTACAAGAAGGTGGCTACAGGTGGCACGACCGGTCCTACCAAAGTGGCACTCGACACCTCCATCATGCACGAAGAAGGCATCATGTGGATAGAGAACAGCTGTCTGCGCCTCGCCTTCTATCACTATGGTGATGGCGGCAAGGGCATCTTCCAGGACGCTAAGTCAGTGAAGCTGAAGAAGAACCAGACCATCTCCGTGACGTTCAAGATCAGCGGTGTGACATGGGACAAGGCACCTAAGTGCGCCCTCATCGACAACAATATCAAGCAGATCTGGGAGCCCGGATGCTTCGACCTCGATGACGCAGTGAGCGTCAACACCAACGGCGAGACCACTGTCAGCCTGACCAACAACACAGGCTCTACCCAGACTTTCACCCCTACCTGTCTCGACCTCTCTATCCAGATGGACGGCTATGCAGCAGGTTCATGGGGAAGCGGTGCAGACCTCAGCGGTGTCAACATCGAGATAGTTTCCTGCACCATTCAATAACTTTAACAGCGTAAACTTATGAAGAATAAAATATTATACGGAATTATGGCCTTCGTCATGGGACTCTTCATGGCAGGCTGTAGCGATGGTGATGATTATTCTGTCAACACAAACCCTCTGCTCACCGACTCGTCGGTGACCACAGGGTCGGCTGATGTCACCGCAAATTCTGCTACATTCCACGGCACGGTAAATGGTCTGGAGGGTCAGTCTGCCAGCTCTTATGCCACAGGCTTCTATTATGGTAGTGCCGAGAATAACTTGAGTGAGAAGGTTGCCGCTACAGGCAGCAGCGAGTTCCAGGCCTCCATCAGCGGTATGCCCGGCGATGTGGTCTATTATCAGGCTTATGTCACCCTGCAGGGTAGGGTGACATACAAGGGCGGTGTGCAGAGCGCCATCATGACTGATGCCAAGGCCGTTACAGGCGAGGCTAAGGACCTGACTGCCACTTCTGCCGTCCTGACCGGTACGCTGCAGTTGGCTCCATCAGATGCTGTAAGCGGTATCGTCATCTCTGGTGCTGAGGGCACAGAGAATGTTCGTGCCGGTGTGCGCATCGTGGCAGAAGGCATCAACGACAACTATACAGTCAAGGCAGAAGGTCTGCTCCCCAATACCACATATCACTATACTGCTTACCTCGACCTGGGCAACGGTACGGTGTATGGTGAGGACCGCACCTTTACTACTCCAGCCTCAGACTTCAATCCCGATACCGACCTCGTAGACCTTGGCCTCTCTACCAAGTGGGCTAAGTACAATGTGGGTGCCTCTAAGGAGACAGACCTCGGCGGTCTCTTCGGCTTTGGTGACATGACAGGTTTCCAAACCTCCATCGACCTCGACAATTATGCTTCTGCCGACGTCTACAAGAGCGACCGCGACGTCGCCAACAAGGTGTACGGCTCATGGGTGACCATGCCTACCATCGACGAGTTTGAAGAACTCTTCTCAGAATGTAAGAAAGAATGGGTGGAACAGGACGGCGTGGCTGGCTACAAGCTTACAGGCCCCAACGGCAACTCTATCTTCCTGCCCGCAGCAGGTTCACGTACACAGGCCACTATCTCCGGTGAAGGTGTGTACGGCTACTATCTCTCCGGTTCTATCAACGCCAGCGACCACCAGATGGCTATGGCTTATAGCTTCGACCAGAACGACTCGCGTCGTACAACGACTCCCGTGTACCAAGCGCTCGCCATCCGCCCCGTGTCTGTGGCCAAGAACGTGAAGTTTGACAAGAGTTTGCTCATCGGCAAGACATGGGAAATTGACCTCCGTCCCGACGGAACTCACTATAAGTTTGACGGACCTGTTTACTACTATGGAACAGACGACTCATGGGCAACCGTTACCAACAACCAGCCCGTCGTGGGCAACAGTTGGTGCTGGGCACCCAGCTTTGCTGACAACACATGGGTAGTGGGCGGCGATGCAAAGAACTGCCAGGGTACGATGATCTTCAACGAGGACGGCACAGTAACCGTACACCAGTACATAGCTGGAGCTGACGGTGCCGACGGAACCTTCCAAGATACAGAGGGTACCTATACCGTAGACGAGAAGAACAAGACCGTGAAGCTGACCATCCAGCCATTGGTTCCCGCCAACTTCATCGGTGAAATCAGTGAGACGAAGAATGTAGACCTCCGTGTTCTCTCCCTTACCGACGAGAGTTTGCAGATAGGTGTTTACCGCGCCAGCGACGGACAGCTTGAGAGCGTCAACTATGTAACTGGTGACGTGAAGAACGGTTTTACGGCGAAGCTTACCTGCTATAGCGGAGATTCAGACACTCCAGACGAGTGGAACTCTGCCACCGTCAACGTGTTGGGCGGTGATGCAGGATTGAAACAGTACACTGTAACCTTTAATACTCAGTATCCACGTACCAAAGGAATGGTATATGTCCTTGATATCGTAGACTACTGCAAAACCTATCCCAACGCCCTTGTGCGTATCGATGCCATCAAGGCTGACGGTAATGAGGTGAAGTTCGATGCCAACAAGTTCTTCTATGGTGACTTGGAGGGCAACGGCAACTACCGCGTGGAGATAGCAAACGTCTGGGGCTGTGGCCACAATGACGGATGGGACGGACTTGCCGATACACCTTTCCACAAGGGCGGCGGTGAGACAACCAACGAGACGGCCCTGGCCTTCAACCATACCTTCGAAGTGACCTTCACCGTGGTGTCCAACTCCAGCGACGGTACAGGTTTGTACACTCCCAGTCTTGTCACTATCAACCCGTCTTGGGGCGGAACATGGGGCTACAACGAGGGTGCAGCGATGGAAGTGGTGAAGGAGAATGGAAAGTACTCCATCAAGAACAACCAGTTCGACATCACCTATAACAGTGGTGACCATGCTGCAGGTTCCATCATGACCTTCATTGAGATTGCTGACCTCTACGGCTACTTCCCCGGAACGCATGCCACACTCGATGCCCTCTTACTCGACGGCAAAACTGTGAGCTACGACAAGGCGAAGGTGATCGACAGCAATGAGAGTCCCAAGTATCGTCTTGAACTTTGGAACTGCTATGGTACCACCAAGACTGCAGGTTGCGCATTTGGCACTCCCGAAGGCGATGTAATGAAGAGCTTGGCTTTCAGCAAGAGTATCGAGACGAAGTTTACCGTCCATAGCCTCTTCGCTGAGCCGCAGTGGTAATAGAAGTAATGGTAAAAGTAAAAGAAGTTAAGGACTTGGCTCCTTAACTTCTTCCTAACAGATAACCAAACATAGAATTACAATGAAGAATATAAAATATCTATTCCTTTTCCTTATGACAGTTGTGAGTGGGCTGGCTTTCTCGGCCTGCTCCAACACCGACAAGGATTACGAGGAACCCAACTTTCTGGTACTCAATCCTGAGCTTACCTTCGATGTGACAGGCGGTACGCAGACGGTTAATGTGCAGGCCAATGCCAAGCCCACAGCCACCGTCATCGCCGGTGAAGACTGGTGTAAGGTTGCCTATAAAGACAACGCCGGAGGCACCTACAACTTCGATGTGACAGTCAGTGCAGCCGAGAGCGATGACGCAGACAGTCTTGCTACTGTCCGCGTCATACAGGGCTACAGTCGTAAGGATGTGACAGTGACACGTACCAAGAAGAGTAGCGTTATTCCTGTAGTGCCAGATGCAGGCATGAGCCACAATGCCAAGGAACTGGCTTCACTTATCAATATCGGTATAAACATCGGCAATACGATGGAGTGTACCGACGTGGAAGGCTCCTGGAATGGAGGCACCAAGGTGAACGAGGCTTACATCAAGGGCTTGAAGGCTGCCGGATTCAATGCCATCCGTATACCCTGTGCATGGAACAGTTATCTTGCTGACAAGAAAACCTATGAAATCAAGGCTGACTGGATCAAGCACGTGAAGGAAGTGGTGACATGGTGCGTAAAGAACGATCTCTACGTGGTGCTCAACGCCCACTGGGACGGCGGATGGCTTGAGGACCATATCTTCGATGCATCCAAGGAAGCTGACATCATCGCAGAGCAGAAAGCCATCTGGACACAGATCGCCAACAACTTCAATGAGTTTGACGAGCATTTGCTCTTTGCTGCCTGCAACGAGCCGGGTATGAACGAGACATCCTCTGGCGCCAATTCCTGGAAGAGCGACGCTACAGCCCAGGAGCGTGTCATCAAATACGAGCAGACCATGATCGATGCCGTGCGCGCCACTGGCGGCAACAATGCCAAGCGCGTCCTCATCATGCCGGGTCTCGGCGTAAGCATCTCTGACATTTATGACTACCAGACAGCCCTGCCTACAGACAACGTGGCAGACCGCATAATGGTTGAAGCTCACTTCTATGAGCCATATCAGTTTGCCCTGATGAGCCAGGATGCTTCCTGGGGTAAGATGTACTACTTCTGGGGCAAGGACAACAAGGTGAGCGGTTCTGACCGCAATACTCCAGACAATTATGCTGAGGCTTGGGTAGATGCACAGATGGCCAAGATGAAGTCCAAGTATGTAGACAAGGGCATTCCTGTGATTATCGGTGAGTTCTCTGCCGATCTTCGTAACCTGTCAGAGAACCAGGCTGAGCACGAGAAGTCGGTGGCCTACTATGGAGAGTATGTTGCCAAAGTGGCCAAGAACAACGGTTGCGTGCCGTTCTATTGGGAAACAGGCAGCATTATCAACCGCACAGACGGTTCTGTGAAGAAGCAGGCTGTTATAGACGGACTCATGAAGGGAGCCAGCGAGGGTAAGTATCCCTGGTAAGATTTTTTTATTGGCAATTATCGCTAAATAGGTAGAGGGGTGTGTCACTGCATGTGATACACCCCTTTCTTCGGTATATGCCTTATGGGGCGTTCCTATTGAATCCTTGGCGAGTGAAGGCAAAGAATGAGCAAGAAAGTATGTGGTTGTATGGCGGATAATTCGTATTTTTGCAACCGAAATAACTATTAACTGACAAACGTAAAATTATTTTCTAGCCTTATGAAGATAAAGTCATTAGCGTTCCTGATGCTTGCCGCTGCCATGCCAGCCATGGCAGAACAGGTGTCTGTGAATACCAAGGGTATGTCGCTCGTGCTCGATGTGGAGAACGGGCAGACGGCCAAGTATCTCTATTTCGGAAGTAAACTCGACGCACGCGACCAGGTCAACCTGCAGGTGACGGCCAACGGGCGCATGGATGTCTATCCCGCCTATGGCCTGAATACGCCCGCCGAGTCGGCTCTCGCCATGCGCCATGCCGACGGCAACATGTCTACTGCTCTTGTCGCTGAAGGGGTGTCTACATGCCAGGAGGCCAACGCCACTGTCACTGTGGTGCACCTCAAGGATGCTGTATATAATATAAAGGTGGACCTATGCTACCGTGCCTACAACGATGTGGATCTCATCGAGGCATGGAGCGAGATAACCAACAACGAGAAAGGTACCGTAACGCTCACTACCTTCGCCTCTGCCATGTTGCCCATACGTCGGGGCAATGTATGGATGAGCCATCTGTCGGGTTCGTGGGCAAGTGAGGCCAATGTCAGCAAAGAGCAGTTGGCTCCCGGTGAGTTCGTTATCCGCAACACCGACGGCACGCGTCCTTCGCACACCGACCATGCCGAGGTGATGTTCTCGCTCGACGGCAAGGGACAGGAAAACAAGGGTAGCGTGATAGGCGCAGCCCTCGAGTACAGCGGCAACTACAAGCTCAAGACCGTAACCGACGACACGGAGTACCACTACTTCTTTGCCGGAATCAACGAGGAAAACTCCGAATACCATCTCAAGAAGGGCGAGACGTTCAAGACTCCGGCGTTGGCACTCACTTTCTCCAATGAAGGACTGAGCGGTGCCAGCCGCAACTTCCACCGCTGGGGGCGTAAGTATGTGCTGGCACACGGCACGCAGTTGCGTGACATCCTGCTCAACTCGTGGGAGGGTGTTTACTTTGACATCAACCAGCAGGGCATGGACCAGATGATGGCGGACATTCACAGCATGGGCGGTGAACTCTTTGTGATGGACGATGGATGGTTCGGCACCAAGTACCAGCGCAACAGCGACAACTGTGCCTTGGGCGACTGGACGGTAGACGGCAAGAAGTTGCCCGATGGCATAGAGGGACTTCTGCGCGATGCCAAGAAAAACGGTGTGAAGTTCGGTATCTGGATAGAACCCGAGATGACCAACACCACCAGCGAACTGTACGAGAAGCATCCCGACTGGATAGTGAAGGCTCCCAAGCGCGATGCTGTGCTGGGGCGTGGAGGCACACAGCTTGTGCTCGACCTCTCCAATCCCAAGGTGCAGGACTTTGTGTTTGGTGTGGTGGACAACCTGCTGACGAAATATCCCGAGATAGCCTACATCAAGTGGGATGCCAACATGGGTATCATGAACCATGGAAGCCAGTACCTCTCTATGGCCGACCAGAGCCATCTCTATATTGCATACCACCAGGGATTTGCCAAGGTGATAGACCGTATACGCGCCAAGTATAAGGATGTGGTGATACAGTGTTGTGCCAGCGGTGGTGGAAGAGCCAACTGGGGATTCCTGCGCGGATTCGACGAGTTCTGGGTGAGTGACAATACTGATGCCCTGCAGCGTATCTACATGCAGTATGGCACCAGCTACTTCTTCCCCTCCATCGCCATGGGATGTCATATCTCCGCTGTGCCCAACCATACCGTGTTCCGTA
>CAVKZC010000072.1:0-13601 GCA_963660455.1 Sphaerochaetaceae bacterium | reverse complement strand
AGGCGCTTCTGCCCTTTCAGGGCGTGCAGGGGAAATGTACCAACTTATTTTTTTCGATTACTTAACTTCCTTCTAACTTCCCTTGACTTCCCTTTAACTGTCTTCACTTTATGCTCTCTTGGCGAGAACCTCAGCCTCGTATTTCTCGATGTCGGCAATGTACTCCTCTCCTACAGGGATATTGTTCTTCAGGTTGAAGTAGTCGTATACTGCACCGAACGGCAGTGTCTTCTCCTCCTCCAGGAGTGCGAGGCGCTGGAAGAGTTTGCCCTCGTCCTCATACTTGCGCAGCTGGTCGAGCGGCTCGAGGAAGGCCTGGAGCAACGACTTCTGGGCAGCACGCACACCGATGATGTAGGCACCGATGCGGTTGATGGAGCCGTCGAAGTAGTCGAGGCCGATGTGGGCACGGTCGAGAGCGTTGGCGCGAACCAACTCGGAGAAGAGGTTGCGTGTGTTGTCGTCGTAGAGGGTGACATGGTCGGAATCCCAGTGCATGGGGCGAGACACGTGGAGCATCAGCTCGGGTACGAAGAGCAGGAGGGCTGAAACTGCATCGGACACGTTCTCCGTTGGCTCATAGTGGCCGGTGTCGAGTGTGTACATCACGTTGTTCTTGGCGCAGTAGCCAGCGTAGAAGTCGTGCGAGCCTACGGTGTAAGCCTCCAGACCGATACCGAAGAGCTTGGCCTCCAAGCAAGACTTCATGCCGGGCAGGTCTTCCTTCAGAATCTCGTCGAGCGAGTTCTTCAAAATTTCACGGTAGCGGCCCTTCTCTACGGTGAGGTCTTTGCTTCCGTCGTGTACCCAGATGTTCATGATACACGGATCGTTCTGGTATTTACCCATGGCATCGGCGATGCGGCGGCAACGCTTGGTGTGCTCTATCCAGAACTCGCGGATGGCAGGGTCGGGGTTGGAGAGGGAGAGGCTTCCGCTCTTGGGGTGGGAGAAAGAGGTGGAGTTGAAGTCGAGCTTCATGTTCTGCTCCTTGGCCCACTGCATCCAGCCCGTAAACTGGTCTACGGTCACCTCGTTGCGGTCTATCTGCTTGCCGCCGAACTCACCGTATATCTCGTGGAGGTTGAGACGGAAAGTACCGGCCAAGAGTGTCTGCACCTTCTCTATGTCCTGACGGAGTTCGTCAATGTTACGGGCCTTGCCGGGGTAGTTGCCTGTGCTCTGGATGCCGCCCGATGCCGCCTCGCCACGTTCGAAGCCCACCACATCGTCTGCCTGCCAGCAGTGCAGGGAGATAGGAGTCTTCTCCAGTGTCTCGATGGCCTTGTCTGTATCCACACCCAAGGCAGCATAGCGCTCCTTGGCAATCTCATAGTTCTTTAAGATTAAATCTGCTTTCATAATAGTTTCTAAGTTTTATAATTGTTGTTTATTATTCTTTTATCTTTTCCAGGAACTTCTCGTAGGCTTCGTCCCATGCCTCCTTGTCTTGCGGCTCGAAGCGCTTCAGTTCGACAGACTCCGCAATGATGCGTCGCATGTGCCAGATGTCCGTCACTTCTCCCGAAGCCTTGGCCTGCAGCATGATGTTGCCAATGGCAGTGCCCTCCTGCGGACCAGCCAGGACGGTGACACCACAGCTGTTGGCCGTAAACTGGTTGAGGTATGCGTTGAGCGAACCGCCTCCTATGACATGCAGCACCTCGATGTCGAAGTCTGCAAACTCCTTGAGCCATGTGAACACCTGTCTGTAGCGCAGGGCGAGGCTCTCGAAGATGCAGCGGCATATCTCTGCACGGCTCTTGGGTACGGGCTGTCCCGTACTGTTGCAGTACTGTTGTATGGCGGTTACCATAGAGTCAGGGTTGGCAAAGAGGGCATCGTCCGGATTGATAATGCTGCGGAAGGCAGGCTGTTTCATGGCTTCGCCTATCAAGTGACCGTGACTCAACAGAGCCTCGTTCTCATGGCGTGCCAGTGCCTCCTCTTTCCACTCTTTGCGGCAGCGCTCGTATATCCACATGCCGCAGATGTTTTTGAGGAATCGGGTAGTGCCCTCGATGCCTCCCTCGTTGGTGAAGTTGAGGTCGAAGCTGCGCTGTGTGATGACCGCCTTTGCAGTCTCGATGCCCATAAGGCTCCATGTGCCCGAACTGAGGTAAGCGAAGTGCTGGTCCTTGGCAGGTACGGCAGCTACGGCACTTGCCGTGTCGTGACCTGCAACGGCGATGACGGGAACGGCACCGAGTCCTGTCTGTCTTTGCACCTCTTCGGTCAGTGTGCCTATGATGGTAGCCGGGGTCGTCATCCTGCCGAAGTGGCTGCGTTCCAGTCCGAGGCTCTTCACGAGATCCAGATCCAGGTCCTTGGTTGTGGGGTTGAGTATCTGCGAGGTTGATGCCACGGTATATTCGCATACGGCGTGACCGGTAAGCATGTAGCTCAGGGCATCGGGGATGAAGAGAATCTTGTCCGCTCCCTCAAGGGCGGCATTGCCGGCCTTGCGCATGGCGTAAAGCTGGAAGAGCGAGTTGAAGTTCATAAACTGAATGCCTGTCTTGGCGTACACGCACTTCTTGTTCTGTTGCTCTTCGAAGTACTGCTCCATCATGCCCGTAGTGTGTGGGTCACGGTAGGCCAGCGGATTGCGCAGAATGTCCTTGTCCTTACCCACGCACACGAAGTCGCATCCCCACGTGTCGATGCCTATGCTCTGGATAGCAATGCCCCGTTGTGCCACAATCTTGAGTCCTTTGACAATCTCGTTGTAGAGGGCATAGATATCCCAGTAGAAGTGACCGCCAGTCTCTATCAGTGCATTATCGAAACGTGTCAGTTCTTCCATGTCGAGCTTGCCGTCTTCAAGGTGTCCCACGATGGTACGTCCGCTCGTTGCCCCAAGGTCGACGGCAAAGAAATTTTTCTTTTGGTTCATAGTAGTATTATATAAATAGGTCTTTAGCGACATTGTCTTGCCGCCGGAGCGGCGTTATAGTTTGTTTGGGTTTCGGTTGCAAAGTTAAGCCAATCCCTTTCCTTCCACCACCACTATTTGATTTTTCATCCTTGTTTTTTGGCACAGGGTCTGTTGCGTGTGTCTGTTGCCGTGTGCCTGTAATTACAATAGAAAGTTCAGTTAGGAAAAATAGAAAGTTCAGTTAGGAAAAATAAAAAAGGGAGGCAAACCTCATCACAAGGTCCGCCTCCCTATAGTTATAAATAACCGATATCTTTAGGCGTGTTCTAAAAATTCCACGCATTGTTAATCTCTTCTTTAGACGGATTGCTCTTTGTGTCTTTTTGATTTTATCCGGCATCTTTTTCTTTCTCTTTCAGTCGTATAGCCCGCTATACTCCTTCAAGAAGAAAGAAAAAACTGTTCGGCTAAAATGCAAAAAGCCATCAAAGGTAATTTTTTGAACCCGCCTTTACTTATTCAAGAACTTGTCTATCTGGGCTGCAATCTTTCTGCCGCTTGCCATGGCTCTTACCACCAAGGAAGCACCGCTTGCTGCATCACCTGCCACGAACACGTTCTCGGCAAACTCGGGCTGCTGTGGCTTCAGGAAGCCCATGGCGAGGAACACTGCCTCTGCCTTGATGATCTCTGGGTCACCAGCCTCTACCATCAATGGGCGACCGCCCTCGGGGTTCGGCTTCCAGTCGATGGGCTGTACCTTCACGCCCGTCAACTTGCCATTCTTACCCAAGAACTCCAAGGAGTTGATGTTCCAACGACGTGTACAACCCTCCTCATGGCTCGATGTGGTCTTGAGTGTGCGGGGCCAGTTGGGCCAAGGATTCTTGGGATCCTCAGGACCCTCCACAGGCTTGGGCATGATTTCAATCTGAGTCACGCTCTTGCAGCCCTGTCGGTGAGCCGTACCGATACAGTCACTACCCGTATCACCACCACCGATGACCAATACGTCCTTGCCCTTGCAGTTTACCAACTCGTCCTTGCCAAACTCCATGCCTGCGAGGATGCGGTTCTGCTGAGAAAGCAGTTCGAGGGCGAAGTAAACACCCTTCAACTCGCGTCCTGGTATCTTCAGGTCGCGTGCCTCGGGAGTACCCGTAGAGATGACGTAAGCGTCGAAGCCCTCGGGCAACTGTGTCACGTCGATGTGCTGGTTGTATTTGAACTCGATGCCCTCTTCCTCCAGGAGGTTGAGACGGCGGTCGATGATGCTCTTGTTGAGTTTGAAGTTAGGTATGCCGTAGCGGAGCAGACCGCCTGCGTTCTCTCGAGCCTCAAATACTGTCACCTTGTAACCCTTCTGGTTGAGCTGGTTGGCAGCAACCAGTCCGGCAGGACCAGCACCAATCACAGCCACGGTCTTGCCGTTGCGCTCGGGGATGTTGGCATGCACATAGTCCTCAGAGAAGGCGTGCTCCACGATGGCGCATTCATCCTCGCGGTTGGTCGTAGGCTCATGGTCCATGAGGTTGAGGATACAAGCCTTCTCACAGAGTGCCGGACAGATGCGACCAGTGAACTCGGGGAAGTCGTTGGTGGAGTTGAGCAAGCGGTAAGCCAGCTCCCAGTCGCCCTTGTAGAGCGCGTCGTTCCACTCCGGTGCCTTGTTGCCCAGCGGACAAGCCCAGTGGCAGAAAGGCACACCGCAGTCCATACAACGGCTTGCCTGCTGACGGCGGTCGTTGCTGTTCAATGTTTGTTCTACCTCGCTGAAGTCGAGGATTCTATCGTGTATTGGTCTATATCCGGCTTCTTTGCGCGGTATAGTCAAAAATGCTTTTGGATTTCCCATCTTTGTAATATTTAAAGATTTAAATATGGAAATATTGAAATATTATCATTGCTGAAGGTTTGCTTTTGTCTTCTTGATGATATTGACAAGCGTACCTATTATTTTTCCCAAATCATTACTTATTGACTCATATTGTACTTTTTCAATATACTCAGCTCTGTAAAGTAGTTCAAGCCAATATTTCGTCTCGTTGGCTTCCTTCAACGAGATGTATAGTTTCGTTATAAAGTCAGCCTTGGATTGAGCATGCTCACTTTCGTATATGTTAGCCCCTATACTCGTTCCGCTTCTCAATACTTGTTTGGAAAGAATATGCTCGTTCTTTGTATCCACCAGATATTTTCTCAGTTTCACGATACGTAAAGCAAAGTCCATACTGAGTGATGCTATCAGATTCTCGCTCATCTTTCAATCTTTCAATATTTCCATATTTCCATATTTCAATATTTCCATATTTCAATATTTTAATAGTCTCTCTGCATATCTGCAATCTTCTGCTGCAGTTTCTTCACCTGCTCCTCCTGGAGCACGCGCTTATACTCGATTGGTACTACCTGGATGAAGTCCTCTACGTAGTGGTTCCAGTCGTCGAGCATCGTGCGGGCGAGCTTACTGCCGGTGTAGAGATAGTGCTGACGGATGAGTTCGTGCAACTCCTTGCGGTAGGTGCTGTCCTCCACGAGGTTGATCTCCACCATATCCATGTTACAGAAGTAGTCAAAATTGTGGTTCTTGTCCCATACATAGGCTACACCACCACTCATACCAGCGGCGAAGTTACGGCCTGTCTCACCGAGCACTACCACACGACCGCCTGTCATGTACTCACAGCAGTGGTCGCCGGCACCCTCGATGACGGCTACGGCACCAGAGTTACGCACACCGAAGCGCTCACCCACCTTACCGTTGATGTAGAGCTCACCACTTGTGGCACCATAGAGACCGGTGTTACCTGCGATGATGTTATCCTCGGCGGCGAAGTTGCTGCGGATAGGAGGAAGGATGGAGATGCGACCGCCGGAAAGACCTTTTCCGAAGTAGTCGTTCGCCTCACCTTCGAGCTTGAAGTCGACACCCTTCACGAGGAAGCCACCGAAACTCTGACCAGCAGAACCCTTGAACTTCACGTTCACGGTCTTGTCGGGCAATCCTGCTTCACCATACTTGGAAGCGATAAGACCGCTCAACATCACACCAGCTGCACGGTCGGTGTTCTTGATGGCGAAGTCGAGGTTCACCTCTTCCTGCTTCTCGATGGCGTTC
Organism: Sphaerochaetaceae bacterium; assembly: GCA_963660455.1. Taxonomy (GTDB): domain Bacteria; phylum Bacteroidota; class Bacteroidia; order Bacteroidales; family Bacteroidaceae; genus Prevotella. The sequence continues at coordinate 7,605 of CAVKZC010000072.1, read as the reverse complement.
TGTGCACCACGGATCAACTGCTGGTCGAGCACGTTGTCGAGGTCGTGGATCTGCTCTGTAGTATGATAGAGCGAACCATGTCCTGTCTCACGATGGAGGAGACGGGAGAAGTCGAGCAAGTCAACCTTGTCGTCGATAAACTTGGCTGTCTCCAGGTCGTTGGCATCGAGTCCCTCTGTAGGAACCACCTCCTCGTCCTTCTTGCGTACGATGAGTTCGGTGTGACCGATGATGTCGTTCAATGAGGTATAGCCCATCTCAGCCAAGTACTCGCGCACCTCCTCGGCGAGGAAGCGGAAGTAGTTGATGAGGTATTTGTAACTGCCACGGAAGTGGGCGCGGAGCTTAGGATCCTGTGTCGCCACACCCATCGGACAGGTATTGAGGTTACACTTACGCATCATCACACAACCCAACACGATGAGGGCTGCCGTACCGAAGCTGAACTCCTCAGCACCGAGCAGAGCCATGAGGATGATGTCGCGACCGCTCTTCAACTGACCGTCCACCTGTAGGCGAACCTGTCCGCGAAGGCCGTTCTTCACCAAGGTCTGCTGAGTCTCTGAGAGACCGATCTCAGGTGAGATACCTGCGAAACGCATACTTGATGCAGGGCTGGCACCCGTACCACCCTCGGCACCGGAGATGACGATGAGGTCGGCTTTCGCCTTAGCCACACCGGCAGCGATAGTACCCACGCCGCTCTCAGCCACGAGTTTCACGGAGATGGCAGCCTTCGGGTTCACGTTCTTCAGGTCGAAGATGAGCTGAGCCAAGTCCTCGATACTATAGATGTCGTGGTGAGGTGGAGGAGAAATCAAACTGATGCCAGGGATGGAGTGACGGGTCTTGGCGATGACCTCGTTGACCTTGAAACCAGGCAACTGACCACCCTCACCCGGCTTGGCACCCTGTGCCACCTTGATCTGGATTTCCTCAGCGTTCACCAAATATTCTGTTGTCACACCGAAACGGCCGGAAGCCACCTGCTTGGTCTTGCTGGAGAGGCTGATGCCGTCCTGTGTAGAGTGGAATCGCTCATTGTCCTCACCACCCTCACCCGTGTTACTGCGGGCACCGAGGGCATTCATGGCGAGAGCCATAGCCTCGTGGGCTTCCTTGGAGAGGGCACCGAAACTCATGGCACCTGTCACGAAGTGCTTTACAATCTCCTCCACAGGTTCTACCTTGTCGATAGAGATAGGATTCTTGCGGAAGTCGAAGAAGTCGCGGATGAAGATAGGCTCCTGCTTCTTGTCTACGAGTTCGGCATATTTCTTATAGAGTGCATAGTCGCCCTTGCGTGTGGCAAGCTGCAACGTAGCGATAGTCTCTGGGTTCCAGGCATGCTTGATGCCGTCCTTGCGGTAGTGGAACTGACCCATGCTGGGCAGGAAGTCAAGTTTCTTGGCAGCGAAAGCCTGGTCGTGCAGACGGATGGCGTCGCGGGCGATGGTCTCCAAACCGATACCGCCGATGGTGCTGACCTCCGTACCGAAGTAGTTCTTCAAGAGACTCTCAGAGAGACCGATGCTCTCGAAGATCTTCGCACCACGGTAGCTGCGGATGGTAGAGATACCCATCTTTGCCATGATCTTGAACAAGCCCTTCTTCACAGCCTTGATGTAGTTCTGTTCGGCAGTAGAGTAGTCCTCCTGAATCTTCTTACGCTTCACGAGGTCGTCGAGGATGGCGTAAGTCAGGTAAGGGCAGAGGGCGGAAGCACCGTAACCCAGGAGAAGGGCTGCGTGCATCACCTCGCGGATCTCACCGCTCTCCACGATGAGGGCGGTCTGCACACGCTTACCTGCGTCGATGAGGTAATGGTGAACGGCACTCACTGCGAGCAATGATGGAATGGCTGCGTGGGTCTCGTCTACGCCACGGTCGCTCAAGATAATATAGTTGTAACCGTCGTCCACACTCTGTGCTGCCTGGCGGCAGAGGGTGTCAAGAGCCTCATGCAGTCCTTCTTCGCCCTTGGCAGTCTCGAAGAGCATGTGGAGCTTCACAGTGTTGAATCCCTTGTAGCGGATGTTCTGGAGAATATCCAACTGGGTGTTGGTCAGGATTGGATGCGGCAGGCGCACCATTTTGCAGTTGCTCTCGTCGGGGTTCAGGATGCCTGAGCCTACACGACCGATGTACTCGGTCAAACTCATCACGAGGTTCTCGCGGATAGAGTCGATGGCTGGGTTGGTCACCTGGGCGAACTGCTGACGGAAGTAGTTGAAGAAGATCTGTGGCTGGTCGCTGAGCACGGCAAGTGGGGTGTCGTTACCCATGGAAGCCGTAGGCTCCTGACCCTTCGTTGCCATCGGGATGATGGTGCCGTCGATGTCTTCTTCGCCGAAACCGAACTCCAGTTCCTTGCGAGTCAAGTCCTCTACTGAGTTCTCTACCTTACGACCGCTGCGGAGTTTCTCCAACTCGATACGGTTGGTGTTCAACCACTGGCGGTAAGGGTGGGCGGCTGCAAGGCGGTCCTTGATCTCACCATTATAATAAATCTTACCCTCCTGGGTATCGATCAAGAGAATCTTGCCTGGTTGGAGACGTCCCTTCTCAGCAATCTCCTGTGGGTCGAAGTCCATCACACCCACCTCGGATGCAACCACCATCATGTCGTTCTTAGTGATGGTGTAGCGGGCTGGACGCAGACCATTGCGGTCGAGCAATCCACCGGCGTAGCGACCGTCGCTGAAGAGCAGGGCGGCAGGACCGTCCCATGGCTCCATCAAGATGGAGTGGTACTCATAGAACGCCTTCAAGTCCTCAGAGATTGGGTTCTTGTCATCGAAGCTCTCAGGCACCATGACTGCCATGGCGTGAGGCAAGGACAAGCCGCTCATCACGAAGAACTCGAACACGTTGTCGAGACTGGCAGAGTCGCTCATGTTGGGCTGCACGATAGGTGAAATCTCACGGATGTCACCCAGTGCCTCACTGCTCAACACACTCTCACGGGCCTTCATCCAACCGCGGTTACCGCGGATGGTGTTGATCTCACCGTTGTGGGCCAGCAAGCGGAAAGGCTGTGCCAAGCTCCATGTAGGGAACGTGTTGGTAGAGAAGCGAGAGTGAACGAGACCCAAGCCACTCGTAAAGTAATTATTGGTCAAGTCGGGATAGTACTGGCGCAGCTGGAGGCTGCTGAGCATACCCTTGTATACGATGTTCGAATTGGAAAGCGAACAGATGTAGAAGTCAGGATCGGTGACACGTTTCTCGATGCGTTTGCGGATGAGATAGAGGATGCGCTCGAACACAGGTACCTTATCGTCGGTAACGCCGGTAATAAAAACCTGTTTGATGGCAGGCTCGTTGGAGAGGGCTGCCTCGCCGAGACACTCAGGGTTGGTAGGCACATTGCGGAGGTGCATCAACTGCAGTCCCTCACGCTCGATTTCCTCGATCATGATGGAGAGGATACCCTGCTGTTTCTTCTCGTCTTTAGGCAAGAAGATGAGACCTGTGCCGTATTTTCCCTTCTCTGGCACAGGGATACCCTGAAGAAGAATAAACTCATGCGGAATCTGGAGCATGATGCCGGCGCCGTCACCCGTCTTGTTGTCGGCACCCTCGGCGCCGCGGTGGCGCATGTTCTCGAGTACCTTCAAGGCGTTGTCGACAAGCTCATGACTCTTGTTGCCGTGGATGTTAACCACCATACCTACGCCACACGCATCGTGCTCATAGGCAGAACTGTACAATCCTTTTTCCATTTCTTGTTCGTTTTATATCGGTTATTTATAGTTTACTTATACGCCTGCTCGTGTACACCTGCCACGGCACGTCCGCTGGGGTCGTTCTGGTTCTTGAACGAGGCATCCCATGCCAGAGCCTCGGCGGTGGAGCAAGCTACGCTCGGTACACTCGGTACACTCTTGGCGGCACTGTCGCTGGGGAAGTGCTCGGCAAAGATGGAGCGGTAGTAATATTCCTCCTTGTTGCGGGGAGGGTTGATGGGGAACCGCTCTGCGGCGTGTGCCATCTGCTCATCGCTCACGGCGGAGGCGGTAATCTGTTTCAATGTGTCTATCCAGGAGTAGCCCACACCATCGGAGAACTGCTCTTTCTGTCTCCAAGCTACCTCCTCGGGCAGCAGGTCTTGGAATGCCTCGCGCACCACTTTCTTCTCCATGGTCTTGCCCGGGCACATCTTCAGGCGTGGGTCCATGCCCATCGCCACGTCGAGGAACTCTTTGTCAAGGAAGGGTACACGGCCCTCGATACCCCATGCTGCGAGACTCTTGTTGGCACGCAGACAGTCGTACATGTAGAGTTTACCGAGCTTGCGCACGGTCTCCTCGTGGAATTCCTTGGCACCTGGTGCCTTGTGGAAGTAGAGGTAACCGCCGAACACCTCATCGGCTCCCTCGCCGGAAAGCACCATCTTGATACCCATGCTACGGATGACGCGGGCCAGGAGGTACATCGGGGTGGAGGCACGAACGGTAGTGACATCGTATGTCTCGATGAAGTAGATGACATCACGGATGGCGTCCAGTCCTTCCTGGATGGTATAGTTGATTTCGTGGTGAACGGTACCGATGTGGTCGGCCACCATGCGGGCCTTCGCCAAGTCGGGTGCCCCCTTCAAACCTACGGCGAAGGAGTGCAGGCGTGGCCAGTAAGCCTTGGTCTGCTCACCGTTCTCTATACGGTATTTGCTGTATTTCTGTGCGATGGCAGAGATGACGGAAGAGTCGAGGCCGCCACTGAGGAGCACACCGTAAGGCACGTCGCTCATCAACTGACGTTTTACTGAAGCCTCCAGTGCATCGTGAATCTCGTCTACAGCTGTCTTGCCACCGGTCTCTGCAGCCTCGGCCTTGTCCTTTGCCTCGGCACTTGCGAGCTGGTCGGCAGCCAACTGCTGGTCGTCGATGGCATACTGCTGTTGCATGGCAGCATACTCAAACCAGTCGCGGGTGTAGTAACGTTTCATTCCCGGTGTCTTGCTATAATAATAATGTCCGGGAAGGAATGGCTCGTAGTGGTCGCACTGACCTTCGAGTGCCTTCAACTCGGAGGCAACGAAAACCTTGCCGTCTTTGTCGAAGCCTATATAAAGAGGTATTACACCTATTGGGTCGCGGGCAATGAGGAATTCGTCGCGCTCTGCATCATAGAGAGCGAAGGCAAAGATGCCATTGAGCTGTTCCATCATCTTGACGATGCGGCTGTGTACGGCATCCTCGTCCTTGTAAATCAACGAAGAGAAGTCGGTATCCTCGCGCATCTCGCGATAGAGGGAAAGAACTACCTCACAGTCGGACCCCGTCTGATACTGGTATTTTCCAGCGAAGCGAGCACGGATATTTTGGTGGTTGTAGATTTCTCCGTTCACGGCAAGCACCTGTTTCTTGTCGGGCGAGAAGAGGGGCTGGCGACCGCTCTCTGGGTCAACGATACTGAGACGCTCATGTGCCAAGATGGCTGAACCGCCGCAATAGATACCGCTCCAGTCTGGTCCGCGGTGACGGATTTTCTGACTCATACGAAGGGCTTGCTGTCGCAATTCAGGTGTCTGATCCTGAATGTTAAAGATTGAGACTATTCCACACATAATATCTGTTTTGCTTTCTTTTATGGTTATTCGTAACACTTTGTTACAGATTAGGTGCAAAATTACAACTTTCTGTAATGCTACACGAATAAACAGGAGCGTTTTGCGCTTGTTTGAGGCTTGTAGTAATAATATGTTGCTTTATTGTGTATGTGTATTAATAAAATGTAAGGTTTGGATAGTTGTAACCTTACAATCCGAAATATTTTGCAAAAAACAAGAAATTGACGTAGAAGGTGTGAAAGATGAACGGGCAGTCTTGTGTGCTGTGTTTGCCGGTTTTTGTCCTCTTTTATATAGTGGTTGGGTCCTGCTCTAGCTCTTGCCCATAGATCATGCGGCTCTTTCTTATATATAATAAGGTATAGGCTTGAAAGTATTCGTTAAATCTCTATTTCTATGCATATACTATTAAACTGTTATCGCAAACAGTGTGTTTTATGATATATTGTAACATATAGTATATGCTCTGATGTTATATTGTTACTATAATTGTAAAACAAGAAACAAAAGAAAGTAAAAATAAGGTTTAGTATATCAAAAAGCTGTATCTTTGCAGGCGAAAACAAACAAAGTGTAACTTGTTTTATTTAAAAGCAGACATAAAGAAATAGACTTATCATTATAATTTATAATAGGAGAGATTAGTATGAAGAAAATTGAGGCAATCATCCGTAAGACTAAGTTCGAGGATGTGAAGGAAGCATTGCTTGCCGCCGACATCGAGTGGTTCTCTTACTACGATGTGCGTGGCGAAGGCAAGATGAGACAGGCCCGAATCTACCGTGGTGTGATGTACGACACCAGCAGTATCGAGCGCGTGCTGCTGAATGTAGTGGTGAGAGACAAGAACGTGGAGAAGACCATCAATGCCATTTCGGAGGCAGCCCGTACGGGTGAGATTGGTGACGGACGTATCTTTGTCATTCCTGTAGAGGATACGGTACGTGTCCGTACTGGCGAGAGAGGCGATGTCGCTCTCTATAATGCAGAGCAGGAGAAATAACGCTCCAGTCTTCAATAGGTAAGTGCCTTCAACGGAAGGGGGCGGCCTTATGCACATTTCCGCAATACAAGAGAGAGAATGAGAGAGATAAGGTAAAAAGTTGTTTTTTACAGGATAGGCGGTAATGAAAGCATGAAGGCTGAGTCCTTTCAAGGCGAGGCACAGGTAGGATAACAAACCATTAAAAAACATTACGTTATGAGTACACAAGATTTAGGACTCTCATTAGATACCGTGTGGATGCTCCTTGCAGCCATGTTGGTCTTTTTCATGCAACCGGGCTTTGCCCTTTGCGAGGCGGGTTTCACCCGCAGTAAAAACACAGCGAACATTCTGTTCAAGAACTTCGTCGACTTCATGGTCGGTTCTGTTCTTTTCTGGTTCGTAGGTTTCGGATTTATGTTTGGTAGCGACGGTGCCGGTTTTATCGGTATGCCAAACTTCGGTGACCTCAGTTTCTATCATGGCGACCTCCCAACAGAGGGCTTCCTGATGTTTGAGACAGTGTTCTGCGCTACCAGTGCCACCATCGTGTCAGGTGCTATGGCTGAGCGTACCAAGTTCTCCATGTATGTGATTTACTCGTTCTTCATTTCGTTGATTATCTATCCTGTAGAAGGTCACTGGACATGGGGTGGTGGCTGGCTCTGCAACGCAGAGGAAGGTTCTTTCATGATGAACACCTTTGGTGCTGCATTCCATGACTTCGCTGGTTCTGCCATCGTTCACTCTGTAGGTGGTGTGTTGGCCCTTGTTGGTGCCATCTGCCTGGGTCCTCGTCTCGGCAAGTATCGCAACGGCAAGAGCAACGCTATCCCTGGCCACAACCTGATGGCTGCTGCCCTCGGTGTGTTCATCCTCTGGTTCGGATGGTTCGGATTCAATCCCGGTTCTCAGCTTGCTGCCTCTGGTGAGGTGAACCGCATCGCTATCAGCCACGTATTCCTCACAACCAACCTCGCTGCCGTAGCTGGTGGTATCGGTACGATGTTCACCTCTTGGATTAAGTATGGCAAACCTTCATTCT
>CAVKZC010000071.1:0-13623 GCA_963660455.1 Sphaerochaetaceae bacterium | reverse complement strand
CGAATACAGCCGTGGCCATGTCACCGCTGATACTCTCTATCTTGCCCACGGTGGAAAGCCCCTTGATACGCACGGTGTCACCAGTCTGCAGCGGACGGCTGTCGCTCTCGTGACTGGCCTGTGCACCGCGCAAGGCAGCAGCCGCCTTCTTCTGGTTCTGTGCCTTTTCGGCCTGCCGTTTGGCGTGGCGTTCCTTGCGCTGCTGTATCTGCGCTATCTTGCGCGCTATCTTGTCGTCGTTCTCCTTGCGCTCGGCCTCTTCCACCTCCTGTCTGAAGCGGTCCAGCTCCTGTCGTATGCGGCGCGTCTCTTCCTTCTCGGCCTGTTTCTCGCGTATCTCGCGTATGGTGTTCTCTATCTTGCGGTTCGCCTCCTTCAGCAGTTCGGCGGCCTCTTCCTTCGCCTTCTGCAGGATGGCCTTGCGGCTGCGCTCTATGTCCTCCAGATCACTCTCGTAGCGTGAGATAGTTTTCTCCATGTCCTTCTCGCGCTGGTGTATGTTCTGGCGTTTGTTCTCCCAGTAGCGTTTGTCGCGCACGATGTCCTGCAGGTACTTGTCGCTCTGTATGTATTCGGAGCCCACGATGTCGGAGGCCTCCTTTATCACGTCCTCAGGCAGTCCCGTCTTGCGTGCTATCTCTATGGCGAACGAGGAACCGGGGCGCCCTATGGCGAGCTGGAAGAGGGCCTTCATCTCGTGGCGGTCGTAGAGCATGGCAGCATTGGCCACGCCCTCATGGCTGTCGGCAAAGTGTTTCAGGTTCTGGTAGTGTGTGGTGATGACACCGTATGCCTGTTGCCGGCAGAAGCGGTTGAGTACAGCCTCGGCTATGGCACCGCCTATGCCCGGTTCGGTGCCTGTGCCGAACTCGTCGATGAGGATAACGGTGTCGCCGTCGGCAGCCTTCAGCATGTTCTTCATGTTGAGCAGGTGTGAGGAGTAGGTGGAGAGGTCGTTCTCCAGACTCTGCTCGTCGCCGATGTCAATCATGATGTTGCGGAACACGCCCGTACGGGAGCGTTCGCTCACGGGGATGCTCAGTCCGCACTGCAGCATGTACTGCAGCAGGCCCACCGTCTTGAGGCATACCGACTTGCCGCCGGCGTTGGGACCCGAGATGATGAGTATGCGTTTCTCGGTGGTGAGCTGTATGTCGAGCGGCACCGCCTTCTCCTGCTTCTTCTCGAGCGAGAGTTGCAGCAGGGGGTGTATGGCATGTATCCAGTCGATGTGCGGATGGGCTTCCACCTCCGGTTCTATGGCCTTGAAGGTGTCTGCCACTTTGCGCTTGGCCTGTATGAGGTCTATGACGGCCAGAAATCTGTAGCTGTCGAGTATCTCCTTGGCGTGCGGGCGCACCTTGTCGGTGAAGGCGGTGAGGATGCGGATAATCTCCTTACGCTCCTCGCCCTCCAGTTCGCGCACGCGGTTGTTGGCCTCCACCACCTCGGCTGGTTCTATGAACACCGTGCGCCCGGTGGCACTCTCGTCGTGCACGATGCCCCTTATCTTGCGTTTCAGCGTAGGCACCACGGGTATTACCAGTCGACCGTCGCGCAGGGTGGGTGTTACGTCCTTCTCCACCACGCCTTCACTCTGTGCCGAGCGCAGTATACTATATAATGTACGCGAGATGCTGCCCTCCGTCCGGGCCAGTTCGCGGCGTATCTGCAGCAGCTCGGGTGTGGCGTTGTCGCGTATCTTGCCAAACTTGTCCAGTATCTGGTCTATGCGCTGTATGAGTTGGGGGAAGGTCATCACGTCTTCTGCCAGACGGTGGAGGGCAGGGTAGGGGTACTTCTTCTCTCTGCGCCATCCGTCCTCCTGTTCGGCATGTGCGTCGTCCTCGTCGCTGTGGTTGAGAATGGCCACGATGTCGGCGATGGTCTTGAGCGAACGGCGCAGGTCGAAGAGTTCGTCCTCCTCGAGGTGGGTGTTCTCCACGCGTGTGCGCTGTATGCTTGCCCTCACGTCGTAGAAGTACTGCAGGGGGAAGTCTTCCACTTCCTCCATGAGGCGGCGGAACTCCCTTACCTGTCTGAGCCACTCGTTTACCTGCTCGGCATCACTGCTGAACGCCATGTTGTCCACCTGCTCCTTGCCCAGAGGCGAGAGGCACTGTTGGCGCAGCATGTTGCGTATCTCGTTGAAACCTATCTTTTGTTCGAAATTGTCTGGATATGTCATGTGTAGGAAGCCTTTATGTCGGCCTTTTTACCTTTTTACTCTTTTTCCTTTTTACTTTTTTACCCTTTTACCTTTCTCAAGAATTTCCTTACCGCCCGGGTGTATTCCTTGTGGTGGTCGCGGTAAGCCATGGCGTGTACCGAACCTTTGGCTATAAAGAGGGCCTTGTAGCCGTTCCGCTTGCTGCGGTAGAGCGGGTGTACCATCCATGAAGGCACAAAGTCGTCGTTGTCGCCGTGTATGAAGAGCATGGGCTTGGTGCTTTTTGCCACCTGGTCTATCTGCCGTATTCCGTCGAACGACCATCCGTACCTGAGGCGGCTGAGCCCCGACGTGATGTCCATCAGGGGGAAGGTCGGCAGACCGAACTGTGCTTTCAGTTGACAGGTGAACTCGTCGCGCACGCTGGTGTATCCGCAGTCTTCCACGAACGCCCTGAGATAGGCGGGAGTCTTTTCGCCCGATGCTGCCATGGTAGTGGCAGCCCCCATGGAGATGCCGTGCATCACCTCATAGGCGGAGTCGTTGGTGGCAGAGAAGATGCCGTGTGCCACCTCCGCCCACCTGATGGCGTCCCACCGGTCGTTGCACCCCATCTGTATGTGGTCGCCCTCGCTTTGGCCGTGCCCGTAGAGGTCGGGCAGCAGCACGTTCCACCCCATGTCGTGGTGGTAGAGGTAGCCAATGTGGAGCATGCTCTCTGCCCGCATCTTGTAGCCGTGTACCACGACGGCAGTGCTGTCGGTGGGGTGGGGCGCCCGGATGTAGATGGCGTGCCCTCTGTAGCCCGACGGCATGGTGACGAAGGTGTCGCGCAGACAGTGGTGGGAGTAGATGGAGTCTATCCATGCCACGGTCCATGGGCACTCTTGGCGTACGCGCTGCAGTTGTGCTTCTGCCGACAGCCGCTGTTCCGGCTTGTAGCCCAGCGAGAAGTTGAGCATGTAGTAGCCTGCCCCAACGAGGATGCCTGCCGTGACAATGACGATTGTCAGTGCGGCGGTAATGAGTATGTTCCTTTTTCTCTTGTTCATAATGTTACAAAATAAAGTTGATTGCCCGATAGCTGTTGTCTTAACTCCACGAACTACAGGTCTGCGAGGTGTCGTTCCACGGGTATGCCGCGGTTCTTGTCCTCGTTGTCCTTGTTGAGGTCTATCCAGTGGCGCAGGGTGTCCATGGCGCAGCGTGTGGCGTGCGGCAAGGTGTCGCCGTCCTTCAGTCGTCCCACGATGATGCTCGAGAAGATGTCGCCCGTGCCGGGAAACTGTACGGGAATCTCCTCGTAGCGCAGGGTGAAGTGTTCGCCTGTAGGAGCATTGTAGCCCACCACGGCATGCGTGCCGTCCACCAGGCACGAGGTGACGAGTACCGAGTGTGGACCGATGGCCCGCAGTTTGTCTACAAGGGCATAAGCCTCCTCCCCGGAGATGCCCTCTTCCTTATATTCGGCATCGGTAAGCAGGCACGCCTCCGTATAGTTGGGGAAACACAGGTGTGCCACGCCCAGCATCTCCTTCATGCAGCGCACGGTACCCTCGTCGGCACCACCGTACAGTCGGCCGTAGTCGCCCATTACGGGGTCTACGAAGATATCGGTGCCCTGTGCCGCCTGTTCGCGGCAGTAGTTGGCTACGATGCGTGCCTGTTTCTCGGAGGGAATGAAGCCCGTGGTGATGGCATCGAAGTGAATGCCCAGTTCCTGCCATTTGCCAATGGCGTCCTCTATGTACGGCGTACTCTCCATGACGGCATACTTGCCGTAGGGGAAGGTGTTGCTGATGAGCATCGTGGGCAGGTTGAACACGTCGTGGCCCATATACGACAGGATAGGCATCTGCACGGCAGCTGCCACCTTGCCGTAGCCGCACATGTCGCTGATGACGAGTATGTTGCTCTTTTCTTTCATGTCTTCTCTTGTCCTGTTCAGTAGCTGGCGGAGCATGCGATGCCTGCTGCCTCTACGCGTGCCTTGATGGCATCGAGCGTGGCGGCAGGGGCTTTGCACAGCAGTTTGTCGGGTGTCTCGCGGTCTATGGTATACACCATCACCTGTTGGGGGCGGATGTCCTTTACGGCTTCCAGCCACGGACCAACGAAGTGCTCGCCGGTATTGTCGAGTCCGTCGCCCTGCAGGAACATGGTCTGTATGATGACGTGGCCGTCAAACATCTTGAGTTGCTCGATGACTTTCTTTACGTCATAGTCGGACTGCTGCGGGCGGTCCAGCTTCCGGATGTAAGCCATGTCTACGGTGTCCAACTTCTGTATGTTGTTGTCCACGAGCATGAGAGCCTCCCGTACCTCTTTCTTGTGCAGGAAGGTAGCGTTGCTCAGTACCGACACCTTGGCTTCGGGGAAGTAGCGGTTGCGTACAGCCACGGTGTCCTCCATGATGCCCTTGAAGTCGGGATGCCCCGTAGGTTCGCCGTTGCCGGCAAAGGTTATCACATCGAGTGGCTGGTGTTTGGCGTGGCGTTCGGCCAGCACCTTCTCCAGTCCGGCTCTTACAGCCTCGCGGGTGGGGCGTTTCTCCTTGGGACGGAAGTCGGCATTGAAGCCACATTCGCAGTACAGGCAGTCGAACGAGCACACCTTGCCGTCACCGGGCATGAGGTTGACGCCGAGCGATACGCCCAGTCGGCGCGAGTGTACGGGACCGAAGATGGGCGATGGGTATATGATGGTTGACATGTATCTCTCTGTTTTTGAGTGCAAAGGTAGCAATAAATGTCGGAATGGGCAAAAATATGTATAAAAAAAGGAGTTGATGCAGGACGCAACCAACTCCGGACGATTTCCGAGAAAAAATATAGGAAATCTTTGTAATCGGTGCAAATATAGACTTTCTTTTGCAAACCTCCAAGTTTTTTCAGCAGAAAAATAAGATTTTAACATTGTGTGCGTATACATTCCGAATATTTTCCGTATCTTTGTGGCCAGTATCTACATCTACGTTAATAACTAATCAAAACAAATGAAGAAAATCTTAAGAACCTTACTGCTCGCCTTCCTGCTGCCTGCATGTGCCATGGCCACGGGGTGGAACGAAGACGAGTACAAGCGCATCGAGCAGAGCATCCAACTGCCCAAGCTCAACGAGCGGAAGTTCCTCATCACCTCTTTCGGGGCCAAGACCACGGCTACGGCTGCCCAGAACCAGAAGGCCATCAACAGCGTCATCTCGCTCGTGTCGAAGAAAGGCGGTGGCAAGGTGGTGATACCCAAGGGTACATGGAACACGGGTGCCATCGAACTGAAGTCGGGCGTCAACCTCGTTATTGAGGAGGGTGCCACGCTCCACTTTGCCTTCGAGCCCAAGCTCTACCCCCTCGTGCGTACGGCATGGGAAGGACTGGGCTGCTGGAACTACTCGCCCTGCATCTATGCCTACAAGGCCAATGACATCGCCATCACCGGCAAGGGCACCATCGACGGCGGCGGCAACAACGACACCTGGTGGCAGTGGAACGGCAATGCCTACTTCGGCTACAAGAAGGGTGTGACCACCGAGAACCAGAAGGCAGGGTCGCGTGCCAAGTTGCAGAAGCAGGCTGAGGACGGTGTGCCCTTCGACGAGCGTAAGTTCGGTCCCGGCACGGGATTGCGCCCACAGCTCGTCAACCTCGTGCGCTGTGAACGTATCCTCATCCAGGGTGTCAAGATGATCAACTCGCCCTTCTGGGTGATGCACCCCCTGCTGTCCAAGAACATCACGGTAGACGACGTGTATGTGTGGAACGAGGGTCCTAACGGCGACGGCTGCGATCCCGAGGCTTGCGAGAACGTGCTCATACAGAACTGTGTGTTCCATACGGGCGACGACTGCATCGCTATCAAGAGCGGACGCAACAACGACGGTCGCCTCTGGAACCAGCCTTCCAAGAACATCATCATACGCGGATGCCGCATGGAGGACGGACACGGCGGTGTGGTTATCGGTTCTGAGATTTCGGGCGGATGCGAGAACGTGTATGCCGAGAACTGCGAGATGGACTCGCCCCACCTGGAGCGCATCCTGCGTATCAAGACCAACAACTGCCGCGGCGGTCTCATCAAGAATATCAACATGCGCAATGTCACCGTGGGACAGTGCAAGGAGGCAGTGGTGAAGATCAACCTCGACTATGAGTCGAAGGAGGCGTGCTACCGTGGCTTCGAACCGGTGGTTCACGACGTGAACGTGGAGAACGTCACCTGCCAGAAGAGCCAGTACGGCGTGCTCATCATCGGCCGCGACCAGGTGGAGAATGTCTATGACATCAATGTGAAGAACTGTAAGTTTGACGGTGTCACCGTCCAGCCGGTAAAGGTGACGGGAAAGACACGCAACGTGAAGTTCGACAACCTCGTCATCAACGGTTCGCTCGTGCTCAACGAGGGCGAACAGCCTTACAAGAACTACTCGGAGTGGCTCACCTACAGCGAGATGAAGCGTGTGCCACACTCCTACCTGCTCGACTTCAGCAAGAAGCCCAAGTGGAGCTACGTCATGGGCATCGAGATGGAGGGCATGCTCGACACCTACGAGCATTACAAGGACGGCAACACCGCCATTCTCGACTATCTCAAGGAGTATCCCGCCACGATGATTGATGCCGAGGGTAACGTCACGGGCTATAAGTACGAGGACTTCAACCTCGACAATGTGCGCACCGCCAAGTTTATCCTGCGCATGCACAACCTCTTCCCCTCCAAGGGAACCGACCTGGCACTGAAGACCATCTTTAAGCAACTGCAGAACCAGCCCCGCACCAAGGAGGGTGTGTACTGGCATAAGGCCATCTATGCCAACCAGGTGTGGCTCGACGGTATCTTCATGGGACTGCCCTTCTATTGCAACTATGCCGTGCAGACCATGAAGCCGAAGAAGGCTAAGAAGATTCTCGACGATGCCGTTGACCAGATGGTGAAGACCGACCAGCGTACCTACGATGAGAAGACACAGCTGTGGAAGCATGCCTGGGACGAGACACACCAGCAGTTCTGGGCCGACAAGGAGAACGGCAAGAGCAAGCACACGTGGGCAAGGGCTTTGGGATGGTACGTCATGGCTATGACGGAGTGCCTCGACGCTATGCCCGACGACTATGCGCGCCGCGGTGAGGTTATCGCCCTGCTCAACAAGGCGATGAAGAGTGTGGTGAAGTACCAAGACAAGAAGACGGGTGTGTGGTATGATGTCATGGACGTGAAGAGCGACAAGAATTACCTTGAGAGCACCGCCTCCAGCATGTTCGCCTATGTGCTGCTGAAGGGTTACCGCAAGGGCTACCTCTCTGCCGAATACCGCGATGCCGGCGTGAAGGCATACAAGGGTATCCTGAAAGAGTTTATCAAGGTGAATCCCGACAAGACCATCAGTCTCACACGCTGCTGCGCCGTGAGCGGCCTTGGCCCTGGCCCCGGTCCTTACGTCAAGAAGCCCAACTACAAGCGCGACGGCAGTTTCGATTACTACATCAGCGAACCCATCCGTGACAACGACCCCAAGGGCGTAGGTCCCTTCATCTGGGCCAGTCTTGAGATGGAGCAGCAGGGACTGTAATACGGTTCTTTTGTCATTATACATACGCAAGCCTCTTGGAAGACCTCCAAGGGGCTTTGTTATGCGATGAAACTATAATTGAAACATGTTCTATTTCGGTCTTTTTTTCTTCTTCACCGAAATTTAACACCGTTTTTTGTAACACTGAATACATTTTTTACTATCTTTGCAGCGGATATGCAGACACACAGAACGTTGTGTTGCATGCCACGCGAGCAAGAACACAATTCACATATTTATTAATCCTTTAATTCTTACGTTTATGAATAAACTTTTACGCAACGTATTCCTCGTAGCAGTAATGCTTGTATGTGGGGGGGCAAGTGCTCAGACCTACCTCTGGCAAGAAGATTTCAGCAGCTATAGTGCTAATGACGTGCCATCAGGCGGTGATTATAATTATGTATGCGCAGGCACTGGAACTAAAATCTACGCAGCTAACTTGGCTGGTGGCACGGCTCCCGAGCTGTTGGTAAACAAAAAGAGCAGTTCTGGTTCTTTCTCTGCAACTATCAAACTAAATGGAGTGACAGGTAATGCAACTCTCGCTTATAAAGCCAACAAGAAGACTTTGTCTGTTACTACTACAAATGCAACGGCAGGGGATATTACTGCATCTGGTAACGACTATTCTTGCCCTATCACGTTTGATGCAAATGCAACGGAAATAACAATTGTTTTCACGACAACAGGCGGTGATAATGTCCGCCTTGACGACATCAAGCTATACCAAGGTGAGGCTAAGAAGCCCGCTGGTCTTTCATGGGGTACAGCATCAAGAGAGGTTACCATCGGTAGCAGCGATAACAATTTCCCCACGTTGACCAACGCCAACAACCTTACTGTTACATACACCAGCAGCAATACCGACGTGGCTACTATCGCAGAGGATGGAACTATTACCCTCGTGGCTGCAGGTAAGACCGATATTACCGCTTCTTTCGCAGGTGATGATACTTATGAGGCTGGTGCCGTAACCTACACTCTGACCGTAAAGGCTGCGTCTACAGTTGATATCAGCAATACTCCCGAGACAGCCTACACTGTAGCCGAGGCCAAGAAGATTATTGCTGCCGGTGAAGGTCTGGACACTAAGGTTTATGTAGGTGGTACTGTTTCATCAGTAAAAGAAGTAAACACAAGCTACGGCAACGCTACTTACAACATTTCCGATGACGGAACAACAACAAGCGAACTGGTGGTTTATCGTGGATATTATCTCGACAATGAAAAGTTTACTTCGGAAGACCAGATCAAGGTAGGTGACCTTGTTATTGTTTACGGAAAGCTGGTAAGCTATAGTGGTACAGATGAAGTTAATTCTGGCAACTACATCTATTCTATCAAGAGTGGTCCTACTTCCATCTCTTCCCTCTCAGCCGATGAGGCTGTTGCTGATGCTCCTGTTTACAACCTCGCAGGTCAGAAAGTGACGGGCGCTTACAAGGGCGTTGTCGTCAAGGCCGGCAAGAAGTTCGTGCAGAAGTAAAGACCATTACACCTTATTATATATATAAGGGCAGAAAGGTTGCCTCGGCAACCTGATAACTACAACCAATTCGTCCCTGCCTTCGCCATTATGGCGAGGGTAGGGACGAACCGTTTTTGGCGTGCACGGAAGCAGTATGCATGGAAGGTGTAATGTCGTAATACACCCTCATTACGTCTTTTATGCCATAGCGGCTTCCATACAAGAAATGCCAAGTTTTCGTTCTATCTCCGCAACACTCTTAAACGAAAAGTTGGTGCTGCCGGAAAGAATCTTGCTGACATACTGTGGTGTAACACCCAGTTTGTTAGCGATATCGGAACGATTCAGGCCATTCTTCTGCATATAGTCCACGATAGACAGCGCTATTCCGCGTGACCATCTTAGCCATACCTCATTGCCTTGGCGCCACTTGGCATCTTCTGTGAATGTGCTCGGCTTGTTACTCTGGTGATTTTCCAGAAAATCCAATGTTTTCTTTTTCATAATTATTCCTCCTCGAAAAAATCAATAAAACTATCTTGGTCAAATACTCCGTTTTGTTTTAAAAAATCGCGGCAAACATTGAGTTTATCCAGTTCTTTTTGGGTATGCTCCCGTTCCTGCATAGTAGCGGTCAGTTTGATGGCACCACCCGTAACGATATACACATTTGGCTCTATGCGAATGGCATATATGCGAAGCCAACTTGGATGTTGTTTCCTGTCCCAATTTCTTGCTTTTTCGCGAGTTAGTTCGTGTGCTCGGTTGTCTCCAAGACTAAGCGGATGAAATAGGTTGTCCAACTGCTCAGTATATGGAAAGTCAAGAATGAGCCGCTCCAACTCTTCTGCGTCTTCCATGGTATCCTTAATGGCATCGCTGACTTTTTCTATTTTGAAAAATCCCTGCAAGTCTTCTAAATTGGCAAAGAAAAAATCAAGTAAGTAGTTAAGGTTACTCCACTGGCGGAAAAGCACTGATAGCTCATCTGTGTCTTTTCCGTCTTCTTTTACTGCCCAAAGATGGTTATAACCTGGTATGGTTCGTACAAATTTCATAAG
Source organism: Sphaerochaetaceae bacterium (assembly GCA_963660455.1). Taxonomy (GTDB): domain Bacteria; phylum Bacteroidota; class Bacteroidia; order Bacteroidales; family Bacteroidaceae; genus Prevotella. The sequence continues at coordinate 3,355 of CAVKZC010000071.1, read as the reverse complement.
TTAGTCTTGAATTGTGCTGCAAATATAAGGTAAAGATTTGAAATGTGCAACTTTTAAGTTGCATATTTGTTTAAACCATCATAATATTTTTCCGTTTCTCCACTTTTTTTCATAACTTTGCATTGTCTTTCCCGATATGAACCGGGAGGGGCAAAGAAGAACTAAAACAAACTACACAATAACCAAAGACAAACAGTCAGAAAAAGAAAATGAAAAAGATTTCATTGGCATTATTGGCTGCCTGCCTGCTCTCCACGGCAGCGCAGGCACAGGCTCCCGCATTCCCAGGAGCTGAAGGCCACGGCAGATACGTGACAGGTGGAAGAGGGGGAGTAATCAGGCATGTTACCAATCTCAATGATGTCGGTGCAGGGTCGCTCCGTGCCGCTGTGCTTGGCGATGCAAAGAAGATTGTGGTGTTTGACGTGGCGGGTGTCATCGCTTTGACAAAAAACCTTACCATAGGTAAGAATACTACCATTCTCGGACAGACGGCTCCCTCGCCCGGTATCACCCTGCGCTACTACACGGTGCAGCCGGACAACAACTGCATCATCCGCTTTGTTCGTTTCAGACGCGGACAGGAGAAGGATATCGATGACGGAGCAGATGCAACATGGCAACGCAACATTACGGGTGTTATCTTCGACCACTGCTCCTTCTCGTGGAGCATCGACGAGGTGGCGTCGTTCTACGACAACAACAACTTCACCATGCAGTGGTGTACCGTTGCAGAGAGCCTTACCAACCCCGGACACTCCAAGGGTGCACACGGCTACGGCGGTATCTGGGGCGGAAAGCTCGCCAGCTTCCACCACAACTTCATTGCCCATGTGATGAACCGCGGACCGCGTTTCTGCGGTGCTCGCTACGGATGGAGTGGGTATAAGGAGAACACAGAATATAAGACCTACAAATGGGCCAACACCGTGCAGGCTGAGAATGTGGACTTCCGCAACTGTGTGATGTACAACGCGCAAGGCACTTGCTATGGCGGTCCCGGTGGCGGTCAGGTGAACATCGTGAACAACTACTATAAGGCAGGTCCCAGCGAGAGCCTTAAAAAGACAACGCAGAACGGTAAGTCAGTAAGTGTGTCCACTGGCAATGAGCGCGGAAGCCAAGACCGCATCACGGATATCTCGGTAGCCACAAAGGACAATGCGGACGCGAGCCATACGGAATTGTTTGGCATGACGAGCCGCTATTACATCTCAGGCAACACGACGGAGACCACTGCAGGGAAGAAAACACCGAACCAAGACTGGAACGGCATTTCATACGATGACGGGGTAGTAAAAAACAACGGAGAGCTTTACTCGCTCGATGTCAATAACTATTATGGCGATGCCGTGCAGCATACCACCATCGATGGCAAGTCGTACGTAAAGATAAAGATGGACTCTCCAGCCCCCACTGGTCTTGTTACCACCCATACTGCAGCGAATGCCTTTACTGCAGTGCTGGCACATGCCGGAGCATCGCTCTATCGCGACGTTGTTGACACACGCTACATGGAGGAAGCACGCACGGGTACCGCTACCTTCAAGGGCAGTATCACGCAGTCGCCCGGAATCATCGACCTGGTGTCGGACGTGAACGGATATACCGAGAAGAACTTCGGTACGGGTAGTAGGGAGAAAGGATTTGACAGCGACAACGACGGCATCCCCGATGCATGGGAGACAGCCAACGGACTGAACCCCAACGATGCTTCGGATGCCACTTCCTACTCGCTCGACTCCAAGGGCTATTACACCAACATAGAGGTATATGCCAACTCGCTCGTGGAGGACATCATGAAGGCGGAGAACGAGAATGCCACGGATAAGGTGGACGAGTATTACCCTGAGGTGAAGACAGCAGGCATTGACCACACCACAACCACCGGCAGCACCGTGGCCTCTATCACCTACTACTCGCTCGACGGCAGTAGCCTCGACGCTCCACGCAAAGGAGTCTCCGTCCGCAAAATAACATTCAGCAACGGCAAGACGCTTGCCGACAAAGTAATCATGTAAGTAACTTGATTGTTACACAATACAAAAAACGGGGTTCGGACATTATCCGAACCCCGTTTTTGTGTCTTGGCGTTAACCGCCTGGGAATTTATTTATTCATATTTATGGTAACCTGCATACGGTCGGGATTGATGATGACAGACGGGTTGAAGTCCAGTTGCTTCAGGAAGTCGCTCCACTTCACCTGCTTGTCGAAGACAGACGAGGTGTAGTTGTGCGTTGCCTCTGCCAGCGTCACTTCTCCTGCATAAGGTGTACCCTCAAACATTTCCTTGCAAATCTCTTCAGCCTTGTCATAATCCTTTTGTTCGAAAGCTGCAACCAGGTTGTCGATATTTTCCTTGCCACCCTGCAGCAGTTTGACGAAATAAGCTTCGTTCATGGCGAAGAGGTTTATCGTGGGCGAAGCATAGATATACTCGTAGTCGGCGGCATTGCTGGGCTTCACCGTGGTGCGTATGTATGCCATCTTCTTGAGCTGTGCCATGTAATTGTCATATATGGCCTGTATCGCTACCTTCTGTTCGTTAGACAAATCTTTAACCTGTGTTGTCTGCTTCAGTACGTCAGACATGCAGAAGCCATATCCCAAAGCCTGGTTTCCATCCAAAAGGTCGTAAATGGCGGTGTATATCTCTTTCAACTCTTCCGTTGAGAACTGGTCAGGGTTTTCGTATCCGGCAGCGATAATGTCCTGCAATTCTTTACGTGTTTCAAAGAAACCTAAAACATGTGTACCTTCCCCCAGATTTACGCAGCTTACCGAGGCCCGCAATGCATCGTCTATACCTTCTTGCATTTTTGTGTAGTTTGACGAATACCAGTCTTCTGCCTCTTTGAGTATGGACATCATCTGTGGCATCTGCGTGAGGTCGTAGAAGCCATGCGAGGTATAGTGTCCGCAACTGTTTGGATCGTTATAACTGCTGCATGCCACATCTACGTAATAGTCTACCAATTCACGCGACTTGGTCTTCAGTTTCTCCACGTCATCGCCAGCCTCAGTCAGTTTAACCAGATATTCGGGGAAATAGCCTCCGACGGTCACCTCGGCAGAAAGGATTCCGTAGTCGAACACCTGGCTGAAGGCTGCCATGTTCTCTAGCGCCGCCATGACGCAGCACTGCGTAAAGAGGGTCTGCATTTTCACGCCCGACTCTTTTACGGCATCTACGATGTCGTCAGCCGCCAGTGCTTTGTTGGTAAAACCGTCTATGACACAGGCACGTGTGCTGGGTGTATCCCATACAGGAGAGAATCCTCCGCCATGGCCGAATACCATCAGGACATAGTGGCGTGCCGGAAATTTCTGGGCTGTCTTTTTGATGAAGTTG
>CAVKZC010000070.1:0-13715 GCA_963660455.1 Sphaerochaetaceae bacterium | reverse complement strand
TAAGCATTGCACCTTGCACATTCTGGTTGCCGAGTACCTGTTGAGCCACCTGCTCGGGTACACCTGCTGCCACGTAGGCATTGCGCAGATTGTCAGCCAGGTTACCTATACTGGGTACCTGATTTACCGACTTGTTTTTCAGTCGCATGCGTGTCTTAAACTCATATTTGGCTGAGAAATTCCAGCGTCCGGTCTTGAAGTCCACACCGATGATAGGTGTAAAACCGATACCGCTCTGGTCGCAGCTCAACTCGATGTTAGCAGCATTCTCCTTGGTGGGGTCAAGCACCTGGTAGAGTGGCATATTTCCCACCTTGATGTTCTTGACATATCCATAATAGTTGCAAGAGGCGTAGACGCCACGCACACCGGCAAAGGCACTGAAATGCTCGTTTATCTTGTAGGCGGCACCGAGCGAGAGACCATAGTAGTACTGACGACCGTGCATATAGCTCTCATAACTGTATTTGCCATCCTTGCCAAAACACTGGTCGGTAGAGAATGCAGCCGGAAGATTATAAGCGGCAGCTACCTGGTCAACACCCTGGGCCAACTGACACGCACCTATAGCCGTCTCTGCCACGATTTTCTCAAACGAGCCCAGTCCGTTGTCGAAAGTACACTTGCCGCCACCACCGGTAAGGGCAAAGTTTCCCTGGAATGACCACCTGCCTTTGTTGTATGCGTACTGGAAAGAAGGGATTACCGGTGCAAAAGCCTTTCCCTTGGTGGTACGGGGCGTAGTGGGGTTGTTTACATTGTTGGTAAACAACTGATAGTCGTTTTCTATCGTACGGCTCTGAAATGCCAACTGCCAGTTGATGGACAGGTGATGCCCCTCGTTCATGAACACGACTCCCGCCGGGTTGTAATACACTCCGTCAATACCTATTGAAGCCTCACGGCTCATCATCCTGTTGAACGCTACGTTCTGGTTTGTGTTGGTGAGCAAGCCACCTGCAAAGGTTGGTGCTGCACAAGCCATCACCATGGCAACACAAGCTAATCTTTTCATCTTCATTTTGATAATATTAAGTAAAAAACGTCCGCAAAGGTAACTACAATGTTCTTTTTCTCCATTCTTTCTTTCCAATATTTAAAAGATATTAACGCAAAAAGCCCGTTTTGTTGCACAAATTCTAAAATATGTGCAACAAAACGGGTAGTGTTTGCAGGATATTACAGCTTATTATGTCACGTTATCGTACAGTAAGGTCAACGATAGAAAAGCGCTGCTTCACTTACTGCCCAGATTAGGATAGGAAATCCTCGTATGGTAAATGGACTTGAGGCGGTCGATGAGCACCACCTTGGCCTGGGCTATGTCGCGGAAAGTGATGGGACATTCCTTGAAAAATCCGTCTGCCACCTGTCCGTCTATCAAGCGGTCTATGAGTTGGCTGATGCTCTCCTCGGTATACTCCTTCAGAGAGCGCGAAGCAGCCTCCACGGTGTCTGCCATCATCAGGATAGCCTGCTCGCGTGTAAACGGATTGGGACCGGGATACTGGAAGGGAGCCTTGTCCACCTGCTCGTCGGGATGGGCATTACAATAATTGATGTAGAAATACTTGGTAATACCCGTGCCGTGGTGGGTGGAGATGAAGTCCTTGATGATACCGGGCAGATTGAACTTCTCTGCCAGTTTCAGTCCCTCCGTCACATGACCGATGATGATTCGTGCGCTCTCCACATCCGACAGTTGGTCGTGGGGGTTTACACCGGCTTGGTTCTCGGTAAAGAACACAGGGTTTGACATTTTTCCCACGTCGTGATAGAGGGCACCGGTACGCACCAGCAGACTGTTGGCACCGATGCGGTTGGCTATCTCGGAGGCAAGGTTACCCACGGTGATGGAATGCTGGAATGTTCCCGGTGCTATTTCGCTCAGGTTGCGCAGCAGTCCCTTGTTGGTATTGGACAGTTCGAAGAGGGTCACGTTCGAGACAAACCCGAAGAGTTTTTCTATCAGGTACATCAGCGGATAAGAGAGCAGCAGCAGTATGCCGTTGATGACGAAATAGGAATACATGTTGGGATCTATGTTGAACACCTGGTTGTACTGCATCAGTTGGATGGCAAGGTACACCACGCAACTCGTCATTGTCACGAGCAGGGCGGTGAGCAGTATCTGCGACCGCTTGCTCAGTTCCCTGAGGGTGTATATGGCCACGAGTCCCGAGGCCAGTTGCACGATGATGAATTCATACTGGTACTTTACGGCCTCTGCGCATATCAGCACCATTGTGACGTGGGTGATGAATGCCGTGCGTGAGTCCATGAACACACGCACGAAGATGGCAGCCATGGCAAAGGGCAGCACGTAGACACTGAAGAAATTGTGCTTCATCATGAGCGACACGAGTATCGGGAAGAGTGTCACCATAGAGTAGAGCATGGTAAGGCTGCGCGGTTTCTCGAAGTAGTCTTTTCTGAAGAGCGAGAGGTAGGAGGTGAACAGCATGACAAGGATGGCGGTGAAGAGCACCTGTCCTATCACGGTGGTGCGCATCTCGTCTTCGGTGGCAGCACGCCGTTTGTTTTCCTTGTCGAAGGAGGCGAGCACCCTGTACGTATAGTCGGTTATCACCTCTCCGCGGTCCACGATCTTCTGTCCGCTCATCACCATGCCGCTTGCCAGCGGTATACTGCTCAGGAGGTCGTTCTTTTCCGCCTCGCTCTTTTCCTTGTCATAGAGGATGTTTGCCTCGATGTAGTTGTTGAGGTTGCAGCGCGACAGCAGCGGGCGTATGCTTGCCAACTTCTCGTTGGCGAAAAGGCGTTCGTAGGCAGCGATGGTAGAATAGTAGCTATTGACAGGCACGCTCCGCGCACTCTTGTCACTCACTATCCTTATCATACTGGTAGAGTCTTTGTAGATATTGTTGTACTCCGGTGTGTTGATGATACCGGTCTGGTACACCTCATGCAACTGTGCCACGATGGCGTTCACGTATTCCTCGGGCAGGTTGGGCAGGTTCTGCTTGTAGTCGTTCAGGAACCTGTCCACCTGTTTCTGTTCTACGGTAGGCGAAAGCGTGTAGTAGGGTTGGAAATTCTTCAACATCGAGTCCTGTTCGTGCTTGATGGCCTCTTCCGTCTTGTAGATGGGGAAGTCGAAGGTGGCTATTACCGAACTGTACATCCATGGTTTTCCGATGTCGTAGCGGTACACTCTACTCTCGTTGCGGGGCAGAAACCACACGATGACGGCCACGGCGATACTCACGAGTACCGCCCGTGTGGCGAGGTTGCGCCAGTAGTTCTCCTGTGTATTGTTGAATATGCTCATTGCGTCTTGTTTATGCAAATAATACTTTCCAACTGCGAAAATACGAAAAAAACGTCTATAATCGCAAAAAAAAATGTAAATTTGCAGAAAATTTAGAAAACAGCTATAACAAAAGACATGGCAGACAGAAAAGTTAGGGTGCGTTTTGCACCCAGTCCCACAGGTGCATTGCACATTGGCGGTGTACGTACCGCACTCTATAATTATTTTTTCGCGCGCCAGCACGGCGGCGACCTTGTATTTCGTATTGAGGATACCGACTCCCACCGTTTCGTTCCCGGAGCGGAGGAATACATCCTGGAGTCTTTCAAGTGGCTCGGCATCCAGTTTGACGAGGGTGTGAGCTTCGGCGGCGACCACGGTCCTTACCGCCAGAGCGAGCGTCGCGACATCTATAAGGAATATGTACAGCAGCTGCTCGACAACGGCAAGGCTTACATCGCCTTCGACACGCCCGAGGAACTGGAGGCAAAGCGCAGTGAGATACAGAATTTCCAGTATGATGCCCACACCCGTATGCAGATGCGCAACTCGCTCACCCTCCCGAAGGAGGAGGTGGACCAGCTCATCGCGGACGGCAATCAGTATACCGTGCGTTTCAAGATTGAGCCGGGCGAGGAAATCCACGTCAACGACTTGATTCGTGGCGACGTGAAGGTGATGAGCGACATCCTCGACGACAAGGTGCTCTACAAGAGTGCCGACGAGTTGCCTACCTATCACTTGGCCAACATCGTGGATGACCACCTGATGGAAATCTCCCACGTGATCCGTGGCGAGGAGTGGTTGCCCAGCGCGCCCCTGCACGTACTTCTTTATAAGGCTTTCGGATGGGAGGACACCATGCCTCGCTTCGCCCACCTGCCGCTGCTCCTCAAGCCTGAGGGCAAGGGCAAGCTCTCCAAGCGCGACGGCGACCGCCTCGGTTTCCCCGTGTTCCCACTGGAGTGGCACGATCCCAAGACCGGCGAGGTCTCCTCGGGCTACCGTGAGAGCGGCTACTTCCCAGAGGCTGTAGTCAACTTCCTGGCGCTCCTCGGGTGGAACCCCGGCACAGAGCAGGAAATCTTCTCGCTCGACGAGTTGGTGAAGGCTTTCGACATCTCCCGTTGTTCCAAGGCGGGTGCCAAGTTCGACTTCAAGAAGGGCATTTGGTTCAACCACGAGTATATCCTCATGAAGAACGACGACGAGATAGCCCACCTCTTTGCGCCCATCGTGGCCAACAACGGTGTGGAGGAGAGCCTCGACCGTGTACGCCAGGTGGTACACATGATGAAGGACCGCGTCAACTTCGTCTATGAGTTGTGGCCTCTCTGTTCCTTCTTCTTCATTCCACCCACGTCGTATGACGAGAAGACGGTGAAGAAACGCTGGAAGGAGTATTCCGCACAGCAGATGACAGAGCTTGCTGAGGTACTCGAAGGCATCGACGACTTCTCCATCGAGGGGCAGGAACCCGTCGTGATGAAATGGGTGGAGGACAAGGGCTACAAGCTCGGCGATGTGATGAACGCCTTCCGCCTCACCCTCGTGGGCGAGGGCAAGGGTCCGGGCATGTTCGACATCTCTGCTTTCCTCGGCAAGGAGGAGACCTTGAAGCGCCTGCGCAAGGCTATCAAGGCATTGGGATAATATAATAAGGTATGATTTACAATATCGTCATTTATTTCGTCCTGTGGGGCATTGCCATTGCCAGCCTTTTCAGTGAGAAGGTGCGCAAGATGTGGCACGGCGAGCGCGAAGCCTTCAGGATACTCAGGAAGAAGGTAGACCCTACCTCCGAGTATGTCTGGTTTCATGCTGCCTCGCTGGGCGAGTTCGAGCAGGGCAGGCCACTGATGGAGCGCATCCGCAAGGAGCACCCCCAGTACAAGATACTGCTCACGTTCTATTCGCCCTCGGGGTATGAGGTACGCAAGAACTATGAGGGGGCAGACATCATCTGCTACATGCCTGTAGATACGCGGCTCAATGCCATCCGCTTCCTGCGGTTGGTTCACCCCGTGATGGCTTTCTTCATCAAGTACGAGTTCTGGAGCAACTTCCTGCATATCCTCAAGCACCGCGGCATCCCCACCTACAGCGTGAGCAGCATCTTCCGTCCCGACCAGGTTTTCTTCAAGTGGTACGGGCGCAGTTATGCCGGTGTACTGAAATGTTTTACGCGCTTCTTCGTGCAGAACGAGGAGAGCAAGCAGTTGCTCAACGGCATAGGCATCACCAATGTCGATGTGGTGGGCGACACGCGCTTCGACCGTGTACTGCAGATCAAGGAGGCAGCGAAAGACTTGTCCATCTGTGAGGCTTTCCGCAAAGGGTATGCCGATTCCAATGCGGCAGAGGCCGAGTCTTTGCCGAGAGAGGGGCACAAGGTCTTTGTTGCCGGCAGTTCATGGCCTCCCGATGAGGAGATTTTCATCAAGTTCTTCAACGAACATAAAGACTGGCGGTTGCTGATAGCCCCACATGTCATAGGCGAGGATCATCTGAAGTTCATCCTCTCCAAGCTGGAAGGCAAGAAGGTGGTGCGCTATACGCAGACCACAGCCGAGGAGGCCGCCGGGGCTGATGTCCTGATCATCGACTGCTTCGGCCTTTTGAGCAGTATGTACCGCTACGGCGACGTGGCATACATCGGCGGCGGATTCGGTGTCGGCATCCACAACACCCTGGAGGCTGCGGTATGGCATATGCCGGTCATCTTCGGTCCCAACAACAAGCGGTTCCAGGAGGCTCAGGGCTTGCTGAAGTCTGGCGGCGGATTCGAGATCAACGACTACAAGGAGTTTGAGGATTTGATGCTGCGCCTGTCGGGAGAAGCCTCTTTCCTGAAGTCTTCGGGCGTAAAGGCGGGTGCCTTCGTGGCAAGCCTCTCAGGTGCCACCGCCAAAGTATTGGACAAGGTCAAACTTTAGTGATAGTAAAAAAGAAGTTGGTACATTTCCCATGCACGCCCTGAAAGGGCCGGGAAATGTACCAACTTCTTTTTTGCCTAACACTTGAGGCATTAGAACTGATAATATATGAAAGGTTGGACACTCTCCTGTGCCATCTGCACCACCATCTGGAGGCAGATGAGAAAGAGCAGCAGCTTCACCACCCATGGCAGGCAGACGAAGCGTAGCTGCAGGCGTTTGTAGCTGCGCTCGCTAACGAGGTAACTCAGCATGACGCCCGCCACACAGAGTGTCCACCCCAAACGGGCATGGAGGAAGGGCACACAGTAGTCGGCACTGAAGTCGTGCGCCACCTTGCCGAACATCTGTCCTAACACCTGCAGGTCCTTTGCCCTGAAGAAAGCCCATGCAAAGCACACATATATATAGGTAAGCAACCAGCAGACGGCATTGCCTGCCACACCACCCGGTATCTTCAGTCCCAGTTGTCGACTGAAGAACTTGTGTACCACCAGTCCCAGTCCGTGCAGGGCACCCCAGATGACGAACATCCATGATGCGCCGTGCCACAGTCCTGCCACCAGCATGGTGAGGAAATTGTTCAGGTACATGCGCAGTGTTCCCTTGCGGTTGCCGCCCAGGGGAATGTATACATAGTCGCGGAACCAGAACGAGAGCGAGATGTGCCAGCGTCTCCAGAACTCCGTTACCGACAGCGACCGGTAAGGGAAAGAGAAGTTGTCGGGCAGGTAAAACCCCATCATGGCAGCCACACCGATACTCATGTCGCTGTAGCCCGAGAAGTCGAGGAATATCTGCACGGGATAACCCAGGAGGGCTGCTACGTTCTCAAATCCCGAGAAGGTCTGCGGTGCATCGAACACCCAGTTGTCAAACTGCGCAATATAGTCGCTCAGCATGTTTTTCTTGATCAGTCCCAGCATCACGAGGAAGAGTCCTGTCCACACCATACGACCCGATGCCTGCTGGTTGCGCCTGAGCCTCGGCATGAGGTACTGCGCCCGTGTGATAGGACCAGCCATCAGCAGGGGAAAGAAGGTAAGGTAGAAACAGTACTCCAGCAGGGTAACCTCCATCGTGAACTTCCGCCGATACACATCCACGGCATAGCTGATGGCCTGGAACGTGTAGAAGGAGATGCCTACAGGCAGGGCGATGGACTGCAGCGAGAAGTTGGTGTGCAGTATCTGGTCCAGCACATCGCCTATGATGAAGTTGGTGTACTTGAAGTACCCCAACAGCAACAGGTCTACCGCCACCACCAGCGTGAGCAGTCCCTTGCGAGCCCTACCCTCCCTCAGGCGCATCTCCTGCGTCAGGGCATAGTTGAACACGGCGGTCAGGGGCAGCATCCACATGAGCGTACCGTTGGCCTTGTAGGCAAAGAAGAGTCCGAAGGCTATGACGTACAGCATCATCGCCGTACGCGACACACTGCGAATGACCGTATATAGGGCCAGGAACACCACAAAGAGCAGGGCGAAGGGCAGACTGCCCATCATCAGCGGTGCGTCTGGCTGGTAGGCAAAGAATTCGTTGAGTATTGCGAGCATCGTGTGTTTCGTTTGTTACGTTTTTCGTTACTTACGTGTTTTCGTGTGTCACGCTTGTCTCATGCGGTTCATGAGTTTTGTTCTCCTGTTCTTGTGGCGTTGCCGGAGCTTCTTCTTTGTTCGGCACGTGCGTGTTCGTTTTCACCGCTGTGGAGTCTTCCGTGCCTGTCTTGTCACCCTCCTTGCCCTTCGCCTTTGTCCCCGGCGGCAGGATGGTCACCTGTTTGTAGTGGCGGTTACGCTTGTCAGGCATCTCCAGGCGGAAGGGATGACTGGCCTGTCCGCTGTTCATCCACTCCACTATTTTGTCCATCCACATGGTGGAAGAGGCTCTGGTGGGATGACGCCCGTCTGCCAGACGGTCGAAGGTGAGTTTGTAGCTGGGGAAGTATCTCCCAGAGCCCATCACCTGCAGCAGCAGTTTGTTGTACCCCTTGTCCTCACACCAGTTGGGCGGACCTATCCACGTGGTGGGTATGCCTCCTATCTTGCCCAGAATGGTGCGTATACGCCTCTCGCAGGCTTTCATATCGGCGGTATACAGTTCGTTGCTCCCCAGGCACACAAACACGTGTGTGGGCTGTACGGTCTGTATATAGTGGTCGAGGGTGTCCGTCTCCGACCAGTTGCGCGTACTGGAACTTACCCACGTCACGCAGGTCAGTCCGTGCCCGTTCTTATTGGTGTAGTCGGCGAGTCGCAGCGCCAGGTCTTCCGACATCGAGTCGCCGAAGAGCAGCACGCGCTGCCTTGCGGTGTCGACGGGTTCCTTTATCGTGGAATCAGGCTCGGCTATGCTGTCTTCTGCCTCTTCATCTCCCGTCACACTTGTCAGATCCACCTGCTTCAGCGGCAGGTCTTCAGCCACATCGGAAGGCACAAGGGCATACAGCAGCAGTGCTCCCACGGCTATGGCCAGCAGTGCTGTCAGTTTCCAGGTCTCTTTCACTTTTACTTTATTCGTTTTTGATGTACATTTTTACTCCAATGGACTCAAACTTTTCCTTCAGAACGGTGAGTTTCTCCAGTTCTTCGGCCGATGACGGTGCCACGTCTATGCGCTCCACATCCTCCGTGATACTGATGGGTCCGTGATACTGCAGTTCGAAGAAGTCGAACACGGGTGGCAGGTCTCTTGCCAGTTCCTCTATCATGGGGAAGTTGTCGAGGGTTAGTTTCTTCTCCAGTATCCATGTGGCAAAGATGGCATAACAGCTCATGGGGTCAGGCGGAGCCATAAACGACTGGCCTTCACCGTGGCACAGTCCGCAGAGGCAAGTGGCCTTGATGTTGTCTACCCGTGTAGGGACAAGCGTATGACAGTTGCCGAAGTTGACGGAGTTGCCCACACAGAGGGTGGTACGATGCATGAGGTGTTCCTTCTTCAACTGTATCGACACGTCGCCATACTGGCACCACATGCCTCCGTTCACATAGAGGTCCTTCGCGGCATCGGGCTGCGAGAGAAAACCGTACTTGGGATATTCTTCCGGCAGGAGTTCCGCAGCGTTGCAACCGAAGAGGGCTTCGGTCACTTCCTGCCTTGTCTGTTTGCCGCCGTTGGTAGCACCTGAGCCTGTCTCCATCATGCTCTTGATGCTGCGCGACTGGAGTATGGCGTCCAGCGCACTGACATGAACGCGCAGGTAGAATGCACCGCGAGCCACCGCCTGTCGCAGGAATCCTTCGACGACGGGTGCCACTACGTTGTAGTAAGGCAGGGCGCTCAACCGCTGGCGGTAAGCATCCTGATGAGCCTCCAGGGCCTGGAGCGAATGTGGTATTTCTGTCATGCTCGCTGTCTTTCGTGTGTTTGTCATTGCAAAATTAAGTCTTTTTTTGCAATTGCCCAACCATTTCCGTGTTTTTCCTCGACTATCATCCCTTTATCTGCCGGCAACGATTAAAAAATCCTTGCCTACTTCCGCAGGTAGAGTTGATAAAAAACAATAAAGTATGACATCATATATACATACTCCGGATTTTTATTTGTATTTTTGCAATCTATATAACCATAAACCACTCCCTTATTTCAGAATATGGAAAACAGACAGATTTGGCTCAAGCCGAAACCCACACATATAGACGAATACTTCGAAGACTTCATCAGTTACCTCAAGGCTTCGGAGAGCACCTCAGACGCCCTGTACACCGAGTCGGTAAGACTGCTCAGACAGCGCGTTGCCCTATTGGTGGAGGAACGCACGGCCATGCCCGTGTACAGGCAGGCCAAAGATCCCGAGACGCTGAGATTCAACACGCGCCTGTGCGGCGCATGGCTTCTGGCGGTGAAGGATGCCACATGGCAAGAACGCAAGCAGGTGTTGCTCACCATGACCAACTGCCTCGTGCGCCTCTCGCTGCAGAGTACCGTGTCGGCACTGAACAGCACCACCTTTGCCTATAGGAATGCCCCTGTGCTTATGGGCATCGCCCTGAAGCTTGCCACGTGCGATATGCCTGCCCAGATGCCTTTCGTCTGGAGCGACCTCATCAGTTTCTCGCTCGACATGTTTGTCGTCAAGTTCGTGAAGATGAAGATGGGCAGCGAGGCTGACTTCTATTATGAGGGCAAGGGACTCCTCGCCACCCATAAGGGCGCAATAACGCTGGCGACCTACTCCAAACACCTTTACGAAAAAAAATATCTGCAGAAGTCCATCTGCGACACGCCCCTGTTGCCGGAGTATGCCTTTACGGTAAGCACCGACAAGAACCTGCAGATCAAGGAATCGCAAAAGGACGACGTGGCTGTCGTGGAGGAGTTTGTAGACGACATTCTGCGCTGCATGAGGGCCTTCAAGAACACGACACAGGAGAAGAGGCGCCTGCTCACTTACGCCGACGGCGACTATGTGCCGGTGGAGGTGACGGAGGTGTCGCCGCAGAAGATCATACTGAAGACCATCGACCCCAACTACCAGCCCATGACCGGACACCTCGTGTTCGAACAGAACCTGAAGATATTCTCAAAGGTATACCCCGTGGACGTGTGGGCCAAGGTGCTGAAGGTCGGCGACCGCTTCAATGTCAACATCAACACGACCAACAGTACCTTCAGCCTTACCAACCTCTTCGTGGATTACATACACGACAACGTGTCTATCGACGAGGAGGAGGTATATGATGCGCATAACCGTAAGGTACCGGGCGGATGGCTCAAACTGAGGGAGTTCTGGACCGATGCCGGATTCATGGTGTTCGTCGACATCACCGAGGAGCAGGACGAGGAACTGGAACTGCACGACCGCAATGCGGGCATCGTGATAACGGAGCATGGTACCGGACAGTACCGCGGATGCCTCTACGGCCGCATAGAAGACTATGAGGTGGAGAAACGGTCCATCTCGCGCGAGGAGACATGCCCGCCCATGCTGAGACGGTTCATTGCCGAGCACAGCCAGATAAACATACAGGACAGGGACGACAGCGGGGAGAAGATGCTGCCGGCCTTCATCAAGGAGTACTGCGACACGCTGAACATGCTGCAACGACGGGAGGTGAACCCCATGTTGCGCTACCGCATACTGGGTGTGATGCGCATCCTGAGCACACTGACCGACAACGAGAAGGACGACAAGTACTGCCAGTACATCGCCAAGTACCTCAAGACCCTTATCCTCTTCGCCAAGGCCGACAGCAACGAGGGCGATACGGTTATCCCCATTGACACGCCCGAAGACCTCAAGGACGAGGAGACCGTTACCAACGGATCAGATATTCTGAAGATTCTCTCCTGCTTCGCCAAAGACTATGATGCCACGAGCGGGATACTGGATCCCTATATCGAAGAGGATAACGAGACGCTGAGCAAGACGGCTTCGCTTGTGCAGGCATATAACCGCCTCTTCGGTCTGCTTGAGGAGAAGACCCTCCGTGGTATCAAGAAGCAGATACTCAACCGCCTCTCCGTTGTGACGGACGGCGACTCGATCCTCGAACTCTCCAGCGAGTTTGAAGGCATCTTCGGCGATGAGGACGACATGAAGGAGTTCAAGACATCTTTCTTCGAGGCTCCCTCCAACGCCAAGGACCAGCGCCAGTTCTACAATATCTTCCGTGGCATCTGCGCCCTGATGAACAACCGCGGCGGTGTGCTCTACCTGGGTGTCAACGACAAGGGTGTGCCCGTAGGCGTGAAGAACGATCTCGATTGCCTCGCACGCAAGTACAACCAGTCGCCCACGCTCGATGCCTATATGCTGCACATCAACAGGATGGGCGAAGAATGGTTTGGCGAAACCTACTGGAAGTATGTCACGCTCAAGCCCATCAGGGAGCACAACGTGGTGAGCATTGCCGTAGAGCCTTACCCCTACGACATCGTACGGCTCAAAGACGGCATGATGTTCCTCCGAAAGAACAATGCCTCCGCCCCCATCACCGACGAATCGACCATTGAGGACATTCGCCGCCGCAGACTGGAGAACAGGCGCAAGACAGACGACAAGACCATCATCCTGCAGGATGCCATACAGAAGGAGCGCAAGGTGAGATTGGTGGGGTACAGTTCGTCGAGCAGCGGCACTATTCTCAACCGCATCGTGGAACCGTTCCACATCGATGCCAACGAGTATGTACACTGCTACGAACCGGACAGCGGCAAGGTGAAGGTGTTCCGCATATCGCGTGCCGAGAGAATCGTGTTGTCCGACGAACCGTGGCAGTACAAGAGCAGGCACAAGATGCTGAACATGGATCCCTTCCACATGACGGGTGAAAAGAAGATAAACGTGAAACTGCGCCTCAAGCTGCAGGCCAAGAATGCCATAGAGGAGTACTATCCCGGCATCTCGCAGTACATCAGGCAGTACAACAGCGACACATGGACGCTCGACACCTTTACCTACGACTACTATCCCCTCATGGTGTTCTACCTAAGTCACGCCAAGTATGTGGAGATAGTGGAGGCAAAAGGACTGAAAGAGGCGGTCATCGACTATGTCAAGCAAAACCTGCACATAGAGTAACTCTACCTTTTTACCTTTAACACGTCCACCACGTGACTGCCGGCACCCAACAGGTCGGGGCGCTCCGACACGCGTTTCTGGTAGTCAAGGAAACGGGCAAACGTCTCGTCGCTCATCCGGTTGAGGCGCGTGCGCATATAGTCGGACGGCCCGTCAGGCGAGAAGATGGTTACGCGTTCCAGCCCTGCATCCCGATTCAGCCGGTCTATGTCCTCCAGTCGCACATAGTCGTATAGCTCGTCGGCAGAGGCTTGTATGTGGTAGTCCCCATCCACTGCCCCGCGCTCCATCAGTCCGCCGATGCGGTCCTCGTCGAAACAGTAGGAAAGTATGCTGTACTCGTTCATCAGGTAAGCCACGAAGACGAGTCCACCAGCCTTTGTCACCCGTTTGGCCTCGTTCAGAGCCTTGAGTTTCTCGTCATGTCCTATAAGGTGGTAGAGAGGACCGAGCAGGAGCGTTACATCAGCCGATGCATCGGGCAGGAAAGGCATGTGGCGTGCATCGCCCTGCACCACGTCAGCGGCAGGCTCGCGTTTCAGAAACACGTCGATGTTGCGCCTCACCAGTTCTACGGCCTTCACCTCATAGCCCTCTGCCATGAGAGCCGACGTATAGCGGCCCGTGCCTGCCCCGATGTCAAGCAGCCGCAATCCCGGACGCAGGAAGCGGTGCAGGTGATACATCGTTGTCTCGAACTCCACCATGCCGTGGCGGCGCAGCAGCCGCAAGTCTTCGGGGTGTTTGTTGTAATGTCTTTCTATGTTGGATAGTGCCATTATGAATATGTATCGAAGTAATGCACTGCAAAGGTAGCAAAATCCCCAAATTTATACAAGGAAAAACTTGCATAATCCCCTATTTTAGTTATGTTAACTCGAAATGAAGGAATTACAGGACTTATTTTTTAAAGAATCAAGATATGAGTCCACTTGAAAAAGTATTCTCATTACAAGTTTAACATACATTCGTTCTTTGG